>DASWDA010000001.1:0-15931 GCA_036395695.1 Gemmatimonadales bacterium
ACCTGTTCGAGTAGCTGCGCCATGGGGAATCGCTTGCCGGCGCGGCGGGTGAGGGTGGTGAGCGGTTGGGCGAGCGTCTGGGTTTCGTCCGAGAGCGCGAGACCTATCCGCCTGGATCCCCAATCGACCGCAAGGATCCGGCCTTTGCTCGGAAGGTTGGACGGTTGGACGGTTGGAAGGTTCATACCGTCCAACCGTCCAACATTCCAACCGTCATCCCTGGGACATCGTCTGGAAGAACTCGGTGTTGGTCTTGGTACGCTTGAGCCGCTCCAGCAGGAACTCGATGGCCTCCACGGGCGGCATGTCGGACAGGAAGTTGCGCAGCAGGTAGACCTTGTTGAGCTCTTCCTTGGTAAGGAGCAATTCCTCCTTACGGGTGCTCGTCCGCTGCACGTCGATCGAGGGGAACGTGCGCCGCTCGGCGATGCGCCGGTCGAGGATGACCTCGGAGTTGCCGGTGCCCTTGAACTCCTCGAAGATCACCTCGTCCATGCGCGAGCCGGTGTCGATCAGGGCGGTCGCGAGAATCGTCAGGGAGCCGCCGCCTTCGATGTTGCGGGCGGCGCCGAAAAAGCGCTTGGGCTTCTGGAGCGCGTTGGCGTCCACACCGCCGGACAGAATCTTGCCCGAGTGCGGCACCACGACGTTGTGCGCGCGGCCCAGGCGCGTGATCGAGTCGAGCAGAATGACGACATCCTTGCCGTGCTCCACGAGGCGCTTGGCCTTCTCGATCACCATGTCGGCGACCTGCACATGCCGGTCGGCCGGCTCATCGAACGTGGAGGACACGACCTCGACGTTCGGCCCCTTCACGTTCTCTTCCATGTCGGTCACCTCTTCGGGCCGCTCGTCGATGAGCAGCACGATCAGGTAGACCTCGGGGTGATTCTCGATGATGGAGTTGGCCAGCTTCTGCATCAGGATGGTCTTACCGGCCTTGGGCGGCGACACGATGAGGCCGCGCTGGCCCTTGCCGATCGGCGACAGAATATCCATCACGCGCATCGACAGATCGCCGTCTTTGCGCTCGAGCTTGAGCTGTTGTTCGGGGTAGCGCGGCCGCAGGTTGTCGAATGCGACGCGGTGCTTGGCTTTTTCCGGCTCTTCGCCGTTGACGACTTCGACCTTCAGGAGGGCGAGATAGCGCTCGCCTTCCTTCGGCGGCCGGACCTGGCCCGTGATCGTGTCGCCGGTGCGCAGATCGAACCGCTTGATCTGGCTCGGCGAGACGTAGATGTCGTCGGGTCCGTAGAGGTAGTTCCAGTCGGCGCTGCGGAGGAACCCGTAGCCTTCCGGCAGGATTTCGAGCACCCCCTCGCCGCGGAGAACGGTGTCGGAATCGAGGAGTGATTGCTCGATGCGGAAAATGAGATCCTGCTTGCGGAGCCCAGAGTAGTTGGTGATGTTCAGGCTCTCGGCCATCGCGTGTAGTTCCGCGACGGACTTTCTCTTCAGTTCGGCGATATCCACTTGTGCTTCAACTCCGTTTGCGTGCGGGCGGGGAAATTCCCGGGATGGGGGATTGGTCCTGGTTGAAAATGGAAACTTGGGATTTTGGCGGTGTGCGAACGAGTGATAGTAGGCCTCGACGGGCGGCGAGTCAAGAGCGCCCGTGAGTCTCGCCCCATTTCTCCTGGCGTGGCGGACGACCCCCCTCCACGACCGCGAAGTTGTTGATGCGCTTGTAGATCCGGCCCACGCCGGGCCCCCGGTTTCGCCCGCACTCGCTGACGCCCTCCGCCAGTGGCCGGGGAGCTATTACTGGTCGAACGAGGGAGACGGGCGCCACCTCGTTCTCACCCGCTCGACCATCAAGCCGCGCGAAGCCTGGCTCCGGCACGCGTTGCTGTTCGCGGCCACGCTGTTCATGACGACGATCTCCGGCGCCGTGATTGCCGGTGCCGTCCCCGCGGAGCTGGGGTTGATCTTCAATCCTGCCGCGTGGGACTGGGCGTTCCTGCGCGCATGCGTGAGCGGCTTTGCCTTCTCGGTCCCGCTCATGGCCATCCTGTTCAGTCACGAAATGGGCCACTACCTCACGGCCCGTCGCTACCTCGTCAACGTGTCTCCGCCGCACTTCCTGCCGGGACCGCCCATGCCGATCGGCGTCGGGACATTCGGCGCGTTCATCCGCCTGCGCACGATTCTCAACGACCGCCGGCAGCTGCTCGACATCGGCGCCGCAGGTCCCCTCGCCGGATTCGTGATCGCCCTGCCCGTGCTCTGGGTCGGATTGGCGCACAGCCAGATTGCGACCGAGGCAGGCGCGAGTGGGCTGCAGGTCTCGACTGGGTGGGGGATGTGGCTGCTCGGTGATTCGTTGGCGACGCTTCTATTGCGACACCTGACGCACGGTGGGAGCGCCGTGACGCTCAGCCCGATGGCATTCGCCGGGTGGGTCGGGATGCTGGTCACCATGCTCAACCTGCTGCCGATCGCCCAGCTCGACGGTGGGCACATCCTCTACTCGGCGTTCCCGCGGGCCCAACGACATGTCGCCCGCGTGTTCTGGGTGCTCGTGCTGCTGCTGGGCTACCTCTCGAAGAGCTGGTTCGCCTGGGCCATCATCGTGCTCGTCCTGTCGCGGGGACAGTTCGGCCACCCTCCCGTGCTCGACGCGTATCGCCCGCTGCCGAAGTCGCGGGTGTGGGTGCTGTGGGCGTGCCTGGTATTGTTCGCGCTCACGTTCATCCCTGCGCCGGAGCGCTGAGCTATTGCGTAACTCCTAGCCATTTATAATGTTGTTTCAAACCAGCCCCTGGATCGGCATGCCTGCACAACCTGCCCGATATTCACCAGCTGCTGCGACCGACACGGTCGTCCACGACCTGCCTCCTATTCGCTTCGACGGACAACCCGTAGACATCCGACTCTCCCTGCGCCGCACCGAAGATGGAGTCTGGCGTGGCCGTATCCTGTTCGGGGCCGAGGGGACCGAGGCGGAGCGCTCGAGCGCGGAGATCTTCTGCGCCGGCACGGAGCAGGATTTGTGGCAATCGGTCCGAGACCTGCGGGATCACCACCTGCGGGACCTGTACCGATCGTTGTTGTGATGTCTGAGCTGAAGGCGATGGCGAAGCTGCGCCACGACCTTTCCAACCCTCTCTCGGCGATTCTGGCCGAGACTCAGTTGTTGCTCCTCGCGCCGGAGAAATACGACGAGGAGACGCTGGCTGGGCTCAAGCAAATCGAGGACCTGGCGCGCAAGATGCGTCAGATGCTGCAAAGCCTAGAGTGAGCCGGCGGCATCGCCCTCGTTTCGCCCCCCCCACCGTCTGGTGGCCCCCGAACCTGCGCAGGTGGGCAGTCCGTGCTGCTTTCCTTATTAGACCATTCGCGCCGCGCAGCGGCGCGCAGGTGACGCGCGTCATAGCGGTTCCGGTCAGGCACCGGTAAATCACACATTCGCCTCTTGCCCTTGCGAGGGTTCGAGGCGCTGGCATCTTAAGACCCCTTCTCGTCCGGGAGTCCCCGACGTTGGCTGGTCGCAGGGTCCTGCTCCTAAGCATGAGCGGTTTTGTCGTGGCCTGCGCCGGCGGGGGGGGGCCACGGCCGCGGTCTGTTACACCCGCCGAAATCCCGACCCTCAGAGCCCAGGCAGCACAGCAGCCCGCAAACGCGCCTATCCGCTTCCGCCTGGCGGCCGCCTTGATGAGCGCCGGCCGCTGCGACAGCGCCGTCGTCGTCGCGAATGCAGGACAGATCCTGGCGCCGAACGACGCGCTGGGACCGATGGTCATCGGCGGCTGTCAGGAGAAGAACGGCCGCTACGATCTCGCGTTTGCCACCTACACCGACTTCGCCACCAAGCACCCCCAGACTCGCGGCGTCTCGGCGCTGCGTGCGATGGCGCTGATCGCGCTCCGCACGCAGGCGACCCAGACGGCCAAGCTGGCGCTTGCCCGTGAATCGACGCTCACGGCAGCTGCCCCCGAGCCGTCCACGGTCGCCGTGCTGCCGCTGACGATCGCCGGGGACTCAGGCTTGCAGCCGCTGTCGCGCGGGCTCGCCGAGCTGATGGCGACCGATCTGGCCATGGTGCGCAGCCTTCGGCTGCTGGAGCGTATCCAGGTTGGTGCGCTGCTCGACGAGATGAAGCTCGGCGCGAGCGGGCGCGCCGATCCCAGCACCGCCGCGCGCGTGGGTCGTCTGCTCCGCGCGGAGCGGATGGTGCAGGGCGTCGCCACGATTACCGAAAACGGACCGGTGCGGATGTCGGCGGCGGTGGTGCGCGGGGACGGCAGCGTGCGCTCTGGCGCGCAGGCGAACGGCAGCTTCAAACAGCTGCTCGACCTCGAGAAGCAGCTCGTGTTCGGTCTCGCGACGGAGCTCGGGATTCAGCTGACGGAGGCCGAGCGGCAGCGCATCCTGCGCCAGGGTCCGAAGAACCTCGCCGCCTTCCTGGCCTATAGTCAGGGACTCGAGGCGCTCGATCGCGGCGACTATCGCGCCGCGGCCACGGCATTCAGCGCGGCGGTGCGTGCCGATCCCTCGTTTCAGCAGGCGCAGCAGCAGCAGCAAGCGGCCGAGGCCGCACCCGCGGTCCAGGCGTCACCGGGTGACGTGGTGACCGTCGCCGCAACCGTCGCGGATGTCACCGTGCCGGTCGAGCCCGCAGCGGTGGGCGCACTGCAGCAGGCCACGACCGACGTCTCGCCGAGCCCGGCGGATGCGTTGACCGCGACCGGGATCACGAGCATCGCCAGCCATCCGACGAATGAAAGCCAAGGCATCACGAGTGTCGTCTCAGCGTCCGGCGTGATCCGGATCATCTTCAAGCTGCCGATTCCGTGACGCGCGCGCGCGCGCTCCTGCTTGCAGCCGGGTTGTGCGTCGCTCCGGGAGTGCTGCAGGGGCAGGCCGCAACGACCCTGGCGCGCACCGGCGCAACGTTCGAGTCCTACAGCTTCCACACCGGATTGGCGTTCAAAAAGATCAGCGAGTTCACGATCCCGATCGTCGTCACGCAGCGAGTCGGCGATCGCCTGGTACTCGACGTGGGCACGGCGTTCGTCAGCGCATCGGCCACCCTGAGCAACGACCAGACGGTCGATCACTCCGGCCTGGTGGACACCGATCTCCGCGCCACGATCGGGGTCGTCCCTGGAAAGCTCTTACTCAATATCGTCGGGACGATTCCCACCGGCGCGAGAACAGTGACCGACACGACGATTCCGCTCTTTGGCGCGACGGCGACCGATCTGTTGGGGTTCACGACGCCCAGCTTCGGGTCGGGCGGCGGCATGTCCGCGGGATTTGCCTCGGCGTTTAAGATGGGCTCCAACTGGGCGATCGGGGCGGGCGCGAGCTATCGCTACGGCGCGAGCTACACGCCGGTCAGAGGTGGACAGGAGATGTCCCCCGGCGGTGAAATTCGCGCGCGCCTCGGCATCGAGGGACCGTTCGGGGGTGGAAAGTATTTCCGCGGTGCGCTGGTCTTCACCACGACCGGCGCGAACGACCTGACCGGAGACTCCACCAGTACGATCGGCACCCGTGTCCTGGCGTATGCCGCGATGAGCTTACCGGTCGGCAACTCGAATCTGTCGGTCTACGGCTGGGACATGCGCCGGTTCCGTCCGAATCCCGGTACGTTCCCAGTCCCGCGCGGCAACGTCCTGGCGCTCGGCGCCCGGCTCGAGCGGCCGCTCGGTCCAAAGACGACGCTGGCGCCGATGCTCGAGGTCCGCCATGAGCTGACGGGGCCCTCACAGAACATGGAGCTGCTGGGGTATCTGGTCCGCACCGGAACCGATCTGCGGTACCGTCTGAGCGATCACGCCACCGGCGTCGTCCAGGCGCAGTTCGCGTTCGGCTCGCTCAACAGCCTCGGTACCAGCGTCCCCCTCATCGGTCCACGTCTCGGTACGCTGATCGAGTGGGCGCGGTGAGCCGCGGCAGCTGGCTTCTGCCGTTCAGGAGATAGAGGACCAGGAATACCGCGCTGCTGGCGCTCACGCCGTACTTCCAGGCCGCGGCGGCGTCCGACGTCGACAACAAGCCCTCGATGGTCCCCGCAATCGCAAGCAGCGTCACGACCGCACCGATCATGCGCGCGGCGATGCGTCCCTCGACGACCAGCGCGTCTCCGCGCGTGCGGTCCTCGGGCGCGATCATCGCCTTCGCCAATCGAAAGCCGGCCCCCGCCGAGATGAAGATCGCGGTCAATTCGAGCACACCGTGGCCGAGGACGAAGGTCAGCAGATACGGCAGCGCGTGATAGTTCTGGAACAGCCCCATCCCGAGTCCCAACATCATGCCGTTGGTGAACAGGAGCCAGGCCGTGAGCAGCCCGCCGCTGATGCCGCCGACGAATGTTCCGAACGAGACCGAGATGTTGTTCGAGATGATGAGCGCGGCAACCTGGGGGCGGTATTCCTTTTCCGTCTCCGCGTAGCCGCGACCCTCCGCCTGGTTTTCGGCTGCCGCCTCGGCGCGCGCCACCATGACGGGCGACAACAGCTCGTCGCCCAGTGCCGGCTGCTCGCGAATCATGACGTAGCCGACCGCCGCGGGGACCGCAAATAAGAGGAACGCGAGGAGCACGTACCGCCACGACTGCACCACCGCGGCCGGGAAGTCGCGCAGGATGTAATGGAGGATGGGTGTCCGCTCCGTGCCGCGCGCGCGATACAACGCGTTGTGCCCGGCGGTCACGACGCGCTCGAGGTACGTGATGACTCGCGGATCGACCTGGTAGGTCCGCGCGCGCGCCAGATCGGCGGCCACCTCGCGGTACTGGGCGGCGAACGCCGGAATCTCGCCAGGCGCCAGACCGCCGATGCCGGAGCGCTCCATGAACATCGCCGTGGCGCGGAATTTCTCCCATGCCTCGCGCTTCTTCTGTATAAAGCGCTCGGCGGGGACGGTGATGCGGCCCGCGGCGCCGGCCTTCGCGCGCGGCGCGAAGCGGCTGCGGCGCTTGCGTTGTTCGTCGGCGAACACGTTCACCAGGTAGGCCTGGTTATCCGCGGTCCGCCGCGGGATGCGCTGCTCGAACCGGCGTACCAGGTCCGTGGTGATCCGCACTTGAACTTCCGGCGTCAGGTCATTGAGCCGCCCCAGGAAGCGATCCAGTAACCGGAACTCTTCTTCGGACAGGTCCGGGGGCCCGGTCTCGATCGGCTCCGGGAGCTCGTCCGCGGGCGCCGGCGCTCCCAGCGTCCAGTCCGTGGGGTGATCGCGGACGACGATGGTTCCAGCCGCCATGTCGCCCGGACGCTTGTTGCTCGGGTGCAAGAACATCGACAGCACCGCGGGCGCGAACAGGGCCGGGATGTAGCTATCGACGAACCGGACGAGGTTCCGGATCAGCGCCGCCGCGGGGGTGATCGGGCGTCCGGTGTCCATCACGACCCGGATGCCGAGGGCCTGTTTCCCCGGCGTCCGTCCGCCGTTGAGCGCCTCGAACAGCGTGAAATAACCCCACAGGAAGCAGAACGTCAGCAGAATCATCGCGGCGGCGAACCAGCTCTGCGCCATCCCACGCGGGGAGAACAACCCGGCCACCAGGGCATTGCCGCCGACCAGGAGGGCGAAGAATCCGAGCAATAGCAGCATCAAATCGAGCAACCCTGCGGCCACGCGCGACCCCACGCCGGCCAGCTCGAACTGGACGTCGACGTGCTCCGGCGTTTCGACGCCATGATGCTGGCGCAGATCGAGGTCTCGCGCGGAAGGCGGCATGTCCTCATCTTACCGCGTGTCCTCGCGCGGAGCGACCCATTAATTCCAACATCAGACCCATGCGGCTGGGCGAGATCCTCGACGGCAGCTTCAACATCTACCGGCGTCATTTCGGCTTGTTCATGCGGCTGACGCTGATCCTGGTTTGGCTTCCGACGGCGGCGGGGATTTACCTGAACCTGCGGTTCAGCAAGACTCCGATCGAAATTCTCAATGTCTTCCAGCAACACCTGGGAGCGAGTATCGGCGTGATTCTCGCCTTGGTGGTTGTCTGGACCGTCTGTGGCCTGCTGCTCAAGGCCGGGACGATTCGGATCATCTCGGACTCCTATCTCGGCCAGGAACCGAACCTCGGTGCGTCGCTTCGCTTTGGGATCGACAAGATCATTCCGCTCCTGCTCGTGGCGCTCAGCAAGGCGCTGCTGCTGATCCTCGTGTATCTCGCCTGCGCGCTTGCGGTGGTGGCTTTGTATTTCATGGGGCGGCTGGTGGGGCCGGCGATGGGCGGGTTGATGATCTTCATTGGAGTCGTCGCCGCGATCTGGTTCGTGGCGTGGGTGGCGTGTGGGTACGGGACCACCACACCGATCATCGTGCTCGAAGATCTCCCCAGCGCCTTCGACACGTTCGGCCGCTCCTGGGAGCTGACGCGCGGCGCGCGCCGCAAGGTCTTCGGGACCGTGGTCGTCGCGTGGCTGATTTCCCAATTCCTGCCGCAGATGGTCATCGGCGGCATCAGCGGCGTATTGGGCGTCGCGGGGAACGATTCGTTACAGCCCCTCTTCGTGGTCGTGGCGTCGCTGATGGGCATCGTGCTGGCGCCGATCCTGCCGTGCGCGCTCACCTTGCTGTACTACGACCTGCGGGTGCGGCGCGAGGCGTTCGACCTCCAGGTCCTGAGCGAGCAGCTGGGCACGGGGATGACGGAGACTCACTAATCGATCCGGACTCGATTCGGCGCGTAATCGGCCAGGTGTTCGCACGCCCGGAGTTTCAGTGGGTCGAGCGCCGGCCCCTCCTCTCGTGGCTGGCGCGCCAGTGGCAGAATCTGGTCGACTGGCTCAATCGGATGGCGGGGCAGCATCCGCTCGGCTTCAACATCGGCATGACCCTCGTCGTCGTCGCGCTCGTCGCCCTCCTGGTACACATGGGGTACGTCATGTGGCGGATCGTCCGCCCCGGCGTACGGACCGGCGAGGCCAAGACGGCAGCCGGCGCGGCCCTAATCATGGACGCCGCAGCCCATCTCGCCATGGCGGAGGAGCTGGCGCGCGCCGGCCGCTACGCCGAAGCGCTCGGCCAGCGCTTCCTGGCGCTTGTCCTCGAGCTGGACCGCCGGAAGGCGCTACGCTTTCACGCCTCGAAGACGCCGGCGGAGTACGTCGGGGAAGCGCGTCTGACCGACCGGGGTCGCGCGTCCCTGGCCGGCCTCGTGGCCCAGCTCTACCGCCACCTCTTCGCGGCCGTCCCCTGCGATGCCGACGGGTACGCAACGTTCGGCGCAGGCGCAACGGAGCTAGTCCGGGGGCAGTACGTCGTACCGGCTTGAGATCCTTGCGGCGCTACTTCTGGCGGCCGCCATCGGCCTGGCACTCTGGGCGGCAAATCGCAACCCGCCGGAAGACGAGTTCGATCTTCGGACCTCGACGTATCTGAGCGGCCCGACCGGGAGCAAGGCGCTGCATGAAATCCTCGTGGGTCTGGGCCGGCTGTCTGAGCGGCGTCGCACGTCACTCGCGGCGCTTGCCACCGAGCGTGCCCATCGCCCCGCTGTGCTCGTCCTGCTCGATCCCTTCATTCCTCTCGAGGACACCGAGATGGAGCAGGTCGTGCGCTACGTGCGGGCGGGAGGCGCCGTGGTGGCGACGGGCGATGGCGCCGGCGTCACGGCGTGCGCGGGGTGGCGCACGCGGCCGGGAGGACTGGGGTTCCAGGACTCCGTCGGGGTCCGGGCGCGGGAGACGGATGTTCGGCTGCCCACCACGCGGCGCGTTCTGACGGCCGACGTCCCGCAGACCGATACGACGGCGACCGAGGTAGAGCGACTCGAGCGGCTGAGAAAAAGCGTCGACGAAGACGACTCCCGCCCCGGCATCTGCAGCACGCTGGTGCCGTTCGCAGTCGATACGGTCGTGGTGGCGCTGAACAATCGGCCTGCGATCCTGCGGCTGCGCTATCGGGGCGGTGGCACGATCACGCTCGCCGCGGATCGGCGCTGGTTCACGAACCGCGTCTGGCGCGACACCGACGTCCCCATCGTACTGCTGCCGCTGCTCACGCCGCGGCCCGAGCGTCCCGGCCGGGTCGTGTGGGACGAATACCATCAGGGATTCGGCGGCGAGAATTCTGTATCGTCCTCCGGTCGCACGTGGGCCTGGTTGCGGAGCTCGCCGGCGGGTTGGGCGATCCTGCAGCTCATTGCCGTCGCCCTGGTGTGGCTCGCGATGACGGCGGTGCGTTTCGGTCCCGCGCTATCCGTGATCGAACGGCGGCGGCGCTCGCCGCTCGAGCACCTCGAGGCGCTCGGCGCCGGTCTTGAGAGCGCCGCCGCCGCGGATACCGCCGTGCAGCGCCTGGCGCTGGGATTGCGGCGCAGGCTGAGTCGGACCGGGCACCTCGGGAGCGGCGACGTCGTGCCGTGGCTCGAAAGCCTGGAGCTGGCGATGCGCGGCCCCGCAGGCCGCGGCGCCGTCCGCCGGTTACATCATCTGCTCGTTGCACGCGATCGCGATGAGCAACGCGTGCTTCTTGCCGCTCAAGCCGTGGAGGACGTGTGGGAGGAGCTGCGCCCGCGCACGACGCGCAACGCATTCTAGAATCCCTGCGCCGGGTGGTGCTGGGACAAGAAGCTGCCACACGCGAGGTGCTCGTCTGCCTGCTCGCGCGCGGGCACATTCTGCTCGAGGGCGTCCCCGGGACCGCCAAGACGCTCCTGGTGCGAACCCTCGCGCTCGCGCTCGACGTGCGCTTTGTCCGCATCCAGTTCACCCCCGACCTGATGCCGGCCGACATCACCGGTATCACGCTGCTCACCGGGGCTCAACAATTCTCGTTCCGGCCGGGCCCGGTCTTCGCCGACCTCGTGCTCGCGGACGAAATCAACCGCGCGCCGGCGAAGACGCAGGCCGCCCTGCTCGAGGCGATGCAGGAACGGACCGTGACGGTGGACGGCCAGAGCCATCCGCTGTCACAGCCGTTCACCGTGTTCGCCACACAAAACCCGATCGAGTTCGAGGGCACCTACCCCTTGCCGGAGGCCGAGCTCGATCGCTTCATGGCTAAAGTGCAGATCGGCTATCCGTCGGCGGAAGTGGAGCAGGGGATCCTGACGCGGTACGTCGAAGGCTTCGAAGCCGACCGCACCGACACGTACGGCGTCGCGCCGGTGATCGACGGCGCCGGCCTCGAGCAGCTGCGACAGGCGGTCGATGCCGTGCGCGTCGAGCCCCGCATCACCGCCTACATCACGGCGATCGTGCGCGCCACGCGCGAGGCCGCTTCGCTGACACTCGGAGCAAGCCCGCGCGCCGGCGTGTCGCTCTTCAAGGCGGCACGATCGACCGCGCTGCTCGACGGGCGCGACTACGTGATTCCCGACGACGTGAAGCAGCTCGCCCCCGCGATCCTCCGGCATCGCGTCAACGTGGCGCCCGAGCTCGAGCTCGAGGGTGTGACCGCCGATCAGGCGCTCAAGGCGATTCTGGACCGGACTGAGGCTCCCACGGCGTGAACCCGCAGCCGATGGTGCTCGCCGGCGCCGTCATCGCGGCGTTCGTCGGGCTGTGGTATGCCCTTGGCACGGTCGCCGGGATCCTGTGGACACCACGGGCGCTCGTGATTGCGGGCCTCCTGTCGTTGCTGGGCGTTGCCGGATTCTGGACGCCGTGGGGTCTCGACGTGATGCTGCTTGCCGATCTGGTGCTGATCGTCCTGGTCTGGATCGACGCCGACGTCGCGGGGCCGGTCACCGTGAGCCGCGAGCCGCTGCCCGCGTTGTCGGTCGGGCATCCCGGGGAGGTCACCTACCGCTGGACCAATCCCTCCGGGCGCGGCCTGCGCCTGCGGGTCCGTGAGGTACGTCCCGAGATCCTGGGCGGCCCACAGCCGCCTCGATCGCTGCGCATCGAGCCGCGCGCCGTTGGCCGCGAGACGGTGCCCGTCGTGCCGCTGCGGCGTGGACGCGAGCGCGGCGGCGCCGGAGGCTTCGTCCTCGACAGCATTGGACCGCTGGGGCTCGGCCGTCGCCGTGTCCGCGTGCCGCTGCCGTGGGAGGTCGTCGTGTATCCGCCGCTCGTGTCGGTTCGGCTGCGCGCGTCGGTGGCCGAGGCCATGCGACGGCGGGAGGCGGGGATGAAACCGATTCGCCGCCTGGGTGAGGGGCGGCTGTTCGAGTCGCTGCGCGAATGGGTACCGGGTGACGATCTGCGGCACATCGATTGGAAGGCGACAGCGCGGCGCGCCAAGGTGATCACGCGCCAGTACGAGGCCGAGCGCCGCCAGCAGGTGCTGCTCGTGCTGGATACCGGCCGGCTGATGACCGCCGACGTGTCGGCCGGTGTGGCGCGGCTCGACTTCGCGGTGCAGGCGGCGCTCGAGCTGGCGTACGCGGCGGCGCAGCACGACGATAACGTCGGGATCATGACGTTCGCCGACGGCGTCCAGCATTTCGTCGCGCCCGAGCGCGGCCGGAGCGGCGTGCGCGGCGTGATGGACGTACTGGCGGAGGTCCAGCCCAGGATGGTCGAGCCCGACTATCCCGGGGCGTTTCGCTATCTCGCGGCGCGCAACCGCAAGCGCGCGTTGACGGTGTTGTTCACCGATGTCATCGATCGCTTTGCGTCCGATGCGCTCGTCGCGAACGTGGCGACGTTGCGTCCGCGCCACCTGCCTCTCGCCGTTACGCTGCGCAATCGCGAGCTCGATGCCGTCGCAACGCAGCGACCCGCGATCCCGCGGGACGCATTCCGGAAGGCGGCGGCCGAGGAGCTGCTGCATGCGCGCGAGGAGGCGCTCGGGCACATGCGCCGGGCGGGGGTGCTGGTGATCGATGTCACACCGGAGCGCGCGGCGCAGGCGGTGGTCGCGAAGTATCTCGACCTCAAGCGGCGCGGCACGCTCTAAGTCACCGTCTGGCCCGGGTCACCCGCGTATTGTATGTTCGGTCCTCACGTTCACGGATTGTCCCGGATGCGCGGTTTCCACCGAGCTACCCCCATCGTAACAGTCGCAGTGGCGCTGGCCGGCGTCACCTGTGCCTTCCCAACCGACAAGAGCGACAAGGTTTTCGTCACGCTCCAGGCGCCGTCACACGTCGTCCTGCGGGGTCAGGAAGTCTCGATCTACGCCCAGGCGTGGCGCGTGATCGGCGCTGACACGCAGGCGATCGGCAACGTCGATTTCGCCTTCGGGAGCGGCAGTGGATCGATCGCGCGGGTGGACAAGGACTGCTGCGGCTACGCGACGGTAACCGGCGTGAACAGCGGGACGGTGGACATCGTGGCCCGCGCCGTGGCGTTCGAGCACGCCGAGGCGGCCGATCTCTCGCTGCGCGTTGCGAATCCCCTCGAAATCGACAGTGTGCGCCCGCGCGATGCGCATTACGGCGAGGTGGTGACGATTTACGGCGTCGGCGTGGACTCCATGTTCCTGGCGAGTCTCGGAGACGTCAATCTGATCGAGTACCCGTTCTCGCGCGTGCGCGACACCGCGGGCCTGGGCCAGATCAAGTTCTGGGTGCCGCCGCCCGCGCACAGCGGCCAGTTGTTCTTCCTCGGCGCCGGGGTGTTCGGCCTCGACACCGGAACGACGCTCGTCCAGAAAGAGGACGTGTTTGAGCCGAACGACACGATCCCCACCGATATCAACCTCGACCTGGGCGGTCCGTGGCCCGGGACGGCGTTGGCGCCGATCCTCTTCGCGAATCCCGCGCTCGCGTTCGAACCGGTGGACCGCACGCTGGGCGAGGGCGAAGACTGGTTTCATTTCCACACGACCGACTCCACCCAGGCGCTCACGTTCTTCATTAAGTACCCATCGTTCGGCGACACCAGTGCCGCTGCCACGCGGACCTTCCTGATCGACTCCCTGGCGTATAATTACGGTGCGTCCGGCGACCCGGTCGAGAAGTTCTATGGACGCGACTCCATTGAATTCGTCGGCTCGGATTTCTCGCGCTGCAAAGGGGACGAATTCCAACCCCTTCAGGCGCAGCGCGAGTCCACGACCGTGGCACTCAAGACCTTGCCCAGCCATGATCTGCACGTCCTGACCTTCTTCTCGCGCACCCAGCGATACGGACTGACGGTGGCCCAGGGGTATTTCACGGCAGACCCACGAATCAAACCGGACGCGTACGAGGAAAACGATCTGTGTCACTACGCGGACAGTAGGCAGATCAACATTCCGACGCGGGCGTCCGGCTTGCCCGGCTTCAGCGATACGCTGAACATCGACAATCCGTTCGAGATCGATTGGTACCGCATCAATGTCCCGGCTCCCGGTCTCGGCGATTCCACGCTGTTCCGCATTCAGAGCCGCCCCTTCGTGGCGGGGCGCGACTCGTCGGACATCGACATCTACGTGCTCACGGTGCCCGGCTCGACGGGCTCCGGCGTCACCGAGGTGGGATCGTCCCAAAACGCGGGGTCGACCGAGAATCTGATCCTTGATCTGAGCGCCGGATCGTATTACGTGGCGGTGGTGGATTACGCCGGTGTCGCCATGCGTTACTCGATGTGCATCAAACAAGTCCCGTTCATTGGGATCCGCACCTGTAATCTCATCCTGCCGGGTCCGGCGGTCCCCGGAGCCAGTAAGGCACGCCCACACGCTTCGCCCAGCGTGTCGGGAAGCAGGCGCAGCTCGTTCCTCGCCCCGCGCGCGCGCCCATGACGGGAGCTGCCGGATCGACGATGGAATGCGTCAAGTGTCACACGCCCCTGCCGGACGGTAGCAAGTTCTGCTTGGCCTGCGGCGCCGACGTGACCGGCGGCGGGACGCTGGGCGCCAGCACCGGCACCGATGGTCTGATGCAGCGGCTGCAGCGCCTCGTCGAGGGGAAGTACCGCGTCGACCGGATGGTGGGAAAAGGCGGCATGGGGGCGGTGTTCCTCGCGCACGACCTGACGCTCGAGCGCGAAGTCGCCATCAAAGTGCTCCCGCCCGACATCTCGATGGACGAGCACATCGTCAAGCGCTTCCAACAGGAAGCGAAGACGGCGGCGAAGCTCGACCACACGAACATCATCCCGATCTACCGCGTCGAGAGCGAAGGCGGCCTCAACTACTTCGTGATGAAGTACATCGCGGGCACGTCGCTCGAGGACGTGATCGATCAGAAGCAACAGCTCACGATCGACTACATCCAGCGCGTGCTCTGGGAAGCGGCGTGCGCGCTCGGCCACGCGCACCAGCGCGGCGTCGTGCATCGCGACGTCAAGCCGGCGAACATCATGTTCGACCACGACGGCCGCGTGATGCTGACCGATTTCGGGATCTCGAAAGCGCTGCAGGCGGCGAGTGGGTTCACGGGAACCGGCATGATCATCGGCACGCCGGATTACATGGCGCCCGAGCAGGCGAAGGGCGGGACGGTGGATGGGCGCGCCGACCAGTATTCCTTAGGCGTCGTGGGCTATCGCATGCTCACCGGCGAGCTGCCCTATTCCGGCGACTCCGTTCATACCATCCTCTATAAGCACATCTTCGAAGAAATGCCGCGCATCAGCGCCAAGCGCGCCCAGGTGCCGGAGTTTCTTTCCGTCGCGATCGCCCGGGCGCTGTCCAAGGAGCCCGATCAGCGCTTTGGGACGATGGAGGAGTTTGCGACGGCGGTCTGGCCGGAGCAGCCCGTCGCGACGCCCAAGTCTGGCGAGCGCGCGAAAGCACAGCGCCGCCCTCCGCCGCGGAAGGTGGCGGCGGACGCGCCGACCGAGGTGACGTCCGCTCCCACGACACCGATTCCGCGCGCCGGGTTGAAGCTCGGCGCCGAGAAGAAGAAGCGCTCGAGCGTCGGCATGGTGGTCGGTGCGCTGGTGGTGGTCGTCGTCGGCGTCGGCGGATATCTCGCACTGGGCAGGAAAAGCGAGTCACCGCCGCCCGCAGCGCCGCCGCCTTCCCAGGCGTCGGTGCCACCGGCGCCGCCGGTGACGGTACCGGTCGAGACGCCGCGACGGGGGACTGACCATCGCCGGCAGTCCGCGCCGCCGCCGGCACCGCCAACCGCACCGGTCGCCGCGCAAGG
>DASWDA010000002.1:0-5058 GCA_036395695.1 Gemmatimonadales bacterium
GAGATGTTGGGATCGATCACCGGGATGAACTTCAAGCCGACCAGGCGCGTGAATGCGGCGAGGGCGGACGCAAAGTTCCCCGATGACGACTCGATCACCGTCGTCTGGTCGCAGATCTCACCGCGCTCGGCGGCCCGCTTGAGGATCCAAAACGCGGGGCGGTCTTTGATGCTGCCGACCGGGTTCACGTACTCGAGCTTGGCGAACAGCTGCATGCCTGGGACCGCGAGCGGCACGTGCGGTGTGGGCCGCAGGATGTTGCCGAGCTGTGCCAGACGTGTGACGAGACTCGGCCCCCGCCGCGCTGTTCGGATGGCCGGGGCGGCTGTCGCAGTCATTTAGAATTCTCCTCCCATGCTGAGCCTGACCAGGAGGTAGGTGGGTCGTGGAGTCGCCGCGCGGATCGCGGGGTCGACGATGGTACTGAACTCGAGATGGGGACCGACGTAGAACTGGTTCACGTGGACCGTCAGCCACGTCGCCGCGCGGACGCGATCGAGCGCCCGTTTGGCGACGTCGGCGTAGTCGGCGTTGAAACGCGCGGATCCGTATCCGGCGCCGAGTGAGCCGCCGAGCTCGAGGGTTGGCGTGAGCTTGTGCTCGGACTCGATCCCGGCATCGACGAAGTACGCGCCCTTGTAGGTGAGGACGTCCAGGCTGTGTCGTGTGAAGAGGCTAAAGGGCCCCACGTTATACGAGAGGTTCAACCAGCCTTCGAGCGAGCGGTCTCGTTCAGCGTTGAGCGCGTCATGATAGAAGTACATCCTGACCGCGGGCCCGACCGTGATTTTTCCCCACGTTTGCTCGTGGGTCAGCTCCAGCTCGACGATCTGCGGGCGGGCGCCGTCAGTAGTTTGGGCGACAGGGAAGCTGCTCCACGCGGAGAACTCGGTGCCGGCGCCCGAGAACCACATCACCGGTTGCACGACGGGGCGATCGTTGAGGATGAAGCCGCGGTCGGCGTGGCCTGAGCGGAACGCGATTTCGATGCCATAGGTCGGCCGTTGCGGGATGTCTTGCGCGCGCGCGGCAGTCGCGCACGCGAGGAGCGCGAGCGACATCAGCCCATACGAGCAATGCGATTTGGTATTGATCACGCGAGCGTTTTTCCTACACCGAGTTTGCGCGCGGGAGGGTGTGGCAATGGCGCAACAGCGGCAGGCGTTGCGGTGATGCGGTTTACGACGTTTATAACTGCTTTGCGAAACGGGTTTTAGCGCGCGTGCGTTACCTCGCGCGTGCGGCGGGCATCTTAAATGTTTCTCTGGTTGGGAAAAAAGTTGTTACGGCGTGATGGAACCTAAAAAGCAGGTCCTTGGGGCTGCTTCCTTCTTCCACTTTTCTATTTCCCCTCACGTAAGCGAACGCGCGTGTCATCCTGAGGGCCGAAGGCCCGAAGGACCTGCTTTTTGATGATGGCCATTCAAAGCAGGTCCTTCGCTACGCGCGCGTGCCGCGCGCTCCGCTCAGGATGACACGCGCGTTCGCCTCTGAGAAAAGAAGAAGAGAGAAAGACGGCGGCCGCTCCTACAGCGTCAGATAGACGATCTTCACGAAGTCGTCGCCCTTGTAGCGCCCCCCGCCCCAGTCGCCATCGAGATCGGTGAACGGTTTGGCGGCGATCGATTCCTCCAATGATTTGCCGGACGCCTTGAGCTTCCGTACCCGGTCCGCCGCGGTCGACAGCATGTCGCGATACTTCACGAGGTCGGCCTTGGTAGCGAGCGGGCCGTGGCCCGGCACGATCTTGGTGCCCGCGTCGGCGCGGCTCAACAGGCGGTCCGACGCCGCGATCATGCCGTCCACTCGGCCGCCGGTGTTGCCATCGATGTAGGGATACCGGCCGTTGAAAAACACGTCGCCCGCGTGCAGCACGTTGGCGTGCTCGAACCGCACGGTCACGTCGGTGTCGGTGTGCGCCGGCGGAACGTGCGACAGCTCGAGCCGCTCGCCGTTCGCCTCGAGCGCGTAGCGGTCCGTGAACACGCGCTGGGGCAGGGCGCTCGCGGGCGAGGGCGGGAAGTCGAGCTCGAGCACCGCGAGGTGGTGCGGCTCGCTCATCCGCCGCTTGGTGTTGGCGTGCGCCACCACGGTGGCGCCGGCGGCGTGGAGTGGCGCGTTGTTGTCGGTGTGGTCGAAGTGCCAGTGGGTATTGATCACGAACTTCAGGGGCGCGCCGTTCCCCAGACTCGCGAGCGACTCCTGGAGTTTGGGCCACGCGGGGGCGACGAACGTGTCCACCACGACCAGTCCGTCCGCGCCGTGCAGCACAACCACGTTGCCGCCCGGCCCTGAGAGCAGGGTGAGATTCTCGCCGAGCGGCCTCGCCTGGATCGGGACGGCGCCGATCTGGGCCCGAAACGCGGCCGTCGGGTCCTGCGTCGGCTGTTGCGCCGCGCGGGCCAGCGCGCGGGGGATCACCGCGTCCGCGAGGGAGCCCGCGCCCAGCGCCGCCATTGTTCTGAGCCACTCGCGTCGCGTCCCGATCGTCATGGTCCACTTTCTCTGGAGTTCGAGCAGAATATGTGATGAAGGAGCGGCGAGGTGAAGCGGCGGCGAAGGGCGGCAAAACCATCGCGGAGTCCTTCAGGACTCGTGAAGTAGCCGAGCCGGCCTTTTAAGGCACGGTTCAAACGACCTCCTCCCACCCCATTCCAGAACTGATGACTCGGGTTTCGTTATCCGTGTCCTGAAGGACCGGCTCGGCCACTGCGCCAGCTCTGAAGAGCTGTGGTTCACGCCTCGTTACTCATCACGTTCGCGCCATTGGATGCCGCGTTGACCGAGAGTCAGCTGCTTCCTTCCTCCTTTTCTAACTCCCCTCACGTAAGCGAACGCGCTTGTCATCCTGAGGGCCGAAGGCCCGAAGGACCTGCTTTTTGATGATGGCCATTGAAAGCAGGTCCTTCGCTCCGCGCGCGTGCGCTTGTGAGAAAAGGAGGGGAGAAGGACGAGCAGATCCCTTCGCTGTTACACCGCCAACTGCGCCGCCAAGGTCGTGAGCGCCGTTTCGTTCGCCGCGATCAGTTTCCGGGCCACGCCCTTAAGTCTTTGAATGTTTGCCGGGCTCGGATCATCCAGCGAATCCTCACCCTCCTCGAGCTCGGCCTGAAACCGATAGTGGCGCTGTGAGCCGCCCGCCGGCGGCAGCAGCTGGTCCAGCTCGTAATCCACGGTAGAGCTCACACCATCAAACAGGATGTCGAGGATCGGCCGAGCCCAGCCGATGACTCCCCAGCGTTTCGCCTTGCGGTAGGGGATCGGCTGCTTTGTCTCGCCGGTACCAAGCGACGCGACGATGAAGTCGCTCGCCTCCGGGTACATCGTGTGCGCTTCGACGTAGGCGGCCATCGCCGGGTTTTGCGCGTACACGCCGCCGTCGATGAGCGCGTATTGGCGGAGCGGCGGCGGCGCCGGCAGCGGGAGCGGCGGGAAGTATGTCGGCGCCGCAGAGGTTGCGTAGGCCGCCTGGCGCATGGGGAAGTCGTGATCGGGTCTGATCTTTGCTTTCTCGCTCTTGAACAACCACGGGTCCCGCGTCTCCAGGTCGTAGGCGGTGACGAGGAGCGGTGTGATCGCGTCGGACAAACGCGTGTCGCCAAAGTATTGCCGCAGCACGCGCGCGACTCGTCGTGCTGAGTAGCGGACGAACAACAGATCGTAGAGAAAGCCGATGACCGGCCAGCGATGCCAGGCGGGCGAGAAGATCGTCTGGCCCTCGAGCTCGTACAGCTCGATCAGGCGGGCCGCCGAAAACTCGGGACGGCCCGCGGCATCGGGTTTGGTGAGTGCGAGCGCGAGGACCCCACCGGTCGAAGTCCCGGCAATGAGATCGAACAGCTTGCAGGTCGGACGACCGGTCTTTCGCTCCAGCTCGGCGAGGACCATCGCGGGGATGATGCCGCGGATGCCGCCGCCATCGATGCTCAAGATGCGAATTGGTCGAGGCACGTGTCTGTCCCGGTGCTGAGGCTCCAGAATGTTACCTGCACCGGGCCGTCTAGGTCCTTCGGCTGCTTCCTTCTTCTTTTTCTATTTCCTCTCACGTAAGCGAACGCGCTTGTCATCCTGAGGGCCGAAGGCCCGAAGGACCTGCTTTTTGATGATGGCCATTGAAAGCAGGTCCTTCGCTCCGCGGCGTGCCGCGCGCTCCGCTCAGGCCTCCACGTCGCGTCCCAACTGCAGGATGGCCTCACGGATCTCGCGACGCTCGGCGGTCAGTCGCAAGAACGCTCTGCGACGAAACAGGAGGATCGCCAGCGCGCGCGTCGCGCCGACCATGCGATCGAAGCGCTCCGCGAAATGCAGCGCAACGTAACCGGTCAGCGGCAGCGCGGGCGCCACAAGCACCGCCGGCCAGAGGCCGCGCCACAGCCACACGGCCGCGATCACGACCGACCACGTCAGCGGAAAGAGCAGCGCCGCCGCGAGGACCTTGACCGTCGCGAGCGCATCCTCATCGCCTTTCGCGATGCCGGTCGCGACCCAGCCCACGGCGCGGTAGGCCGGATAGTGAATCAACCAGCCGACGATCGCCGCAGGGAGTCCGAGCGTCAAAAACAGCACGCTCTTCACCGCATACGTGACCACGCTCCGCCACCCATAGCTGCGCGGGGCAAGATGCTGCGCGTCGAGCCCCGCGGCGGAGAGTGAGGCTTCGAACCGCTCCAATCGGGCCTGGAGGCGGGCGGCGCGGTCGGGCCACTGGCGCCGCGCGACGTCGTAGCCCGTGAGCAGCCGCCGGCGCAGCGCGAACTCGTCGGCCAGGGGCGCGGGCTTCTCCGGCATCGTGTCCGTGGCGCTGAGGACGTGCTGGGCACGGGCGATCAGCGCGTGTGCATCCACCTCTTGTGCTTCGAGCGTCACGTCCCGCAACGCCTGCTCGAGCCGGGTGGTGAGGTCACGAACCGGGCCGGCAGGCGGCTCCGCGCCCCGTGCGATTGCGATGCGCTCGATCGAGAACGGCGTGCCAAAGTGGAGTAACGCGGCGCTGCGAAAGGTCTGCTTCGCGCGGTAGTAGAGGCCGACGGGCACGATCTCCAGCGATAAGTCAGCCGG
>DASWDA010000003.1:0-2513 GCA_036395695.1 Gemmatimonadales bacterium
CGCGCACGCGACCAGGAGCGCGCCGCGCACCTGCCCGACCGAGAGCGCGCCGCGGGCGTCGCGGCCGACGAACGACTCCTCGAGCGCGACCACGTCCGGCCGGTGGCGCTCGACCAACGCGGCCACGCTCAAAAACAGCGCGCGCAAGCGAAGCTCGATCCGCGCCCCCGCCTCCGTGTGCCAGCAGCCGAAGGCCAGTGCCCCCACCTTGGAGCCGTCCTCCTCGACGACGCCGTACCCGCAAGCGGCAAGCCCGGGGTCGATACCGACGACGCGCATGCAGACAGCCTAGGAAGCGCGGCGGACGCCGCTCCCCGCCGGCGCCGCGTGGGGTGCCAAAAAATCGGCGTCCTGCCTGCAAATCCCGGATTTCTCGGGGCACGCATCGAGTTTTGCACCCCACAGGAAACCGGGCGCAAACGGCTCAGGTGCTTCAAGCCCGGAAACCGCGTGAACAAGCCGAATCCGATTGGCAGCGGTCGCCACCGATCGCCGCTCGGGTCACTTGTTAGAGAGGGGTCACCTCGCGGGCTCCGCAAGCGAGGCGAGTCCCGCAAACCCGAGGGCTCGCAGGACTGAGGAAGACGATAACACCTCGACTGGAAGAACTTCTCTCTCTTCCGCACGCTAAGCAGGCGCGAGGCAATCTTGCTCGTGACGATCAGGAGGCAGACGTGCAGATCACGAGAAACAGCACCGAGACCGCGGCGGGACCGAGTGAGTGGTTCACGGGCTCGGTTTACATCGACGCGATCGCGGCGCCGTCGAACGGGTCGCGGATCAGCGCAAGCAGCGTCCACTTCACGCCCGGTGCGCGCACCGCGTGGCACACGCACCCGCACGGGCAGACGATCTGGGTCAGCGAAGGTGTCGGTCTCTGCCAGCGGCGCGGCGGGCCGATCGAGGTGATCCGCCCCGGCGACCGCGTCTTCTTCGAGCCGGGCGAGGAGCACTGGCACGGCGCCGCGCCGACACGGTTGATGACCCACATCGCGATGCAACAGGCAGACGATCAGGGCAGCGTCGTCACCTGGGGCGGGCACGTCACCGACGAGGAGTACGCCGCAGCGCCGGAAGTCGAGAGCTGATGCGCGCGACCGTCATGTACGGGGCCGGCGACGTTCGCATCGAGAACGTCCCCGACGCCACCATCATCGAACCGACCGACGCGGTCGTCCGCGTCACCCGCGCCTGCATCTGCGGGAGCGACCTCTGGCCGTACAAAACCATGGAGCCGAGCGATAACGGCCGCATGATGGGCCACGAGGCGATCGGCGTCGTCGAAGCCGTGGGCGCGGACGTCCGCGAGATCAAGCACGCCGATCTTGTTGTGATGCCGTTCGCCTTCTCAGACGGCACCTGCGTCTTCTGCCACGAGGGCCTGCAGACCTCGTGCGTCCACGGCGGCTTCTTCGGAACCGTTGACGTCCCGGGGGCACAAGCCGAAGCAGTGCGTGTACCGCAGGCGGACGGGACGCTTGTCGTTCTGCCGGTCGGCGAGGACGACGCGCTGATGCCGTCGCTGCTCACCCTCTCCGACGTGATGGGGACCGGCCACCATGCGGCCGTAACTGCGAAGGTCGGCCCCGGCAAGATCGCCGCGATCGTCGGTGACGGCGCCGTCGGCCTGTGCGGCGTGATCGCCGCGAAGCGGCTCGGCGCAGAGCAGGTCATCCTCCTCGGCCGCCATCCCGACCGGATCGCGCTCGCGCGTGAGTTCGGCGCCACCGACGTCGTCAGCGAACGCGGCGACGAGGCGATCGAGCGCGTACGCGAACTCACCGACGGCTACGGCGTCCACGCCGTCCTCGAGTGCGTCGGCCTCGAACAGTCGGAACTCACGGCAATCCAGATCGCCCGGCCCGGCGGTGCCGTCGGCCGCGTCGGCGTTCCCCAAGACGAGACGATGCCCGCCTCGCAGCCGGCGTTCTACAACAACATCAGCGTCAGCGGCGGCCCCGCCCCCGTGCGCGCGTACATCGAGGAGCTGCTCCCGGACATCCTCGAAGGCAGCATCGAGCCGGGCCGCGTGTTCGACCGCGTCACCGGCCTCGACGATGTGCCCGACGGCTATCGGGCGATGAACGACCGCGAGGCGATCAAGGTAATGGTGACGCCTTGATAGAGGGGCTCGACGAATAGCGAGCTCTCTCCACCATCACCATGGTGCCGCGGCGCGCAACCCGGTGCGCTCTGCCGCTGCGGCGTAGCCAGCCCAGGCAACAAAGATGGAGCCTTACCTGTAGTGGGACCGGCGCACGCGCGCGTCTGGCGGATGAGTGCTCTTTCAACCCAATGGCTTCACCTCTGGCACGGAGTGAGGGCCAGTTTCCGACGCGCGGGGCGCCCAGCCTTACCTAGGTGCGCGGACACGGATCGTCCGGCGACAAGATGATCGATGGGGTGTGATCCCCGCGGGTCTTGCTTGCGGCCGCTCGGTCTTTAGAGGCCGTCCAGGCGGTTGAGGCCTGGCGGCAGGCTCCGTACGGGAGCCGGCCGCAAAGCATCTGCGT
>DASWDA010000004.1:0-3466 GCA_036395695.1 Gemmatimonadales bacterium
AGACCCGCTAATCGGGAACCGTAGAAGTCACGACTTTGCCGAACAGCCCGTGTTGCTCGCCGAACGGACCTGCCGTAAAGAAGAGCGCGTTGGTCGGCCCTGCCGCCGCGCCGTTGCCGAACGCGAGTGCCCACAGCCCGTCGATCGTCAGCGGCTGGCCATCGGCGGCGTGGAGCTGACCGCGCTGCACGAGCTCGCCGGTGCCCTCGAAGCGCCCGAGGTCGAAGGCGTTGATGTGGCCATCGCCAAAGTTCCCGACGAGCAGGTTCCCGCTGAACTCTCCGAAATCGCTCGGGGCGACAGCGAGCCCCCAGGGAGAATTCAGCCGCCCGCGCGATGCCACGCGACGGAGCAGATTGCCCTGGGTATCGAACGCATCCACGAACCCATGCCCGACGCCCGCGACATCGTCGTGCGCGTCGGCGTCCTGCAGCGCGTAGGTGACGTAAATCGTCCCCCCGAGATTGCGGATCCCGAACGGCGCATACCCCGGCGGTAGCGCGGCGTCGCTGAAGCCGCCTGGGACGGCATGGAATGTCGCATCGAACACGTCCACGGTGCCGGCGTGGAAGTTGGTGGCGTAGAGGCGGTCGCCCGCGGCCGTCGTGGCGATCGCGAGACCCTTGTACACGGCGCCCGCCACGGAATTGTCGACTGCAAGCGCCGCCCGCGTGACCGCGACCGCCGGACTCCAGCCGACGATCGTGCCGCTCTCGGTCGCGAAAATGAAACGAGCCGGACCCGAAGCGGTGCCGTTCGTCACGACGAAGCTCGCTCCGCCGTTGAAGACCACGCCGGTCGGCGCACCCGCGACGCCGACGCGGAGCGCAAGCGTCGCGCCGGTGTTGCCGTTATACAGGGTCGAGGAGTCGGTGCCGTTGTCCGCAACCCACCAGGGCGATGTCGCGCTCGCGACCAGCCCCCAGGCGTTGACGAGCGCGGCGTCCACATGGTCGGCCGAGACGGCCCCGTCGGATACGAGATTGTGCTGCGCGTAGAACCGCGCGCTCGGCGCGGCCGATTGCCGTGAGAACGAGGGCGACACGTCGGCGGTGGCTGGAGCGGTGGTGCGCTCTTCCGAACACGCAAGCGACAGCGCGACACAGAGCGCGAGCGAATTGCCGAGAAGACGGCGAGTAGTCATGGGAGTCTCCTTTCGGCGATTGTACCCCGCGGCAGCCTACACGGGCGGCGCAGGGATTAACCCCGGCGCTAGCGCGTGACGGTGACGACCACCCGCTGGTAGCGGGTCAGCGCGGGCGTTCCGTTATCGATTGCCTCGAGGACGAGCTGAATGGTCTGTCCCTGGGCGGCGTCTGGCGGGACCTGCATGCTCGTGGCGAGCGCGGTGGGGTTCGAGAACCTGACCTTGCCGGGATAGGTGCCCACCTCCTGCCACTGCCACCACCGCACGGTCACCGCGTTCCCATCCGGATCGGACGTGAGCCCCTCGAGTCGAATCGTCTCGCCCGAACGAGCGGATAACGCTGGGCTCCCGCGAACTGACACCCTGGGCTCATGATTGGCGCCGGCGAACGTCGGGGTCACGGACCACAATAGTCGAGCGGCGAGCCCATGCTGCGCTGCCGGTGTGAAATCGGGGTCAGGCGACGGTGAACGTCCGCGGGCCTCCTGCAACCGGAGCAAATCGTCGTACGAGTTGATCGTGATTCGGGGCAGCGGGCTCTGCCCCGTGGCCGCGGTCGCTGCACTCGCCCCATGTCCGGCCCAGCCCCCCGGGGTGCCGGCCTCGTATCCTCGCAGTCCATTGTCGATGAGGTTCAGGTAGGTGAACGTATCGCCCTCGCCGAGGAACTCTCCCTTCGGGCGGGGCGGTGTCCAGACGATGTAGCCTTTTGCCTTGAGCTGGTCCGCGGTGTAGCCCGACAGCCCGAAGTAGTCGAAGCTGTCGCCCTGCACCATCTGCTTGCCGTCGCCCCACACCCGATACAGCGCGCCGAATGCACCGCGGCTCGAGATGTTCTCCCGCGTCCAAGCGGTGGAGTAGTACACGGAATCCTCCGCGCTCACCGTGACTTGCGCCTCGTAGCCGAGTGCGACGCCGCCCACGCCGGCGGGGAGGGTCCTGATGTCAGGCCAGTTGGGATGGATGTAAGTCGCGTACGTGTCGTCTTGATCGCCAGAGGCCGAGAGGATGGCTTTGCGCGACACCTTCTGATAAACGGCACGCCACTGAGGCGTTGCCGAGTACTGCAACTGAATCGACTTCAGGGCCCGCGCGATTGTGCTCTGGCCACCCCAGGCGAGCAGGTAGACGGGGCCCGGCTCGTCGTCCAGGAGCAGCGCTTTGATCAAGTCTGATCCGGGAGTGTCCTGCGAAATGTCCCCGTCGAACTCCACGTTCCCCCACCTGATCGTCGACTGCAGCTCGGCGGGCGCCGGGTAATTCCGATTGTGCACCCTCAGGTTCGGGTACACCTGCGCGTAGGTTGCTACGGCGGTGTCGATGTAGTGCTCGTCCGGCGCCCAGCGCCACGAGGCGCACGGGCAGAGATTGAGCCCCCAGCGGGAGTACTCGCGGTTCGGGACGGACAGTTTCTTTCCTGTGCCGTCGCCCTTCCAGTGGAAGCCGCTGCTCGCGTAGATGAGTCCTGCGGTCCGAAAATCGGTGCTGTACAGCAGATAGCGGATGAGGGAGTTCGCGTCGTCGAGCTCCGGATCGGTAGTGACGACGACACGGGGTTTCTCTTGGGCAGAGCCCATCGCCGCGAGTCCCAGCATCACCACGACGCAGAAAATGGCGGACATAGTTGATGACGTTAGCTTAAAAACACCTCCAACCAACAGCCCCCTATGCCGCGACGCAGAGACTTTCTCTCGCAACTAGGACTCGCCGCAGCGGCCTTTGCCATGGATGCGGACGAGCTCCGGGCTGAATCTGCTCCGCAGCAGTCCAACTGGGATACGTCGTGGCTCGATCGTCTCGCGAAGGCACGTTACCGCGTCGTCTTCAACGCGAGCGTGATCGACGATGGTGGAGTCTTCAGCTACGCGTCGACGTTCTTCGACCAGTATCACGAGGTCCATAACACCACGGACGCCGAGACGATTCCGGTCGTCGTCTTCCGTCGACTCGGCACGCCGATGGCGCTCAACGACCAGCTGTGGGATCGCTATGAGCTGGGCAGGGAGACGAAGACCGACGATCACGATACCGGGGCCGCTGCACGCCGCAACGTGTTTTGGCGCGCGGGACAATCCGCCGGAAACACAGCGACCAAGATCGAGACGCTGCACAAGCGTGGGATGATCAGCCTGGTCTGCAACATCTCATTGGGGAACGTGGGGCGCCGGTTCGCGGAGCAAGCGAACCGCAATGTCGAAGAAGTGCAGCAAGAGGTTCGGACGAATCTCGTTCCAGGGGCGATAATCGTCCCATCCGGCATCTACGCGTTGATTCGCGCGCAGAATGCCGGCTGCGCGTTCATGCCGGGGAGCTGACTCC
>DASWDA010000005.1:0-7773 GCA_036395695.1 Gemmatimonadales bacterium
GTGGATGCGCCCACGCACTGGAGCTCGCCGCGCGCCAGCGCCGGCTTGAGCATGTTGGACGCGTCGACCGCACCTTCGGCGGCGCCGGCGCCCACCAGCGTGTGCAGCTCGTCGATGAACAAAATGATGTTCTTGTTCTGCGCGATCTCGTTGATCACGGCCTTGAGACGCTCTTCGAACTGACCGCGATACTTGGTGCCGGCGATGACGGCGGCCATATCGAGCGACAGCACGCGGTGATCCTTGAGCGCGTCGGGGCACTGCCCGCTGGCGATCAGCTGGGCCAGCCCCTCGACGATCGCCGTCTTGCCCACCCCGGGCTCACCGATCAACACCGGGTTGTTCTTCTTGCGGCGTGACAGAATCTCCATCACGCGCTCGATTTCTTTCTGACGGCCGATCGTTGGATCGAGCGCGCCCTCGGCGGCGAGCTGCGTGAGATCGCGGCAGAAGTGGTCGAGCGCGGGCGTCTTCGATTTCTTCTCGCTCTTGGGAGGCGTCGGCTGCGCGCCGGTCCCGCCGCCAGCCGGCGTCGACGGCATTTCGCTGCCGAGCAACCGCAGCGTCTCCGCGCGGGCCTGCTCGAGGTTCACGCCGGCGTCCGTCAGGACCTGCGCGGCGATCCCCTTCTCTTCGCGCAGCAGGCCGAGCAACAGGTGCTCGGTGCCGACGTAGGAGTGATTCAACTCACGCGCCTCGCTCATCGCCAGCTCGAGCACCTTCTTGGCGCGCGACGTATAGGGGAGATCCGGGCCCGCGGCGGCCGCGGCTTTCCCTTTTTTGACAGTCTCTTCGATCTTCTGCTGGATCTCTTCGAGATCGACGTTGAGATTGGTCAGGACCGCGGCGGCAACGCCCTCGCCCTCGCGGATCAAGCCGAGCAGAATGTGCTCGGTGCCGACGTACTCGTGATGCAGACGCGCCGCTTCTTCCCGCGCCATCTGCAGAACTTTCCGGACTCGATCCGTGAAGTTGTAGCCGTTCATCGCAGTTCCGAACTCACCTTTCGCCGTTCAGCTGGATTCCGCTTCGAGCAGGCGCCGCACAAACGCAGCGCGCACCGTCGGCAGCTCCCGGTCGCCGGTCGACCGGCCATCCATAGCCGCCAGGTGCGCAGGTTGAGTGTAAATCAGCAGCTTGTTGAGCGTATATACCCCCGGCCCGGGAAGCAGATTCAGACCGACACCCAACCGCACTCCGCTCAACAGATTCATCGTCTCTTCAAACGTCAGCCGGCGCGCGTGCTTCAGCAGCCCATACGCCCGCCAAGTCTTGTCTTCCACTTCCTCAGGCGCCGTGCGGAGCAGCACATCCCGCGCTTGCTCCTCGTATTCGACGACTTGCCGCACGATTTTCCCGAGGTGGTCGATCAGCTCGTCTTCAGTCTTCCCTAAGGTTGTTTGGTTGGACAACTGGAAGAAATTGCCGACGACATCGCTGCCTTCCCCGTACAAGCCCCGAAAGGTTAATCCGACCTGCGACAGCCCTTGAAGAACTTTGGTGATTTCTTTGGTCAAAACAAGACCCGGCAAATGGATAAGGACGCTGGCCCGGAGCCCCGTTCCGGCATTCGTCGGACAGGACGTAAGATAGCCAAATTCAGGGTGAAAGGCGAAAGGAACGAGCCGGCCCATCTCGGCATCGACGGCTTCGACAGCGGCATACGCGCCTTCCACATCGAATCCGGACCACATGCCGTGCAGCCGGAGATGGTCCTCTTCATTCACCATCACCCCAACCTGGTCCTGGACCAGCAACGCGGCGCCGGGCCGGGGGCGCGCGTCCCGGTCCAGACCCGCCAACTCCTTGCTGACGAGATGACGTTCGTGCAGTAGCTGCCGTTCTGGCCGTTCCATCTGGTCGAGGTGGAATGCCACGGCGGACGAGAGGTGATCGGACGAGGCCGCCGCCTCACTGACCCGCGCCAGCACCGCGGTCCGGTCGGCGTCCTTCGCGCGCTGGCTGAACGGCACGCCCTGCACGTTCCGCGCGAGCCGGATCCTGGTCGACAGCACGATGGTCGATTTCGGACCGGAGGCGTCGAGCCAGCGCATCCCGCCGTCGGGCAGCAGTGAGAGATCCATTATTCCAGCACCCGGATGCGGTCTCGCAGCTCAGCCGCGAGCTCGAAATTCTCGCCCTCGACGGCACGCCGCAGCTGCGCCTTCAGGTCGAGGAGCTCGCTGCGGGGATCGGCGTCCCCCCCCGCTGCGCCTGGGACGTCGTAGCGCTCGCCCACGTGCTGGCTCGAGCCGTGCAGGCGCCGCAGCAGGTCTCGCAGGTGCGTGTCGAACGATGAGTAGCACTGGTCGCACCCCAAGCGACCCGAGTCGCGGAAATCGCGTAACGTGCTGCCACAGGCCGGACAGCGCAGCCCCTCACCGCCCGCGGGGACGAGCGCGCCGGACCCGCCGCCCTTCACCACCGCTCCCAGGAAGTTGCCGAGTGGACTCTTCAACACTGCACCGCCGGTCTCCACGCCCTTCTGCTGGGCGCATTGCTCGCACAGGTGGAGCGTGACCTTGGAGTCATGCTCGACCTGCGTGAGGTTGATGATGGCGTCCCGCTCCTTGCAGTTATCGCAGAGCATCAGGGAATCGCATCGGCCGAGCTCACCGTGGTGAGTCGGCCGTCCTCCAGCAACAGGACCCGGTCCGCGCGCCCCGCCAGCTGGCGGTTATGCGTGACCACGACCACTGCCGTTTCGTACTCCCGCGCCAGCCGGAAGAAGATCTCGTGCAGCCGCTCGGCATTGGCGTGGTCGAGGTTGCCCGACGGCTCGTCCGCGAGCACGACACTCGGATCGTGCACGAGCGCGCGCGCGACGGCGCAGCGCTGCTGCTCGCCACCCGAGAGCTCGGACGGCCGATGACTCATGCGTCCCGCGAGGCCGACTTCGGACAGCACTTCCTCCGCGCGGGATCGCGCGGTGCGCGGCGACGTGCCCCCGATCAAGAGCGGCATCATGACGTTTTCCAGAGCCGAGAACTCCCGCAGCAGATGATGAAACTGGAACACAAATCCCAGTTTCCGGTTCCTGAGCTCCGCCGCGCCCCGCGCGTCGAGATCGGCATAGCGCGACCCGTCCAACCAGATGTCACCGGTCGTCGGGCTGTCGAGCGCCCCCAGGAGATGCAGGAGCGTGCTCTTCCCCGCCCCCGACGAGCCCACGATCGCGACGAATTCGCCGCGCCGCACGTCGACGTCGACACCCCGCAGGATCTCGAGCAACTGTCCGTCGCCGCCCGCGAACACGCGCCGGATCGTCTTGGCCACGAGGAGCGCGTTCATTCGTAGCGGATCGCCGTCACCGGATCGAGCCGGGCGGCCTGCATGCTCGGATACAGCGGCGCGAGCGTGGCGATGATGAGGCTCGCCCCGATCACCGCCAGGGCGTCGAGCGGATTGTTCAGGACCGGCAGGTGATCGATGAAGTAGATCGACGGGTCGATCGGGATCAGACGGCCGTTGTTGACGCCGGCGCCGACGACCAGGCCCAGCACCGCGCCGAGCGCCGTGCCGACGAGTCCGATGAACACGCCCTGAATAAGGAAGACGCGCCGGATGCGGCTGCGGTGCATCCCCATGGCGAGCAGGATACCGATCTCGCGCGTCTTGTCGCGCACCACCATCGTCAGGGTGCCGACGACATTGAAGGCCGCGACCACGCAGATGAGGAAGACCACCAGCCCCATCGCCAGCTTCTCGAGCTTCAGCGCGGAAAACAACGAGCGGTTCTGAAGCTGCCAGTCGAGCGTGCGATAGGGATAGCCGAGGATGCTCTCAATCCGCTGGCCCGCTTCGGTGGCCTGCTCGGGGTGCGCGAGCCGCACCTCGATACCGCTCACGGCGCCGCCCAACCCCGCGAAATCCTGCGCTCCCTGACGGCGCATGACGACATAGCTGTTGTCGTAATCGTACATGCCGGTCTCGAACACCCCGGTCACCTCGTAGCGGCGATACTTCGGGATGAACGCGCCGACGCTGCTGTTGAACTGCGACCCGGCGGGGGCGACCATCGTGATGATGTCACCGGGATACGCGGACAACTTGCTCGAGAGGCGTGTGCCGATCGCGACACCGCCCTCGACGCCACGCTGGGTCGTATGAAAGGTCAAATCGCCCTGCTTGAAGAAGCGCGGCAGACTCGTCACCGCCCGCGATCCGGTGTCCGACTCGACGCCGATGACCGCAACGCCTTCGGCATAGTCGTGACCCGCCGAGATCAACCCTTGCGTCAACACGAACGGCGCGGCGGCCACGACGCCCGGGGTACGCCGCACTTTCGTCACGACGTCCTGCCAGTCATCCAGGCGAAGCCCTTCTCCGTACGTCAGCACGCGCAGATGCGGATTGACGACCAGGATCTTCTCGCGCAGGTCGTTCTGCATGCCGTTCATCACGCCGAGCACGATCACCAGCGCCATGACCCCGATGGTGACGCCGCCGACGGCGATCACGGTGATCAACGACAGGAGGCGCGACGACCGCCGGCTCCGCAGGTAGCGCATCGCCACCCGCAGATCGAGCCGCGACGGCCAGTTCGTGATGAGGACGAACAGGGCGGCGGCCGCCGCGGCGGCCAGCACGACTTTCAGCACGACCATCGCGATCGACATCACTCCGGCCGCAGCATGGGGAACAGGATGACGTCGCGAATGTTGGTCTGATCGGCGAGGATCATCGTCAACCGGTCCACCCCGAGCCCGACGCCGCCCGCCGGCGGCATCCCGTACTCCAGCGCCCGCAGATAGTCCTCGTCCAGCTGCTGCGCCTCGGCGTCCCCGGCAGCCCGTAACGCCGCCTGCTGCTCGAAGCGGCGGCGCTGTTCGTCGGGATCGTTCAGTTCGCTGAACGCGTTGGCGAGCTCGCGGTGCTGCACGAACAGCTCCCAGCGCTCGACCTTGGCCGGATCGCCACGCTTGGGCTTGGCGAGCGGCGACAGCGCGAGCGGATAGTCGAACACGAACGTGGGCTGCACGAGCTTGGGCTCGACGCAGGTCTTGAATACTTCATCCACGAGTTTGGGGCCGTTGAGCTTGTCCGTGTCGGGCGCGTTGTGGCGCTCGAGGACGTCACGCAGCTGCGCGTCGCTTGCCTTCGTGAGATCGATGCCGGCGTGCTCGCGCACCAGACCGTAGTAGTCCTTGCGCGCGAACGGCCGCGCGAACGACAGCGTGGCACCGTGGCGCTCCAGCACGCTGCTCTTGAACTGCTCGAGGACCAGCCCCGCCAGCATGTCTTCCGTCAGTGCGGCCATGTCGTTGTAATCCGCATACGCCTGATACCACTCGGCCATCGTGAACTCGGGATTGTGGAACCGCGACAACCCCTCGTTCCGAAAGTCATGCCCGATCTCATACACTTTTTCGAGACCGCCCACGAGGCACCGTTTCAGGTACAGCTCATCCGCAATGCGGAGATAGAAGGTCGTGTCCAACGCTTCGTAATGCGTCTGGAAGGGCACCGCCGCCGCACCGCCATAGAGCGGCTGCAGCACCGGCGTCTCTACCTCGAGATACCCCTTGCCGTCGAGGAAGGCGCGGATTCCTTGCACGATTCGCGTACGGAGCCGGAACACCTCGCGCACGTCGGGATGCACGGCGAGATCGGCATAGCGCTGCCGGTAGCGCAGCTCGGGATCGGTCAGCTCCCCGTGCTTCACGCCGCTCGCGTCTTCTTTCCCGAGCGGCAGCGGGCGGAGCGCCTTGGCGAGCAGTGTGAACTGGGCCACGCGCACGGTGATTTCCCCCGTGCGGGTCTTCATGAGACGTCCCTCGACGCCCAGATGGTCACCCAGATCGAGCAGCGCGACGAGGCCGTAGCGATCCGCGCCCAGCTCGTCGCCCTTGAAGTAGAGCTGGATCTTGCCCGTGGCATCCTCGAGGTGCGCGAAGGTCGTCTTGCCGTGCGGGCGCAAGGCGACGAGGCGCCCCGCGACCCGGTGCACGGTGGCGTCGTCGTCCGAGTGGTAGGCGGCCACGGCCTGGTGGGCGGTCGCGCTGCGCTCGAACCGGTAGGCAAACGGCGCCACGCCGCGCTCCAGCAGCTCCTTGAGCTTCTCGCGCCGGGCGGCTTCGACGAACCCGGTCATTACGCGGCCTTATTCCCGAAGCGCTTGAGGAACGCTTCGATGAACGGATCGAGGTCGCCGTCCATCACCTTGTGCACGTCGCTCACCTTCAGCTCGGTGCGATGGTCGTTGACCATCGTGTACGGCTGGAACACGTACGAGCGGATCTGATTCCCCCACGCGATGTCCGTCTTCTGTTTGTCCACTTCCGCCTTTTTTGCCTCGCGCTCGGCCACGGCGCGTTCATACAGGCGTGCCTTCAACATTTTCATCGCGGTCGCCTTGTTCTTTCCTTGGCTGCGCTCCTGCTGGCACGAAACCACAATGCCGCTGGGCAGGTGGGTGATCCGGACCGCCGATGACGTCTTGTTGACGTGCTGCCCGCCCTTGCCGGACGCGCGGAACACGTCGATGCGCAGATCGTCATCCTTGATCTCGATTTCGATCTCGTCGTCGACTTCGGGATACACGAAGACCGACGCGAACGAGGTGTGGCGGCGCGACTGCGAGTCGAACGGCGAGATGCGCACGAGGCGGTGCACACCTTTCTCGGCGCGCAGCAAGCCGAACGCGTACTGCCCGCGAATCTCGATCTCGGCGGACTTGATGCCGGCTTCCTCGCCCGGCAGGATGTCGAGCACGTTGACCACAAAGCCGTGTCGCTCCGCCCAGCGGGTGTACATGCGGACGAGCATCTCGGCCCAGTCCTGGGACTCCGTGCCCCCGGCGCCGGGATGGATCGTGAGCAGCGCATCACGGGCGTCGTCGGGACCCCGCAGCATGTTCTGCATCTCGAGCGACTCGAGCCGGTCGGCGATCTGCTCCGCCTCGGTTTCGAGCGAGCGCTGCAATGCGAGATCGACGTGGGATTCCGCTTCGAGCAGATCGTTCAGCTCGCGGCCCTCGTCCACACGCTTCCTCAGCGCGTGGTAAGGCTCGAGCCAACCCTTCAGGGATTTGACTTCGGCGACCGTGGCGCGGGCACGCGCGGAGTCGGCCCAGAGAGCGCCTTCCGCCATTTTCTGCTCGAGCTCCGCCAGGCGGGCGGTCTTCCCCTCAACGTCAAAGAAAGCCCCTGAGCTCGGTGAGGCGGCGATCGAAATCGGCAAATCTCTCGGCCAGTGCCATTAGAAAAGCTTGTGTCCTCCAGCGAGAATCTCGTTCAGCGCCTCGGTCCAGAACGGCGTGCTCTGCGCCAGCTCGGCGCCGACCTGCTCCACGTACTCTTGCCAGCTCTTCTGGATTTCGTCCTTGAAGAGCTGCGGCAGCGTGCCGTCGCGAATCCCTTGCGTTCGCTTCTCCGGATGATACACGAGCATGTCGGAGATGAGTGCCCGTGCCAGGCGCCGCGCTTTCTGCTTGGGATCTTGCACCATGAACGGATTCACCGGGCGCAGTGGTCCCGTGGACCGCTTCCCCGGCGTGCTGACGCCGGGCGCGGGCGCCGGAGCGCGCGGCGGCGGGGGCGGTGGCTGCACGGCCGGCCTGGGCACCGTCAGCGACGGCGCCGGAGCGGCCGGAGGAGCGATCGGACTCGCCGGCCGTGCCGGTGCGAACGGCGGCCGGGCCAGCGGCGGCGCCGTCGGCATCGCCGGACGGCTCATCGAGGGTGGCGGCGCTGACGGCGGCGCCATCGCCGGACGGGGCGGCGGCGGCGCGGGTGGCGCAGGTGCCGCTCGCGGCGGTGCTGGTGCGGGCGG
>DASWDA010000006.1:0-15458 GCA_036395695.1 Gemmatimonadales bacterium
CGGCCGCAGCCCTGGGCAAGTTCGTCGTCCTCGACGTTCCCCAGGGGTTCGATCGGCGGGCCATCGGGCCGCTGCTCGGCCGTTTCCGCGATGCCGCGACCGTCGCGATCGTCGCCCTCGATCAGCTCGGCGGCGAACAGATCGCGCGCATCCGCGAGGGGCGCCCGGTGTCCGACACGTCGCGCAATCCCCGCGCGCTCCCGCTCATCTGGCTCACCCGCCGGGCGGCCGCGGCGGTGCTTGGCGGCGATCTCGCGAACGCGATCCCGGGCGCGCCGTCGACCATCACCATCACCGGCCAGTACGACTTCACACGCACGCCGGTGCGATTCCCGGCCCGCAATGTGGTCGGCATTGTGCGCGGCAGCGATCCGGCGCTCCGCACCGAATACGTGTCGCTGTCGGCGCATCACGACCACGTCGGATTCGATCGCAGTCCCGTCGATCACGATTCGCTGCGCGCGTTCAACCGCGTGGTGCGGCCTATGGGCGCCGACTCGCCGATGCGCCCGGCCACCGACGACGAGCGAACCAAGATCCGGACGATTCTCGACAGCCTGCGCGCCGTGAATCGGCCGCGCCCCGACTCGATCCGCAACGGGGCGGACGACGACGGGTCGGGCACGGCCGCGATTCTCGAGATCGCCGAAGCGTTCGCGCGCGCGAGCGGGAACCAGCGGCCGCGGCGCTCGATCCTGTTCGTGAGTCACACGGGTGAGGAAGCCGGATTGCTCGGCTCGCGCTGGTACTCCGATCACGCGACGGTGCCGGTCGACTCGATCGTCGGCGAGATCGATCAGGACATGATCGGTCGCGGCACGGCGTCGGACTTTCCGCGCGGCGGCACCGGCGCCGGCAGCCCGACCTACCTCGAAGTCATCGGCGCCAAGCGCATTTCCCGGGAATTCGGCGAGATGCTGGAAGCGGCGAACGCCAAGCAGCCCGTGCCGTTTGTGTTCGACTACACGTATGACGCACCCGGCCATCCGCTGCAGTACTACTGCCGAGCCGATCACTACAGCTACGCACGCTACGGGATCCCGTCAGTCTCGTTCTCGCGCGGCGAGCACCTCGACTATCACCAGGTGACCGACGAGGCGCAGTACATCAGCTACCCAGACCTGGCGCGCGTGGCGCAGATGGTGCACGACGGCGCCCTGGCGGTCGCGAACGCGCCCCAGCGCCCCAAGCGAGATGTTCCGAAGCCCGCCGATCCGCACGGGCCCTGCGTTCAATGAGAGGCTAGAGGTACTTCAGCCACCAGTCGCTGCGTCGAGCCTTGAGGCCCGAGTACCAGCGGCTGGGGACGTACAGGATGACGATCGCGACGGCCCAGACGAGATACAGGAGCCCGAGGCTCCAGGTGTAGCCGTCAGGAGCGGGCGGGTTGCCCATCGGGTGATTGGTGAAGAGCCACGGGTCCACGCTCCCCGTCCGGACCTTCGAGACGACGAGGGCGAGCGCGTGAATGAGCGGGATGTGCAGCACATAATAGAAGAACGGCACGCGCCCAAATACCGTAAGCCATTGTGCGACACGCCCGCGCGCGCGGTCCAGTAACGGAACCAGCGCGATCGTCGGGCCGAGGGTCATCAACAGGAAGCTCAGCGACGCCGGGTATTTCGTAGTATTCAGGAAGGACAGCAGTGCCGGCATCCGGCCCGACGAGCTCCAGGGCTGCGGATCGCCGTAAATGTTCAAGCCGCGCAGCACCAGGAACAGCGCGGTGGCGCCGAGTCCCAGGCGCAGGCAGATCCGGTTGCGGCGCGCCGGCTCCGTCCCCAGCACCGTCCCGAACCAATAGCCCGCCGCCATGACGCCGATCCACGGAATGATCGAGTAGAGCACGATGAGTGGCGTGCCCGCGACGGGTCCCTGGAAGAAACCGATGTACAGAATCTTCCAGAGCTCGCCCAACGCCTGGGTGCGATTGATCAGGGGCATCACAACGAGGTTGTGCAGCGCGATGATCGCAATGCCAATGATCCCCGCGGTCCGCGGCCGGAGCCGCACCAGCGCAGACATGAGGATCATGCACCACCCGATCACCCAGATGACGCCCGCCAGCATGTAATTCGCGAAGTCGAGATTGAACGTCCAGCAGACGCGAATGACCGTCAGCTCCAGCAGCACCAGCCAGACGCCGCGCACGAACAGAAAGCGCGACAAGTCGGTGTGCTTGCGTCCGTAGAAGAAGGCGCTCGTCCCCGCGAGAAAGATGAAAGCGGGAGCCACGAAATGCGTCACCCAGCGGGTGAAGAAAATCCCTGCTGTGGGGCCACCGGCGGGGAGTCCGGAATACACGCGGACGTGGTCGATCGCCATCAGGACCATCACGGCGCCGCGAATCAGGTCGATCGATGCGACGCGGGACGTCGAGACCAGGGGCGCGCTCATCGCCGCGAACATGGCGCAGCCGGAAATCCCCGGCAAGTCCGAATCCAGTTAAGTTGGCCGACCAATGAGTCTGCGAACCGCGAACCTCGTACTGCTCGTGGCACTGGCGCTGCCCCAGCCGGCTCGGCCGCAAACGCTTCGCGTCCACGTAGCGAACGGCAGAGTCCGTCTCGACGGCCGGTTGGACGAACCGGACTGGGCGCGCGCCGATTCGCTCGCGGATTTCCGCCAGCGAGAGCCGGTGGTAGGCGCGCCCGCCTCGGAGCGCACCGTCGTGAAGGCGCTCCGCGACGGCGACGCGCTGTACATCGGCGTTCTCGCGTATGACGCCGAGCCGGGTCGCATCCGCGCCACCCAACTGCGCCGCGACGCCGACCTCTCCAGCGACGACAACATCCAGCTGCTCATCGACAGCTTCCACGACCGGCGGGGCGCGTTCGTCTTCGGCACCAACCCGAACGGCGCGCGGTGGGATGCCCAGCTGAGCGACCTCGACAACCTCAACGAGGACTGGAACGGCATCTGGGACGTCGCGGTGTGGCGCGCCCCCGGGGGCTGGACGGCAGAGTTCCGGATTCCCTTCCGAACGCTGCGCTTTCGCACCGGCGGCAACCTGGCGTTCGGCTTCAACGTGCGGCGCTTCATCCGCCGCAAGAACGAACAGGACTTGTGGCGCGCCTGGGGTCGCACCGAAGGGTTGTATCAGCTCCTGCGAGCGGGCGAGCTGAGCGACATCGGCGACGTGGGTCGGGCGCGCGATGTGGAGCTGTACCCCTACGTGCTGAGCCGAGCCATCGAACCCGGGCACGACAGCGTCGGCGCGCGCCTGGCGGGCGGCTTCGTCGGCGCCAAAGCGGGGCTCGATGCCAAACTCGCGGTGTCGCCAACGCTGACGGCGGACCTCACGGCGGGCACCGACTTCGCGCAGGTAGAGGCCGATCAGCAGGTCATCAACCTCACGCGTTTTCCGTTCTTCTTCCCGGAGAAGCGACAGTTCTTCCTCGAGTCGAGTGGGCTCTTCGACTTCGGGACGCCGGGACGGACGCAGGTATTCTATTCGCGGCGCATCGGCTTGGACTCGAGCGGCAGCGCCGTCCCCATCGTCGCCGGTGGCCGGCTCTACGGGCGCGTCGGACCGTGGCGCATCGGCATTCTCGATGCGCACACGAGCGGTGAGCGTGCCAATGATGCGGTCGTGCGCCTCCAGCATGACCTGCTCGCGAGATCGTACGTCGGAGTCATCGGCGCCCTGCGCACGGCGGCGGGATCGGGTCCCGCGGGCACGGCCGGGTTCGATATGGATTTCCCGCTCATCGTGCACGGGCAGAATCTCGAGCCCAAATTCTGGATCGCCGGGAGCCGGACACCCGGTGTGAGCGGATTCCCGCTCGCCTGGCGACTGTCGACGGACAATCCGAATGATCTCTTCGACAACTTCGTCTCGCTCTACCGCATCGACGCCGGATTCGATCCCGCCCTGGGCTTTGTGCGGCGCACGGGGATCTGGGAGACGACGGGTCACGTCGATTTCATGCCCCGGCCGCACGCGCTCGGCATCCGCCAGCTCGATTTCACCGTGCCCATTCCCAGCTGGGACATCATTGCCAATGCGTCCGGATCGCTGGGACGCACTGGCGACTGGCAGACGGCATGGTTCGAGTGGCGCGTCCTGGGCGGCGACCGCGACAACGGCGACCACTTCGAGATCAACTATCAGCGCCAGCTCGATGCACCGCCCGATACGTTCGTCATGTTCCGGGGAGTGAGCGTGCCGCCCGGTCGATACTGGTGGTCACGCTACGAGCTGCAGTATGAGACGTCGGCAGCGCACCCGCTGAGCGTCGCCGCGTTCGTGAACTGGGGACCGTTCTACGGAGGCCGCAGCGCCGATGTGGAGCTCCAGGGCACGTGGCGGGGCGGCGGCCACGCCATTGTCGGCGTCAGCGTCACGCGCACGGCGGCACGCCTCCCAGCGGGAGGCTTTACCGCCCTCCAGACGTCGAGTCGCCTCGAGTACGACTTCAATCCCCGCTCGAGCCTGCTCGGGTTCGTCCAGTACACCAACGAGGACCAGCGCGCCGATTTCAACGTCCGTTTCCACTGGATCCCGGTGATTGGCGACGATGTGTTCATCGTGTGGAACTCGGGCTACAGCACCAATCCGGCCACGCCGTATCGCTTCCCTGCAACATCCTCCCTCACCAGACAATTGAACGGCGCGTTCGTGGTGAAAGTCGTCCACCGCCTCGCGCCATGACCGACAACACGCTCCGAGCGCTGCCCCCGGACGGACGGTTGCTGCTGCTCACGCGCTTCACGCGGTTGTTCGCGTACGGAGCGTTGTCTGTCGTCTTAGTGCTGTATCTGACTGCATTGGGCATCGGGACGCGGCAAATCGGTGTGCTGTTGACGCTGACGCTGATGGGAGACACCGCCGTCTCACTCTGGCTCAGCACCCGGGCGGATCGAATCGGGCGGCGGCGCATGCTCATCGTCGGAGCGGCGCTGATGGCGGCCGCGGGCGGGGCATTCGCCCTCACGCGCAGCTACCTCGTGCTCGTGATCGCCGGCACGATCGGCGTCATCAGTCCCAGCGGCAACGAGGTTGGACCGTTCCTCCCGATCGAGCAGGCCGCGCTCGCGCAGGTGGTGCCGACTGAGCGGCGGACCCGCGTGTTCGCCTGGTACACCTTGACCGGTGCGTTCGCGACGGCACTGGGCGCACTCGGCGCCGGTGTGTTGTCCCAAGCTGTGCACTACAAGGGCGTCATCGTCCTCTACGCTGCATTGGGAATCGTCCTCGCCATCGCGTTTACACGTCTGTCAACCGCCGCGGAGGCACCGGCGGCACAAGCCGGCGCGTTTTTGGGCGTCGGCCGGTCCCGCACCGTGGTGCTGCGGCTCGCGGCGCTGTTCGCGCTCGATTCGTTCGCGGGCGGATTCGTCGTGCAGAGCTTCGCCGCCTACTGGTTCTATCTCCGATTTGGCGTCGATCCGGCGACGCTGGGCGCGATTTTTTTCGGGGCGAACCTGCTCGCGGGCATCTCCGCCCTGGTGGCTTCCCGATTGGCGGCGCGGTTTGGCCTCATCCGCACGATGGTGTTCACGCACCTGCCGTCCAATGTGCTGCTCATCCTCGTACCGCTCATGCCCACGTTGCCCCTCGCAGTCGCAGTGCTGTTCGCGCGGTTCAGTATCAGCCAGATGGACGTGCCGACCAGGCAGTCGTATCTCATGGCCGTGGTGAGTCCGGAAGAACGGTCGGGCGCTGGGGGGATCACCGGTGTGGCGCGAACGATCGGCGCCGGGCTCGCGCCGGTATTTGCGGGGCTGCTGTTCTCACAACCCTCGTTGATCAACGTGCCATTCTTCATCGCCGGCACGCTGAAGATCGTCTACGACCTCTTGCTGTATCGGGGGTTCGTCGCCAGCCCCGAACCCTCTAGTTCCGCTTGATATCCATCTGATCGAGCGCCCCCCCCGAGGGCTTCATGTACCGCCGTCGCGAGTGCGACCGGTCGTCCGCGACCGCCAATGTGGAGGTACACGACGTGCGGCGATTCGTTGATAAGATGATTGTGGAGAGCCGTTTGCTCGATACCGCCGCGCTGCAGGGCGTCGATCACCGGTCCCACTTCGGACTCCACCAAGACCAGGTCGCCCATTAACATTGCGGTGGTGTCGTCCGTCTGTTTGAACGCCACCCACGATCCTAACGCGAGCGCCGGCCGCACAGTGACCGCCCCGACTGTGACATGAAGATCATTGCGAGGGAAACCGACGCGGTAGGTTTCGCCTTGCAGATTGCCCGATCTTCCCAGGACACGGTCTACGGCTTTCCAATCCATCGCTGCTTGGGGTTGAGCCTGCAGCAACACGCCGAGCGCGCACAGAGTCGAGACGGCGATTGGCATGTGAACTCTCGTCGGAAGATGTACGTTCAGGTTAGAGGTTAGTGTCCAGCCACCAGTGCCGAACCGGTTGTACGGGGGTAATTCTAGGACATGAAAATCACTTCTCGCGTCACGCTGCTCCTCGGCGCCTTGATTCTCCTTGCGTCGTCGGCCCAGGCACAGTACTTCGGCCGAAACGCGGTCCAGTACGAAAACTTCCACTTCAAGATCCTGAAAACCCAGCACTTCGACATCTACTTCTATGATAAGGAAGCGGCGGCGGCAGCCGAAGCGGGCCGCATGGCCGAGCGGTGGTACACCAGAATATCGTCGGTGCTACGCCATCAGCTCAACGGCCGGCAGCCGTTGATTCTCTACTCCGATCATCCCGATTTCGAGCAGACCAACGTGCTGGGCGAGCAGCCCGGTGAGGGCACCGGCGGTGTCACCGAGAGTTTGAAACGCCGCATCATTCTGCCCATGGGCGCCTCGCTCGCCGAGACTGACCACGTCATCGGTCACGAGCTGACGCACGCGTTCCAATACGACATCACAGGCGTCGGCCGGGGCAATCTGGCGACCGGTCTGAACCGTGTACCGCTGTGGTTCATCGAGGGCATGGCAGAGTACGTGTCGCTCGGCAACGTCGACCCCAACACGACGATGTGGATGCGAGACGCCGTGCGCCGTGGTGAGCTGCCCAACCTCAGGGATCTCGAGAACCCCCGCTGGTTCCCGTACCGCTGGGGCCAATCGTTCTGGTCGTATCTGGGCGGCACGTACGGCGATGACATCGTCGGCGCGTTGCTGCGCTCCGCTGGACGCAGCGGCAATGTCCAGCTGGCCCTGGAGCAGATGACGCACCGGCCCGCGGACAGCCTCGTCGCCGATTGGCATCGGGCGCTGACGGACGCGGCGCGGCCTGTGGCCGTGGCGACTGGCGTTACCCTGCCCGCCGATCGCTCCCACGCGGAGCAGATGCGCCTCACCCCGGTGACGACGCTTGGCGCACGCTCGCTCGTAGCCCCGGGCAAACAGCAACACTACAACATCGCACCGGCAGTGAGTCCCGACGGCTCGCGCATGGTCTACTTCTCGGATGCCGGGCTCTTCTCGATCGACATGTACCTCGCGAACGCGGACAACGGGAAGACGATCCGCAAGCTCGTCTCCTCGACTCGCGATCCGCACCTCGAGAGCATGCAGTTCATCAACTCGGCGGGCGCGTGGGATGCCGACGGCAGCCGCTTCGTATTCGGCGGCGTGGTCACGGGCGTGCCGGCGCTGCGCATCGTCAAAGGCAGCAACGGCGATTTGATCAAGGAAATCAAGTTCCCGACCCTCGGGGAGATCTTCAATCCAACGTGGTCGCCCGACGGAAAAGTCATCGCATTCAGCGCGCAAGTGGGAGGGGTCACCGATCTCTTTACGTACGATATCGAGAGCGGCCAGCTGCAGCGTCTGACCGACGACCTGTATGCCGATCTCGAGCCGGCGTGGTCACCGGATGGATCGCAGATCGCGTTCGTGACGGATCGGTTCACGACCTCGCTCGCGGAATTGTCCTACGGCGACTATCAGCTCGCGGTCATTGATGCGCGTCCCGGCGGCCAGATCCGGCAGCTGCCCCATCTGGAGCACGCCAAGCACATCAATCCCCAGTGGAGTCCGGACGGGAAGAGCCTCTATTTCCTCGGAGATCCGGGCGGCATCACCAACGTGTTCCGCATGTCGCTCCAGAGCGGCGCCATCAGGCAGGTGACGAACGTCTTCACGGGGGTCAGCGGCATCACGTCGCTCAGCCCGGCGCTCAGCGTCGCCACGAAGGCGCCGCGCGCCGTGTTCACCGTGTATACGGGCGGCGGCTACGCGGTCCAGGCGATCGACGATTTGCGCGCGCTCGAAGGTGGCCCCATCACCGAGTTGCCGAAGTCCGCTGCCGAGCTGCCGCCCATCGACCGCGCCGAAATCGGGACCGGTATCTCATCGGTGATCAAAGATCCGGGCCCGGGGCTGCCGGCGGAGGCGGCAGTCTCCCTCGCCGCGTCGACGAAAGCGTACCATCCCAAGCTGTCGCTCGATTTTGTTTCCCAACCCAGCCTGGCGATCGCCGCGGACCGCTTCGGCACGTACGTCGGCGGGGGCGTCACGCTCTTCTGGAGCGACATGCTCGGCAATCACAACCTCGTGACGATGGCGCAATTCCAGGGGCGGATCTCCGATTTTGCCGCCCTTGTCGCGTACGGCAATCGCTCGTCGCGCCTCAACTGGGTGGTCGGGGCGCAGCAGATCCCCTACATCTTCGCGCAATTCGGCCAGTACTTCGACTCCGCGGGCAATTACGTCGAGCAGATCGATCGCCTTAAGCAGACCAACCGCGAGCTCAGCGGCATTGTGGCGTATCCGTTCAACCGCTCAGAGCGCATCGAGCTCTCGACCGGCGTTCAACAAATCACGTACAACAATGAGCTCCGTACGACCGGATTCAATCCCGGTACGGGTCAGGTTGTGTACGATATCAAAGAGAATCTCCCCGTCCCTCCCGGCGTGACGTTCGCGTCGGGCAACGTCGCGCTGGTGCACGACAACTCGTTCTTTGGCGCGACCGGCCCGATTCTCGGCGACCGCTGGCGGCTCGAAGTCGATCAGACCGTCGGCGACCTCCGGTTCACCACCGCACTCGCGGATTATCGCAAATACGTGATGCCGACGCGGCCCTTCACGATCGCCGCACGCGTGCTCCACATCGGCCGCTACGGCCGGAACGCGGAAGACCAGCGACTGTATCCGTTGTTCATTGGCTACTCGAGCCTGGTGCGTGGCTATGATTACAACAGCTTCAACGTCAGCGAATGCGTAAATGCCACCACGACCTCTCCCTGCCCCGTGTTCGATCAGCTCTGGGGCAGCCGGATCGTCGTTGGCAGCGCCGAGCTGCGGTTTCCACCGTTCGGCCTGCTGAGCAGCCTGCTGGGCAAGGGCGGCAGCTATTACGGTATCCTCCCGGTGGAAGCGGGGATCTTCTATGACGCGGGCGTCGCGTGGACCTCCACGGATGGCGCGCAGCTGTTCGGCGGGAGCGGCCCCGACGGCCCGCGCAAGCTCGTGCGCAGCGCGGGACTCGCGCTCCGGATGAATCTGCTGGGATACGCAATTGGTCAGATGGACATCGTGCGCCCGTTCGACCGGCCACAGAAGAACTGGATGGTGCGGTTCAGTCTGACTGAAGGGTTCTAAACGCCTGCAGGGTTCTAAACGGTAGGGGCGCAGCATGCTGCGCCCCTACATTTTTTTCTAGCGCACTGGCAATCCGCTTGGCACCGCGGCCGGCGCGATTCCCGAAAGGTCGCGAGCCGCCGGATCCGTGAGCGACTTGAGGAACGCGACCAGCTCGCGCCGCTCGGCCTCCGTCAGATTCAGCGGCGTCTGCAGCCGGAAATCGAGCGTGCCGAGGATGGCATCGATCGTCGCCGGGTCGCCGTGATAGCTGCCCTGCACCGCCGCCGGCAGCGTCGCGGGGTCGAATGCCCGCAACGATGTCGGCACATCGTTATAGTGCGCGACCACGGACTCGAGCGTCGGGAGCGCGCCGTCGTGAAAGTACGGCGCCGTGAGCTCGACGTTGCGCAGCGGCGGAACGCGGAACGCGAACTTGTAGAACGCGTTGTTGGGCAGCTCGCCGCGGCCGAGGTCGAGGGGCGCGGCCTGCCCCACGCCGGGCCCAAGCTGCGGGGCCCCGCTGTTCGAGAACGACTGCCCGCCGAGGAACGGGCCGCTGTGGCACGACGCACAGCGCGCCGTCGTGAAAAACAAGATGCCGCCGCGCTTTTCCTCGAGGCTGAGGGCGCTGTCGTCGTGACGCAGGTACCGGTCGAACGGCGAATCCGTCTTCGTCAAGTCGGCCATCTGGAATACCGCGATGGCCCGCGCGGCCTGGTTGAACGACAGCGCGAGCGGCGGCACGTCCGGATAGGCCGCCCGGAACAGCGAGACATACTCGGGGATGGCCAGGAGCCGCTGCATTATGGCCTGCCAGATTTGCGCGGGCTGATCGTCGGAGATCTGCGCGAGCTCGTTCGGATTCCCGAAGACGTCCGTGTCGCCCACTTCGCCACGCATCTCTCGCCGATTCAGCACCGGAAGCATCGCCTGTGCCGCCAGGACATTGGACTGGTCCAGGGGCACGTTGAGATCGGGCACTGGTGGACCAAAGCGGCTGAGCCGGCCGTCCCAAAACATGTACTGGAACCCGAGTCCGCTGTTGAGCAGCGTCGGAGCGTTGCGCGGCACAAAGCTGCGCCCCGGCCCGAGCGTCCGGGATGGCCCCGTGCCGATCCCACCAGTGCCGATCGCCAGCGCCAACCCATCCGTGGCGTGCAGCGCGGGTTCATGGCAGGTTGCGCACGAGATATCGCGGTTGCCGCTCAGAATCTTGTCGAACATCAAGGTGCGGCCGAGCGCGATGAGGGCCGGGTTCTGCTGCGGCATGGGCGCGATCGGCACCACACCCCATGGGCCGATGCTGCGCCGCAGCGCGGCGTCGATCGATTCCGGAAACGTCGCCGTCGGCGGCGTCTCGTCGCATGCGGCGGCGCAGAGGAGCACCGCGGCACACAGCGGTCTGACACCAATCGTCATGACGTACCTCCTCGCCAGCTCAATGGAGCGGCAGCGACAGCGAGATTTGATGAGTCGAGGTATTGACGTTGACGAGACTCAGCGGCCCGCTGGGGGCCGCGAGGATCGTCCCGCTCGCCAAGGCCAGGTCGCGCACGCCCACGACGAACTGGGTGCCGGGGCGGCCGGCCCCTTCGGTCACACGGCCGCGATAGCGGAGCTCGAGGTCCGGGAATCGGACCGTGATGCCCCAGGTCGGCGTCCATTCATTCCAGCTGGTGCGCAGCGCGCGTTGCGCGAGCTCGACATTGTCCGTCTGTTGGAGCCGGTAGTTGATGGAGCGCACCATCAGGCCGAGCTCGATGCCGAGCGCATTGGGCGAGCCTTCGAGGTGGATGTCGCGTCCCACGCCGATGCGGAACAGGGCGTTGGAGAACCTGAACCGGTTTTCGATCGTCTTGCCACCAACGGCGATGGTGTCGCCGCTGAGCGTCGCGGTCGGCTGGACGGCGTCTGCCCACGTGTAGCTGCGAATCGGCTCGTACATCGCATCGGCGCCGAACGTCGCGGGGCCCAGCACTTTCGACACGCCGACGCCGAGCTGGTAGGCATAGGAGCGGCCGGGATCCCACGGAATCACGGCCACATTCGTGATGTCGTAGTTCGGCAGTTTGGGGTGCGTGGCGCGGTTGACCGTCGCCACCCAACCGACACGCCATCCGGGGGTCGGAAGGGGAATCTGATACTCGAGCTGCGCGCCCCAGGTGTTGGTGTGATCGAAGTTCTGGTCCGTGCGCGGCTGCGCGATGAACTGCTGGAGTCCGGGGTCCCAGAACTGATCCACGTACACCACGTTGTGGGTCGCCGCAAAGCGGTTGTGAACCACAATCGCCTCGAGCGCGCGCGCACCGCGCTCGCCCGCCCATTCTTTCAACGCACCCATCCGCACATCGATGGCATGACCGGTTTGCACGACGCGTTGACTGCCGCTGTAGAGCAAGTCGACGCCATCGAGCGCGTGGAGGCCCGTCCAGAGTGCGCTCGCGCCAATCGAGAGCTTGCTGGCGGGCCAGCTCCGGCCAATCATTCCGAACGCGTACTCGTTGCCGTGCGCGCGCAGATCGGGACCGGGTATCGGTCCCGGGCCGGGCGGGAGGACCAGGCCACCGCGCGTCGGTGGGTCGGCGATTATGTTACCCTGTCTCGGCGGTCGACTCGGGTCGACCTGTTGCAAGACCAGCGCGAGGCCACCATACCAGTCCGCCCGCCGCGCGAGCACAGCGACGGGGAGCGAACGGCCGCCGCCGGCGCTGCCCGACAGGCTGTAGACCGTCGGCGAGGTGAAGAAGCGTGACGCGCGCAGCCGCGCCGTGGTGGCCGGATTGGCGAAGGGATCTCCCAGCGAATCGGGAAGCGCGATCGACACACCGCCGAGCCCCAGATTGTTGGACGGGAAGACCTGAAATTGATCGCCCTGGGCGATCGGAATTGTCTTGATCGGGATCAGCTGCGCAACGGCGGGACTGACGAAACACAAGAGTGAAGCGCTGAGACGAACGGCCCGGAGGCCAGAGGGCGCCATAGACCACCTCGACGGGAAAGGGTCCCTTTGGAAGAGGATACCGGGCCAGCCCCCCGTCGCGTCACCATGAGGATTAATTCAACCATGAAAAAGCGTGATCTAGGCACTCAGGGACTGAGAGTCTCGGCTATGGGTTTGGGCTGCATGGGGATGTCGGACTTCTACGGGACCCGGGATGATGCAGAGTCCATCGCGACGATTCACCGGGCCCTGGATCTCGGCATCGATTTCCTCGACACCGCCGACGTGTATGGCCCCTTCACGAACGAGGTCCTCGTGGGGAAGGCGATCAAGGGCAAGCGAAGCCAGGTCGTCCTGGCCACGAAGTTCGGCAACGTCCGCGCTCCCGACGGCAAGTTCATCGGCCAGAACGGCCGGCCGGAGTATGTGAAGGCCGCCTGCGACGCCTCGCTGGGACGCCTCGGCGTCGACCATATCGATCTGTACTATCAGCACCGGGTCGATCGCGCCGTGCCTATCGAAGAAACCGTCGGCGCGATGGCCGACCTCGTGCAACAGGGGAAGGTGCGGTTCCTCGGGCTGTCGGAGGCGTCGGCGCAGACGGTGCGGCGCGCGCACGCCGTGCACCCCATCACGGCCCTGCAGACGGAATACTCGCTGTGGAGCCGCGACGTGGAGCAGGAGATCCTCCCCACGGTGCGCGAGCTCGGCATCGGGTTCGTCGCGTATAGTCCACTCGGCCGCGGCTTTCTCACCGGCCAGATCAAGCGTCCCGAAGACATCCAGGACGGCGATTGGCGTCGCAATCATCCGCGCTTTCAGGGCGAGAATTTCCAGAAGAACCTCGACCTCGTGCGACGGGTCGAAGCGCTCGCACGGGCGAAGCGCTGCACGCCGGGCCAGCTGGCGCTCGCCTGGCTCGTCGCCAAAGGGGACGACATCGTGCCGATCCCGGGGACCAAGCGGCGCAAATATGTCGAAGAAAACGTCGGCGCCCTCGCCGTGACATTGTCGGGCGCCGACATTGCGCAGCTCGGGGACCTGGGTGCCGCCGCCGGCGCGCGCTACGCCGACGGAGCGATGCGTACCGTCAACGGATAGCGGCCACCTTGCCTTCACCGGCCGCTTCGAGCTTCGCGATATCGAGCTTCTTCATCTGTAGCAACGCCTGCATCACGCGATTGGCCTTCTTGGGATCGCTCATCAGCTTGCCGAGCGCCGTCGGGACGATCTGCCAGGAGAAGCCGAATTTGTCCTTGAGCCATCCGCACTCGCTCTCCTTCCCCCCGCCGGAGGTGAGCTTGTTCCAGTACTCATCGATCTCGTTTTGCGTCTCGCAGTTCACGACGAACGAGAAGGCCTCGCTGAACTTGAACAACGGGCCGCCGTTCAGCGCCGTGAATTGCTGGCCCTCGAGCTGAAAGTGGACGACCATCACGGCGCCTTTGGGACCCGGCCCCGCGTCGCCGTAGCGGCTGACGTTGAGGATCTTCGAGTTCTTGAAGATCGACGTGTAGAATTGCGCCGCCTCTTCGGCGTTGTTGTCGAACCAGAGGAAGGGCGTGATCTTCTGCATACGAATTCTCCTTGAATCGTCAGGTTACGCGGTTAACAGCTCATCCAGTCGAACGTAGCTCGCCTCCAACCCTTTCGTCGCCCCCATTTTCAGGGCGGCGTCCCGTGCTTCGCGCGTTGCGTACCGGACCGTGGTGCTGACGGTCGTCTTGCCGCGCGTCTCGACGAGCTCCGTGGTGACAACCGTTTCGCCGCCGGTCCAGTGGTCGTCATACGATTCTGTGGCGACGAGGCGCGAGGGGCGCACCATCTCCTTGAACGTACCCCCCATGCCCATTTCCCGACCATCGGCGTTGCGCCAGACGTAGCGGTATGTCCCGCCAACGCGCAGCTCGATGTCGCAGACCGGCATCGTCCACCCGGGCGGTCCGAGGAGCCACCGCTGCACCAGCTCGGGTTTGGTCAGGGCGTCGAACACCATACCCCGCGGCGCGTCGAATTCCCGGGTCATGACGAGCTCGCGCTCGGACGGAGTAGTAACCGTGAGAGCCGTCTTCATCGTGTTCTCCTCTTCTTGTTCGGCTTGGGCTTATCCTCATCCAATAGCGCGTCGATTGTTTTCTTCTGCTTGTGCTTGAGCTCCTGGAGCACGGCGTCGAGGCGTTTGAAGTTCGCCTCCCAGATCTTGCGGTAGCGCTCGATCCAGTCAGTCGCCTCGGCGAGCGGCCGGGGCTCGAGCTTGCGGGGGCGGCGCTGCGCCACCCGGCCGCGCGAGACCAGACCGGCGCGCTCCAGCACCTTGAGATGCTTCGAGATCGCCGGCTGGCTCATGGCGAATGGCGCCGCGAGCTCCGTGACCGTCGCTTCGCCGTCCGCCAGCCGTGCCAGGATTGCCCGGCGGGTAGGATCGGCCAGCGCGGCGAAGGTGGCATCCAACGTATAACCCGATGGTTTCATAACTAGCTGGTAATATATATCCCACTCCCGCTCCGTCAAGGCCTTATCATTCCGGGCGTGAAAATCGCGACTTGGAATGTGAACGGGATCCGCGCCCGCGCGGCCCAGCTATCCGAGTGGCTGGCGCAGCGCCGGCCCGATGTGGTGTGCCTCCAGGAGTTGAAAGCGACGGCGGCGCAGATCCCCGCCGAGTCCAAAGTCGAGGGCTACCACGCCTACTGGCACACCTTGAAGGGGTATTCGGGCGTTTCCCTGCACGTCCACAAGGATCTGTTCGCGGTCGATCCGGTCTTCAGCCATCCGCCCTTCGACATGGAGTCGCGCATCGTCCAGGTGGAGCACGGCGATCTGGTGATCGCGTCGGTCTACGTGCCCAACGGCGGCAAGGACTACCCCGCCAAGCTTGCCTTTGTGAAAAGCCTGATCGATTGGGTCGCGCGGCTGACGGCAGACGGCAGACAGCTGATTGTGTGCGGCGATATGAACATCGCGCGAAGCGAGATGGACGTGCACCCCAAGGAGCGAAAGCCGAACGC
>DASWDA010000007.1:0-3064 GCA_036395695.1 Gemmatimonadales bacterium
TGGGCGATCTCCGCCTGATACGGCGTGTACGCCGTGTACCAGCCCGGATTCTCCAGCACGTTCCGCTGGACCACGGTCGGGGTGAAACAATCGTGATACCCCATGCCGAGGTACGAGCGAAACACCTGGTTCTGGGCAGCCAGCAGCCTCAGCTCCTCGAGCGCTTCTTGCTCGGTCTTCGCGTCGGGCGTCCGCAGCTGGCGCAGCCTGATGTCCGCGGGGACGACGGCGTCGATGAACGCATCGAGCGAGTCGTAGCCGAGGGTGGCGAGCATCGCGCTCTGGTCCTCGGGCGAGGGCCCGATGTGCCGGTCCTGAAAGAGATCGCGTGTGATATCCATACTTACGAGAGCGTGTGACTCTCCCCGGGCTTCAAAATGGTCACGGCGGACGTGCTGCCCACGAGACGCCGGAATTCCTGGGGATCGGCTTTGATCAGGTCCCAGGTGTTGTAGTGCATTGGAATAACGCTTTTGGGTTTCACGAACTCGACGGCGCGCGCGGCATCCTCGATGCCCATCGTGTAATTGTCGCCGATGGGCAGCAGCATCAGGTCGATGCGGCCCGCCAGGAGCTGCATCTCCAGGGTCAGCGCCGTGTCCCCTGTATGGTAGACCGTCTTCCCGCCGATCGTCACGACCACGCCGGCGGGATTTGTCGTGTACCGGCCCGTCGTGTCGCCTTCGACTTGGCCGCCATGGAACGCAGGCACGAGCTTCACCTTGCCGAAGGGGAAGTCGTGCGCGCCGCCGATGTGCATCCCGTGACTCGTCGCGCCCTGATCCGCGCAAAATTGCGCGAGCTCATAGGTGGCGACGATCGGTGCCTGGTGTTGTTGCGACAGCGCGACGGCGTCGCCGAGGTGGTCGCCGTGGCCATGAGAAAGCAGGATCGCGTCGAGATGGGGCAGCTTGTCGGGACCGATGACAGCGGCGGGGTTGCCGGTGAGGAAGGGATCGATGATGACGCGCTTGCCGTCCCGTTCCAGCACAAAACAGGCGTGTCCGTGGAATGTCGCTTTCACTCTCCAACATGCTTCGCGTACGCGTCGGCGCGGAGCAGCCCCTCCAATTCTTTCGAGTTCGTGACCTTCACCTTGACCATCCACCCTTTGCCGTAGGGATCGCGGTTCACGAGCGCCGGATCTCCCTCGAGCGCCTTGTTGGCTTCGACGATCGTGCCGGCGAGCGGGCAATAGAGCTCCGACACCGCCTTGACCGCCTCGATCGTGCCGAAGACGTCGTGCTGCTTGAATTGCACGGCCGCCTTGGGCAGCTCGACGAAGACCACGTCGCCCAGCTCGCCCTGTGCATAGTCGGTGATGCCGACTTCCACGATCTGCGGCCCGCTTTCGCGCACCCACTCGTGGTCCTTTGTATAGCGGAGTTCTTTGGGGATGCTGGACATGGGACGGGAGCCTACAACAGGTCTGCGCGGGGCGCCAGTCCTGCGCCGTCTTCTTCACTGAGTGCGACGCGGGTCTCACCCCAGGGCCGCAAGTCGAGACGCACGGCGATCGGATCAGGGTCCGGCGACAAATAGTAGAGGCGGCTGGGACGTGGCGGGTCCGCGTTCTCCCAGGCCGTGCGTGCCCCATCCGCCGCGGCGGCGGTGGCGACGATAGAAAGCGGTGGGCCTGCTCTCAATGCTTTGGCCAACGTTTTCACGGTCGTGTGCTCGACGCGCATCCCGGCATCGGTATAGCGCCGCTCGATCGCCTGTAACACCGGGGCGCCCCCATCTTTCGCATCCAGCGCACACAGCAACAACCGCTGCCCGGGAGCTTCGGTCTGCACACCCACCCGCGCCGCCCGGTGGCGGAGCTCGGCAAAGATCTTCTTGGCCTGTTTCTCGAGCTCCGCCAATGTTCCCGCGTTGTCGATCACGTGCTGGCTCTGGGGCCGCTTGCGCTCGGCGGGCATCTGCGCGGCGATCATCCGATCGGTCTCCTCATTCGACAATCCCCGCAAGGCCCTGAGTCGTGTGCGCCGCAGCGCGGCCGGGGCGTCGATCAGCACGATCGCGTCGAACTGCGCGGGATCGAGAACTTCAAAGAGCAGCGGAATGTCGTTGATCACAATGGCATCGCCGCGCTCCGCCGCCGTGCGTTGCAGCTCGAGCCGGCGTTGCTGCACCGCCGGATGGACGATCGCGTTGAGCGCGGCGAGGGCGGCGTTATCGCCCATGACCTTCGCGCGCAACGCCGCGCGGTCCAGGCCGCCGCCGGGTGCGAGCACGTCGGTGCCGAAGCGCCCCGCGATCGCGGCCAGGACTGCGGTGCCGGGCGCCTCCGCTTCGCGGGCGAGGCTGTCCGCGTCGATCACCGTCGCGCCCCATTTTTTGAAGAGCTCGACCACGGTCGACTTGCCCGAGGCGATGTTGCCGGTGAGGCCGACGTTAAGCATCGAACGGCGGTGTCAGGTGTCGGGTGTCTGGTGTCAGAAGATCGCGCGCCCGACACCAGGCACCTGACACCAGGCACCTATAGAAGCGCAGTTTGATCTTCATCTTGTTTGGGCACCCGATGGCAATGACGACATCTGGCTTCGTAGGACTCCCGCCCACCGACCATGATGATTGGACTGTCCCAGAGTGCCGGCTTTCCGTTGACGAGCCGCTGATTGCGCGTCGCGGGTCCGCCGCACACCACGCAGATCGCCTGGAACTTGTCGACGATCTCGGCCACACACATGAGCGTCGGCATGGGGCCGAACGGCAGGCCCCGGAAGTCGACGTCGGTGCCGGCGAGGATCACGCGGACGCCCTGGTCGGCGAGACGGTTCGCCAGGTCGACGACGCCGTCGTCGAGGAACTGGGCCTCGTCCACGGCGACGACCTCGGTGCCGTTCTTCAGGCGGCGGGAAATCTCTTCGGCGGAATCGACCGGCTCGGCTTCGACCGTCACGCCGTCGTGCGAGGAGACGGAGAAGAGCCCGGCATAGCGTGCATCTAGATGGGACTTAAAGACTTGCACTTGCTTGCGGGCGATGACGGCGCGGCGCACGCGGCGAATCAACTCTTCCGATTTGCCGCTGAACATCACGCCCGAGATGACTTCGATCCA
>DASWDA010000008.1:0-42960 GCA_036395695.1 Gemmatimonadales bacterium
TCTTGATCGCGACCGCGCCGAGTCCCTGCAGGCGCCGCCAGATCTTGACGCGGAAGTAGTCCGGCTTCGGTGGGAGCTGATGGATGAGCAACAACCAGCGCCCGTCTTTCACAGCCAGAGATTCCTGATCGCGGAGCCGACAGGGGTGCCCCAGCGAGTCGCATCGGCCCCCAGTTCTCCGGTGATGGGATTGAAGAAGTGCTGGGCTCCATGGGCCCCGCTGTAGTGCGTCACCGCGTCAGCGAACCGTAGCGCCGCGCGTCGCGACTCGAAAACAGCGAGCTGGTCTCGTATCGCGGCAATGTGCACAACGCTTCAAGCGACAGCTGCGCCTCGCGCCAGAGCTGCCGGCCCGGATCGATGCACCAGCGGCAGCCGCTGCGTTCGGCGGCGAGCTGCGACACGAGCATGCGGAGCTGCGCATCGAGATCGGCGCTGCTGCGATCGCGGGCGAGGGCGGCATATGCGGGCAACACGCGCGCGCCCGCTGGTGTCGCCCGGCTTTCAGGGGAACCCGTCAGGGTGCGCCAGATCTTTATCACGATTGTATCCATTTAGTGATTCAATTGTATCACGGCTCGTCGGAACAGGGCAAGAGGCAGCTGTGTCCCGTTTTCGGGATTCTGCCGGTTCGAGCGGGTAGAACTACCGTTTTGGCCTGCATTTAGCTACATTGCCCGACCCCACAAAACGGCAACCAAGGAGTCTACATGGCGGCAGCCCTCCCCCTGAAGCGCCCCGTCAAGGTTGGAGAACTCGTACGGCGCCGGTTGCGCGAGCTGAAGCGCACCCCGCGCGAGTTGGCGGATGCGGTTCAGGTGTCTGAGATCTACATCGCTGACCTCGTCGCGGGACGGCGGCGTCCTCCGGCCCCCGGTCGGATGGATGTCTACGCGCCCATGACCAAGTTCCTCAAGCTCCATCGGAACGACCTCCCCACCTGCGCGAAGGCGGAGCGGGACGGCGAGACCAAGAGCAAGCGGCGGCCGCATCCGGAGATCCGGCGGCAATTCCTTGCCCTCTGTCTAGACCAGGCCCGGGCTCGTGTGCTGGCCCGGCGGCTGGCCCGCAAGGATGGCGTGATGCTGGAGCGTGTGATCGTCGGCCGGTTGCTCGAAGTCGCTCAGGGATTCGTGCGGCGTCAGCTCGATGACGATGTGGGTATCCGCATCGCGGCGAGCCGCGACGGCTGCACCTATCTCGAGCATCGCATGAAGTTGATGGAATTCCTCGACGCCACGCCGGAGGGTCTCACGCCGGACGACGGTGAGGAATTTGTCAGGCCTCGCATCGCGGGATGGGAGATCGATTTCGACACCCATGCGATGCGGATTGTCCTGCGGTCTCAGGACCCGGCGCCGAGACAGGTGCGGGCGCTGAGTATCTAAAAAACGACGGTAGCTAGAGCGACGGTAAAGGACGGTAGATGAGGCGACGGTAAGGGTTCTGCCCCTTACCGTCGCTTTTTTACCGTCGCATTTTCTACCGTCGATTTTTCTGCCGTCGCCCTTTCTACCGTCGGTTTTCAGTCCGGAGAATCCATGCTTGCCCTGCTTGTCGCAGTGTCGTTCGCTGTACAGCAGCCTCCCCCTCCCCCTCCCCCTCCGCCGCCTGACACGACCAAGCGCGACTCGTTGCCGCTGAAGATGGATCGGATGGTGAGCTTCGAAACGTCCGAGGGCACATGGATATCGCTCGATGTGTCGCCTGACGGCAGGACGATCGTGTTCGAGCTGCTCGGCGATCTCTACACGATGCCGATCGCGGGCGGCGCCGCAACGCGGATCACGTCTGGCCCCGGCTTTGATTCGCAGCCGCGCTGGTCGCCGGACGGCAAGCGCATTGTCTTCCTCTCTGACCGGAGCGGCGCCGAGAACATCTGGCTGTGCGACCCCGACGGCTCGCATAGCAAGGCGCTCACGAAGGGCACGAACAACCTGTACGCCTCGCCCGATTGGACGCCCGACGGCAACTATGTCGTCGTATCGCGGACCAGCGGCGTGCTGGGCAGTGTTTACGAGCTCTGGCTGATTCACAAGGACGGCGGGACGGGCGCGGCGATGCTGCGGGTGCAGGCCGGTCCCAACCAGCCGCCGCCGATGAACACGCTGGGCGCCGCGTTCGGGAAGGACCCGCGCTACATCTGGGTATCTCGCCACCGCGGCGGGTTCGGGTACAACCTGCAGTATCCGCTCTGGCAGCTCGCCATCTACGACCGGCAGACCGGCCGGCTCTACACCCAGACCGACATGTATGGCAGCGCGATGCGTCCGGTGCTGTCGTCGGACGGCAAATGGCTCGTGTACGCGACGCGCTACGACGCCGAGACCGGGCTGCGTCTGCGCAACCTGGCGAGTGGTGACGAGAAATGGCTTGTCTATCCCGTGACGCGGGACGATCAGGAGTCCCGGTTCACGCGCGACCTCTATCCCGGATATGCGTTCACGCCCGACAACCAAGCCCTTATCGTCTCATATGGAGGCAAAATTCATCGCGTGGCGGTGCCGTCGGGGCAGGTGACCGACATTCCCTTCACCGCCAAGGTCGAGCAGCAGCTGGGTCCCATGGTGCATCTGCCGATTCACGTCGACACGACGCAGGTGCTCGTGCGCCAGATCCGCAACGCGTCGCCATCGCCGGACGGCAAGCGGATCGCGTTTAGCGCCCTGGACCGGCTCTACGTCATGGATCTCCCCAACGGGACGCCGCGGCGGTTGACGAGCGACAGCGTGAAACAACAGGTCCCGGCATGGTCGCCGGATGGGTTGTGGCTTGCCTACGTGACGTGGACCGACGCGGGCGGAACGCTGAACAAGCTTAGAGCCGATGGGCGGAGTCGACCCGTGTCCCTGACCTCCGACAGCGCCTTCTACGACACGCCCGTCTGGTCGCCCGATGGCGCCCGTATCGTGGTAGTGAAGGGGCCGCGGGCACCACGGACCGAAGAGCATTTTGCGCCGGGATACGAGCTCGATTGGGTCCCCGCGGCGGGCGGCGCCTTGACCCGAATCTCTCCCATCAATGCGGCCGGCCGCCCGCACTTCAGTCGCGATCCCAACCGCATCTACATCTACGAAGGCGCGGAAGGTCTCGTCTCGATGCGGTACGACGGCACCGACCGTCGCGCGCATATCCGCGTCACCGGCTACACCTACCCAGGTCCTGGTGCCGAGCCCAACAATGCCGACGAGATCCTCATCAGTCCGGACTCGGATCGCGTCCTGACCCAAGTCGGGAATTACGTGTACCTGGTGACGCTGCCGCTCATCGGCGGCCAGACACCGGTGGTGAACGTCTCCGATCCGTCCTCCGCCGCGTTTCCGACCAAGCGGCTCACGATGATCGGCGGCGACTTCATCGGGTGGACGGGTGATGGGCGCCAGGCATTCTGGTCGATCGGCCGCTCATTTCTGAAGTGGGATCCCGCTGCCGCGGACTCGATGGACAAGGTCAAAGCCCGGACCGATTCGATCCGAGCCGATTCGCTGAAGGGTGACGCGTTCAAGGCGCTGGCCGACTCGGTCCAGAAGCGCCTCAAGGCGCGCTCGGATTCGTTGTCCAAGCAGCCGGCCTACGAGCCACAGCGTGTGGATATCGCGATCCGCGTCCCACGGGACATCCCGCGCGGCACGGTCGTCCTGCGCGGCGCCCGCATCGTCTCCATGAAGGGCGACGAGGTCATCGACAACGGCGACATCGTCGTCACGGACAACCGCATCGTATCGGTCGGAGCACGAGGTGCGGTGCCGGCTGGTGCGCGGGTCATCGACGTGACCGGCAAGACCATCATCCCGGGATTTGTCGATGTGCATGCGCACCCGTGGCCGACCTGGGGCATCCACGAGACGCAGGTGTGGAAATACCTCGCCAATCTCGCGTGGGGCGTGACGACGACCCGCGACCCGCAGACCTCGACGACCGACGTCCTCACCTACGCCGATCTCGTGGAGACGGGAGAAATCCTCGGGCCGCGCATCTTCCACACTGGTCCGGGCGTCTTCTGGGATGAGGATTTCAAGAGTCTCGAGGATACCAAACAGGCGCTCCGCCGCTACAGCGAGTTTTATCGCATCAACACGATCAAGATGTACATGACCGGCAATCGCAAGCAGCGGCAGTGGGTCATCATGGCGGCGAAGGAGCTGGGGTTGATGCCGACGATCGAGGGTGGGCTCGACTTCAAGATGAACCTGACCGCCGTCATCGATGGCTACCCGGGAACGGAGCACAGTTACCCGATCATGCCGTTGTACCAGGACGCCGTGCGGCTCGTCGCGCAGTCCGGCATCACGTACACGCCGACCCTGCTGGTGTCGTACGGCGGCCCCTGGAGCGAGAACTTCTTCTACGAGCGCTACGACATCCACGACAATCCCAAAGTGCGGCGCTTCATGCCGCACGAGGAGATCGATCAGCGCGCCGAGCGGCGTCCCTGGTTCCGCGAGAGCGAGTACGTCTTCCCGCGCATCGCGGCGTCGGCGAATGCAGTTCTGCAGGCTGGCGGCTACATCGGCCTCGGCGGGCACGGCCAGATGGATGGCCTCGGCGACCATTGGGAGCTGTGGGCGATGGCGGCCGGCGGGATGAAACCGCACGATGTGCTGCGCGTGGCGACGAGCAACGGCGCGCACGCGATCGGCATGGAGCAGGATTTGGGCTCGATCGAGCCGGGCAAGCTGGCGGACTTGATCGTGCTGGATGCCAATCCGCTCGAGGACATCCACAACACGAACACGATTCGATATGTGATGAAGAATGGACGCTTGTACGAGGCGGAGACGCTGAACGAAGTCTGGCCTCGCCAACGACAGTTGCCAAAAATGTGGTGGTGGGGCACTGAGCCCGTCGTTGGTGCGGGTTCGAATTAGGACCTGCAAAGACTAGCCCACAGACGCACCGCGGTGAGCAGTCGTTGGCAACAGGACAACCCGTTGCCTCTAGACTGTTTACCGCTGCTGCGTCTGTGGCCTGGTAGTGTTTGGCCCTGTTTTTTCGGATCTCTTCCGATTACCTTCCTGGTGCAAGGAACCGCGAGCTGGCATCCTCTTGGACAGTCCCGCTCAGGGACTCCGTCGCTGAACACACGCACGGGTTTCTCCCCAGGTTCAAAAACTGAAGCAACGTCTATGTCGAGATGAGATTGGCTCATCTCGGGACGTGCGTGTGTACATGAAGGAGTAGTATGCCATTTGCATCACTGGGCCTAGCGCCCGAACTGGTTCGCGCCGTCGCCGATGAGGGCTACGCGCAACCAACCCCCATCCAGGCGGAAGCGATTCCCCTGGCCCTCGCGGGCCGCGATCTGATTGGATCGGCCCAAACCGGCACCGGCAAGACGGCGGCGTTCGTGCTGCCCATCCTGCAGCGGCTGTCGCCAGGCGAGCGCGGCACGCTGCGGGCGCTGATTCTCGTGCCGACGCGCGAGCTCGCCGAGCAGGTTGCCGCGAGTATCCGCGCCTACGGGCGGCACACCCATTTGAAGGGCGCGGCCGTCTACGGCGGCGTCGGGATGGAGCCGCAAACCCGCGCGCTGAAACATGGCGTCGACATGGTCGTCGCCACGCCGGGCCGCCTGCTCGATCACATGGAGCGGGGCCACGTCGATTTCTCGCAGCTCGAGGTGCTGGTCCTCGACGAAGCCGACCGCATGCTGGACATGGGATTTGCGCCCGACGTGCGGCGCATCCTGAACGCGCTGCCGGAGGAGCGTCAGACGATGCTCTTCTCGGCGACGATCTCGCCGGAGGTCGATGCGCTCGCCCGCCGCGCCCTGAACGGTCACGCCTCGGTCGAAATCGGCCGCCGGGCCCAGACCGCCGAGGGCATCGAGCACGTCATCGTGGCGGTCGACAAGCTGCAGAAGCGCGGCGCGCTCGCCTCCATTCTCAAAGCCAAGCCGACGGGCCAGACGCTGATCTTCACGCGCACCAAGTACGGGGCCGACAAGCTTGTCACCTTCCTCAAGCGTGAGGGGATCGCGGCGAACGCGCTGCACGGCGACAAGGCGCAGAGCCAACGCCAGCGCACGCTCGACGCGTTCCGCTCGGGGGCGGCCGAGAACCTCGTGGCGACCGATATCGCGGCGCGGGGCATCGACGTCGAAGGAATCCGGATGGTGGTGAACTTCGACGTGCCGCAGGATGCCGAGGTGTACGTCCATCGCGTTGGGCGCACCGCCCGCGCCGGCGCGCGCGGCTTGGCACTGACGCTCATCTCACCGGATGAATGGCTGTTGATGGCGGACGTCGAGCGGCTGATCGGACAGAACTTCCCGCGGGAAGTGATTCCGGGCTTCGAGCCCTCGGTGTCGCCGCTGCAGCCGCGGCTCGCCGTCGCGGAAGCGCCGAAGCCCGAGCGCTCGTTGCGCCCGCGCAGGGGTGGGAAGCGGCGCTAGTCTCGGGTTTTCAGTGTCCGGATGAAATTGGCCACAGGGGTAGCAGCCAGCGTCAGCAGTCGGATGCTACCCCGAGAGGCGAGCTCCACTGACACCCGCGCGATGGTCTCGTTGTCCGGACACTCCACGATGCTGACGAAGTCGTAGGGGCCGAGCACGGCGTATTGCGCGGTGACCTTGGCCCCGAACTTCTCGATCTCCTTGTTCACTTCCTGCAGCCGCTTGGGGTTGCTCTTGAGCGCCTTAGCGCCCTCGTCCGTGAGGTTGGAGAGGAGCACGTAGGTTGGCATAGGGGCTCAGCTCCGTTTCTCGATGGTCACGTAATCCCGCGTGGCGGGCCCGGTGTACACCTGGCGCGGCCGGGCGATCTTCTGCTCCTTGTCGAGCAGCATCTCCTGCCACTGCGCCAGCCAGCCGGGCGTACGGCCGATCGCGAACAGCACGGGAAAGATGTCCACGGGGAACTTCATCGCTTCGTAAATGATCCCCGAGTAAAAGTCGACGTTCGGATACAGTTTGCGCGAGACGAAGTACTCCTCCTGGAGCGCGATGCGCTCCAGCTCGATCGCGATGTCGATCAGCGGATTCTTGCCCGTGACGTCGAACACCTGCTCGGCGATTTGTTTGATGATCTTGGCCCGCGGATCGAAGTTCTTGTAGACGCGGTGCCCGAAACCCATCAGCCGCACTTCGCCCTTCTTGACCCGCTGGATGTAGGCGGGGATGGCGTCGATCGAGCCGATCTCCCGCAGCATCCGCAGGACCTCCTCGTTCGCACCGCCGTGCAGCGGGCCGTACAGCGCCGCCGCGGCCCCGGCCATGCACGAGTACGGGTCGGGGTGGGAGGATCCGATGCCGCGCATCGCGCTGGTCGAGCAGTTCTGCTCGTGATCGGCGTGCAGGATGAACAGGACGTCGAGCGCCCGCTCGAGTACGGGGTGCGGGCTGTATTTCACCTCGGTCGTCTTGAACATCATGTTCAGGAAGTTGCCGGTGTAGCTCAGGTCGTTGTCGGGATACGCATACGGCATACCGACCGAGTGGCGGTGGGCAAACGCCGCCAGCGTGGGCGCCTTCGCGATGAGTCGCACGATCTGGTTGCCGCGCGATTGCTCTTCGAAAATCCGCTTCGCTTCGGGATAGAACGTCGACAGGGCCGCGACGGCGCTCACGAACATGCCCATCGGATGGGCGTCGTGATGGAAGCCGTCGATGAATTTCTTGATATTCTCGTGGATGATCGTGTGGTGCGTCACCTGGAACACCCATGCGTCCAGCTCCGCCGCCGTGGGCAGCTCCCCGTGGAGCAAGAGGTAAGCGGTCTCGAGGAAGGTGCTCTTCTCCGCGAGCTGCTCGATCGGGTAGCCGCGGTAGCGGAGGATCCCTTTGTCGCCGTCGATATAGGTGATGGCGCTGCGACAGGCCGCCGTATTCATGTACGCCGGGTCGTAGGCCATCAACCCGAAGTCGTCCTCCGACGCCTTGATCTGCCGAAAATCAGAGGCGCGGACGGTTCCGTCCTGAATCGGGAGCTCGTAGCTCTTCCCGGTGCGGTTGTCGACGACGGTGAGCGTGTCCTTCGGCACTGCGGGTCCCTGGAATTGGGGAAACGAAAAGATAACCCGTACATCGACGGTAAGAGACGGTAGGGGTAACCCTTACCGTCACTTACCGTCCTTTACCGTCCCTTACCGTCGCTCTATCTTGGCAACCGTGGCTCAGCCCCGTCCCAGCCTCTATCCCACGCGCTCGAGCGCCGGCGCACTGCTCGGCCAGCAGCTCGGCGCCCGCGGCTATCAGTCCTGCATGTTGCTGGGGATCACGCCGGAAGGCGTCGAAATCGCGGCCCATGCCGCGAAGGCGATGGGCGCGCAGTTCGACGTGATTGTCGCGTCCTTCATCAAGCTCGGCACGAATCTGGCGCCCGTCGGGGCAATGGCCGAGTCGGCGGCCGCCGAGATGGATCCCGATTTTCAGCCGGGGATGAATCTCCTCGAGAAATTGCAGGCCGCGATCGATGAATCCCGCGCCCGCGTGAAACAAGATCTGGTGCTGTACCGGACGCAGCGGCCGGTGAAAAGCCTGCAGGGGCGGACGGCGATCATCGTCGACGGCCAGATCGTCTATCCGTGGAAGGCGCTGGCTGCCGCGAAGGCGGCGGAGGGGTTAGGGGCGCGGGAGGTGGTGATCGCGACGCCGGTTGCGGCGCAACCTGCCGCCGACCGGATTCGGGGCCGGCAGTACACCCTGGTTTGCCCGAGTGTGGTCATGGAGCAGGAAGGCCATCCGTCGCCCTACGGTGATGCCGGTGCGGATGCCCCTGAACGTTTGAAGAGTATCATGATCGCCCACCAGGCGGCGTGAGAATGTTGGAATGTTGGAAGGTTGGACGGTCTTTCTGATTCGCTAGTCTCTGAACTCGCTTATATAAACCCCAAGTCACTTTCCCTGCCTTCACACGAAGATCACTCAATCGCTGTGATTCGTCGGCCGTCAAGAGTCCAAGGTCAGTCACGGCTCGAATCGCATACGCGATTTCTGCGAGCGAACCCAAAGCTGTATCCAAGAACCGACGAAACTCCCTGGGGCCTTGTTTGGCTGATCCCTCGGCAATGTTTGCGGCGGCCGAGAATGCAGCGCGTCGCATTTGTGATGTCAGTCCGTACAGTTCGTGTTTCGGGAAGCGGGATGTGACCCGGTAAATCTCGAGGAACAGCTCATGACAACACTGCCAGGCATCGAGTTTCTCGAACGGCATCATGTTGCATTCTATATGTCGCTGCATCGTCGGCACTAATCGAAACGTCGCTCAGACGGAACAAAAAAACGGCGAACCCAAAGGAACGCCGTTCATTCCAACCTTCCAACATTCCAACCGTCCAACTATTCTGCCAGCTCCACAATATCCCGTTCGAGCCAGCGATGCTCTCCAGCCAGAATCTCCTGCGCAAACTTGTACGTCGGCACATCCTCGTTGCGGCGTAAGCCGTTGAATTGCGACCGCACGCGGCGCCGTGCCTGTCGGCAGAATAGATCTGCGAGCTTCACCGCCCGCTCGCCCGTGGTCCGGTCGCGCTCATACAGGCGCTGCGCGCGCGCGCAGGTCGCCGCCATCGCGAACAGCTCGCCCGCCACGTCCACCAGGCGGAACAACACCGACTGCCGCAGCTCGAGCTTCGGCCCGAACCGAATCATCGAGTGGAACACGCTGCGGGCCAGGCGGCGGCAGCTCCGTTCCACGAACCGCACGTGTTTGGCGAGCCGGCCGAATTCGGCGTAGCGCGGCCACAGACTCCACCCGATCCATCGCGACGGATACCACCAGCCGTAGAAGCCCGCGGAGCGGACGAGACCGGCCAGACGCTGCTTCGCGGTCTTGCCGGGCATGACGACGTCGCCCGCGACCTGAAGGTGTTTGTCCACGGCCTCGCGCGCGATGAACAGATGCATGATTTCCGACGAGCCTTCGAAAATCAGATTGATCCGGAAGTCGCGCATGATGCGCTCGACCGGCACCGGCGTCTCGCCGCGCTCGCGCAGCGAATCGGCGGTCTCGTAGCCGCGGCCGCCGCGGATCTGGACGGTGTCGTCGATGATGCGCCAGCCCGCTTCGGAGTTGTACAGCTTGGCGATCGCGGCCTCGAGTCGGATGTCGTAGCCGCCGCGCTCCGCCATCGCGCCGCACAGCTCGGCGACGGCTTCCATGGCGAGGGTGTTGGCGGCCATCGAGCCGATCTTCTGTGCGATCGCGTCGTGCTGGCCGATCGGCCGGCCCCACTGTACGCGCTCAGCCGCCCAGCGCCGCGAGACTTCGAGACAGCGCTTGCCGGCCGCGACCGACGAGATGGGCAGCGTGAGCCGGCCGGTGTTTAGCGTGATCAGCGCGAGCTTCAATCCTTTGCCCTCGCCCCACAAGACATTCTCCTTCGGCACGCGCACGTTGGTGAACCGGATGACGCCGTTGAAGAGCGCCTTCAGTCCCATGAAGTGGCAGCGGTGCACGACTTCGACGCCCGGCCAGTCCGTCTCGACGATGAACGCCGTGATCTGCTTTTTCTCTTTGCCATTGACCATCTTCGATGGCGTGCGGGCCATCACCACGAGCAGCTCGGCCTTGGTGCCGTTGGTGCACCACAGCTTCTCGCCGTTCAGGACCCAGGTATCGTCATCGAGGATTGCGGTGGTTTCCATCGCCGCGGGATCGGAGCCGACGCTTTCTTCGGTGAGCGCGAAGGCGGAGATCGCCCCCTTGGCGAGGCGCGGGAAGTATTTCTTTTTCTGGGCTTCGCTGCCGAACAATTTCAGCGGCTGCGGCACGCCGATCGATTGATGGGCGGAGAGCAGCGCGGTGAGCGAGCCGTCGACCGACGACACGAGCTCGATCGCCTTCATGTAGGACAGCTGCGAGAGGCCGAGGCCGCCGTACTCGCGCGGGATCTTGATGCCGAACGCGCCGAGTTTTCGGAGGCCGTCGATGACGGGCTCGGGAATCTCTCCCTCGCGGTCGATCTTATCGGAGTCCACGTCCTCGCGCAGGAACCGCTCGAGCTTATCGAGGAACGGTTTGGCGCGGGCGATTTCGTCAGCGTCCTGTTCGGGGTAGGGATGGATCAGGTCCATCCGCAGCGTGCCGAGGAACAGGTCACGCACGAAGCTCGGCGACGCCCATTCCTGCTCGCGGGCCGCTTCGGCGACCTCACGCGCCTCGTCGGCGCTGATCTTTCGTTTGGGCGGGGCGAGAGTAGCCATGTCCCTTAAATGTAATATCTTCACCGCGTTCAGCCCGCCGTCAGCCTTCATGAAGGAGAAATTCCATGTCTCGCCTAGCGTTTCTCGCCCTGGCGCTCGGGGTCGCTGCCGCATTCCCGGCGACTGCGCAGCGTCCCGCTCGAGCCTCCCGTGCCCGGGTCCGCGTGGCTGGGCCGGCGCCGATCACGATCCCCTACCAGCGGTTCATCCTGAAAAACGGCCTGACGCTGCTGGTGCACGAGGACCACAAGGCGCCCATCGTGGCTGTGAACATCTGGTACCACGTGGGCTCCAAGAACGAGCGGACCGGCCGGACCGGCTTCGCGCATCTGTTCGAGCACCTGATGTTCAACGGCAGCGAACATTTCAACGATGACTACATCCAGCCGTTCGAGCGGATCGGCGCGACCGACCAGAACGGCACGACGAACGAAGACCGCACCAATTATTTCGAGAACGTGCCGACGACGGCGCTCGACATCGCGCTCTGGATGGAGTCGGACCGGATGGGGCACCTCCTCGGCGTCATCGACACCGCGCGCGTGAACGAGCAGCGTGGCGTCGTGCAGAACGAAAAGCGCGAGGGTGAGAATCAGCCGTACGGCAAAGTTGACCTGCTCATGACCGAGGGCACGTACCCAGCCGGCCATCCGTACTCCTGGTCGGTCATCGGGTCGATGGAAGATCTCAACGCCGCTTCGGTCGACGACGTGAAGGAATGGTTCCGGACCTACTACGGCCCGAACAACGCGGTGATCGTACTGGCCGGTGACATCACGCCCGATGTCGCACGGCAGAAGGTCGAGCAATACTTCGGCGACATCCCGGCGACGCCGCCGATCGCGAAGCAGGCGACGTGGATCGCCAGGCGGACCGGCGCGCACCGCGAGCTCATGCAGGACCGCGTGCCGCAGGCGCGGATCTACAAGGAGTGGAACATCCCCGAGTACGGCGCGGCCGACGCGGATTATCTCGACCTCGTCACCGACGTCCTCGCCGCGGGGAAGACGTCGCGGCTCTACAAGCGGCTCGTCTATGACGAGCAGATCGCGACCGACGTCAGTGCATACGTCGATCTCCGCGAGATCGGCGGGCAGCTCGTGATTCGCGCCACGGCGAAGCCCGGCGGAGATCTCGGCCGGGTCGAGCACGCGGTCGACCAGGAGCTGGCGCGCTTCATCCAGTCCGGCCCGACGGCGAGTGAGCTGCGGCGCGTCAAGACGCAGTCACGCGCCAACTTCATCCGCGGCATCGAGCGGATCGGCGGCTTCGGCGGCAAGTCGGACGTGCTGGCCCGCAACGAGGTCTTCACGGGCAGCGCCGATCATTACCTGGTGACCCAGCGGCGCATCGCGGGTGCGACGGCGGCCGACCTGAAGTCGGCGGCGGCACGCTGGCTCAGCGACGGCGAGTGGGCGCTCGAGGTGCATCCCTACCCGGCGTTCGAAGCCGCGGCGAGCGGCGCCGACCGCACCAAGCTGCCGGAGGCTGGCACGCCGCCCGATGCCCGGTTCCCGGCCATCGCCCGCGCCACGCTGCCCAACGGACTCAAGATCGTGCTCGCCGAGCGGCACTCGATCCCGCAGGTGAACCTCACGCTGCTGCTCGATGCCGGCTACGCCGCCGATCAGTTCGCGGCGCCGGGCACGGCGAGTCTCGCGCTCGACATGCTGGACGAAGGCACGACGAAACGCACGGCGCTCCAAATCAGCGACACGCTGTCGCAGCTCGGCGCGCAGCTCTTCACCAGCTCGCAGCTCGACGTGTCGCGCGTGGCGTTGTCGAGCCTGAAGGAAAACCTCGACCCGGCGCTCGACATCTTTGCCGACGTCGTGCTCAATCCGTCGTTCCCGCAGGCCGATTTCCAGCGCCAGCAGCGGCAGCGTCTGGCGCGCATCCAGCGCGAGAAGGTGCAGCCGGTGCAGATGGCGCTCCGGGTCTTTCCGCAGCTGCTGTACGGCACGAATCACGCGTACGGCAACCCGCTGACGGGATCAGGGACCGAGGAGTCGGTGTCGCGGATGACGCGCGACGATCTCATGCGCTTCCACCGTGCCTGGTTCAAACCCAACCACGCGACGCTGGTGATCGTCGGCGACGTGTCGCTGGCGGAGATTCAGCCGACGCTGACCCGCCTGTTCAGCCGCTGGCAGCGGGGCGACGTACCGCAGAAGAACGTGAGTACCGTGGCCGATCAGCAGAAACCGCTCGTCTACATCCTCGACCGGCCGGGCGCCGAGCAGTCGGTGATCCTGGCCGCGGATCTGGCTCCGCCCAAGGCGAATCCGCACGAGTACGCGATCGAAGCGATGACGTCGTTGCTGGGCGGGCAATTCACGTCGCGGGTCAACATGAACCTGCGCGAGGCGAAGCACTGGTCCTATGGCGCCTTCACGTTCGTGTGGGACGCGCGGGGCCAGCGCCCGTTCATCGCGTACGCGCCGGTGCAGACCGACAAGACCAAGGAGTCGATGATCGAGGTCGACCGCGAGCTGCGCGGCATCCTCGGTCCGAGGCCGGTGACCGCTGACGAGCTCGCGAAGGCGCAGGCGAATCTGACCCTGACGCTGCCGGGGAATTGGGAGACGATGGACGCGGTACAGGGCTCGCTCGAGCAGATGGTGACGTTCGGACTGGATGATCACTATTACGAGACGTATGCCCAGCGCGTGCGGGCGTTGACGATCCCGGACGCCGCCACCGCGGCGCAGGACGCGATCCGTCCCGATCATCTGGTGTGGGTGGTCGTGGGTGACCGGGCCAAGATCGAGCCGGGAATTCGGGAGCTGAACTTCGGCGAGATCCGGTTCCTGGATGCGGACGGGAAGCCTCTGGCATCACGCTGACCTCACCCGTAGTGAGAGTACCGGGACGGGAGTAAGTTCTCCCGTCCCGTTTTCTTTTGGAGCCACTTTGCGCGCGCTCAGACTGGCTGTCCTCGGCATCCTCGCCACCGCGGCACCGCTGCCCGGGCAGACCCCACAGCAGGTGCTCATCAAAGCCGGCCGGTTGATCGACGGCCGCTCACCGCAAGTCCAGACCAATGTCGGAATCCTGATCGAGGGCGAGCGCATCAAGGCGGTCGGTCCGCTCGCGCAGATCCAGGGCCAGGCGGGCAGCGCCCGCGTCATCGATCTCAGCCAGATGACGGTGCTGCCCGGGTTGATCGACGCGCACACGCACCTGCTGCTGCAGGGCGATGTGACGTCGCAGGAATACGAAGACCAGCTGCTCAAGCAGTCGACCCCGTATCGAGCGATTCTGGCGGCGCGCAACGCGCGGATTGCATTGGAGCACGGCTTCACCGCGATCCGCGATCTCGAAACCGAGGGCGCGATGTACGCGGACGTCGACGTGAAGCTCGCGATCACCAACAGCGAGATTCCGGGCCCGCGCGTCTTTGCCTCGACCCGTGCGATGGCGCCGACCGGGATGTATCCGATCACCACCAACAACTGGGAGCTCGAGCTGCCGCACGGCGTGCAGCCGGTGGACGGCGTCGACGAGGCCCGTCTGGCGGTGCGCCAGCAGGTGCAGCACGGCGCCGACTGGATCAAGTACTACAGCGACCGCCGCTACTTCTTCACGCCCGACAGCGTGCTGCACAGCTGGGTCAACTTCACCGATGCCGAAGCCAAAGCAATCGTGGACGAGGCGCACCGCATCGGTCGTCCCGTGGCGGCGCATGCGATCGGGTCCGACGGCATCGCCGCGGCGCTGCGCGCGGGCGTCAATTCGATCGAGCACGGCGACGGGCTGACCGACTCGCTGATGGATGTGATGGTGCGGAACAATGTGTACTGGGTGCCGACGGTCACGGTCGGCGCGCATGTCGTGGCCCGGGGCGGAGTCTGGGTGGCGCTCGTCAATCTCGAGCGCAAAGCCTTTGGCCGGGCGCTGCGGCACGGCGTCAAGATCGTCATGGGGACCGACGTCGGCGGCTTCCCCTGGACCGAGATCAATCAGGCGAAGGAGTTCGAGTACTACGTGCAGTACGGGATGACGCCGATGCAGGCGATTCAGTCCGGAACCTCTGTGGCCGCGGCGTTGCTCGGCCAGGAGCAAAACTTCGGCGCGGTCGCGCCCGGACTGTATGCTGACATTATCGCCGTGGCCGGCGATCCCACGCGCGATATCACGGAACTGCAACGAGTCAAGTTCGTTATGAAGGGTGGCGCCGTGTACCTTTCCCAATAGTGAAACTGTGTGTCGTCGGGCTTCTCGGGCTCTCACTGAGCCTTGGCGCCGCCCCTGTCATGCCGGGACAACTCTCCCCGGCCGGCACGGGCGGCGTCGCTGCGCTGGCGAGCACCCTGCGGCAGCTCGGCAGCAACAAACGCGTCCTGATGATCGGCGCGCACCCCGACGACGAGGACACGCAGCTGCTCGTGCTGCTCTCCCGCGGGATGGGTGCGCAGGCCGCCTATCTGTCGCTCACCCGCGGTGAAGGCGGCCAGAACCTGATCGGTCCCGAGCTCGGCCCCGAGCTCGGGATCATTCGGACCGAAGAGCTGCTCGCCGCCCGCGAGCTGGACGGGGCTCGGCAGTTCTTCACGCGCGCCTACGACTTCGGGTTCTCCAAATCGGCCGACGAGACGTTCCGCTTCTGGCCACGCGATTCGATTCTCAAAGACGTCGTCGATGTGATCCGGCGCTTCCGGCCGCAGATCATCATCGCCGTCTTCTCAGGGACACCGGCTGACGGCCACGGCCACCACCAGGTCTCGGCCATCCTCGCCCGGCAGGCGTTCGATCTGCTGCGGGATTCCGCGGGTGGTCCACAGAAGTTCTACCGCTCGACGCGCGGCGATCCCAGCGCCACGACGCTCACCCTGCCGGTCGGCACGCTCGATCCGATCATCGGGCAATCGTATTTCCAGGTCGCCGCCGCCAGCCGCAGTCGCCATCGCTCGCAGGACATGGGCCAGCTGCAGCGGCCCGGACCGGCGACGTCCGGCGTCGCGCTCCTCGCCACGAAATCACCGCAGCCGGGCGAGACGTCGGTCTTCGCGGGCGTCGACACCACGATTCACGCAGCCGGATACGCGGCGCTCATCGATTCGGCCCGCGCCGCGCTGACACCGTGGCGGCCCGCCGCGACGCTGCCGTATCTGCTCCGGGCGCTGCGACTCCTCGGGGTGGCCGACTCGGTGCAGCGGAACTTGCTCGAGCGGGCGATCAGCACCGCCGCCGGCGTGACGGTCGACGGCACGACGGATGACGGGATCGTCATCCCCGGCGAGCGGTTGCAGGTCGAGGTCAACGTCTGGAACGCGAGCGATAGCGCGGTACGCGTGGACAGCCTCACTATCGGGGCGCCCACCGGGTGGAGCCTCGAGCGACTCGAGCTTGGGACGCCCACCGTGGCTCCGGGCACGCTGCTCACCCGCCGCTTCGTCTTGACCGTTGCGAGAGACGCCGAGCGCACCCAGCCGTACTTTCTGCGGCGGCCGCTCACCAATCGTGGCGGTCTATACGACTGGTCCACCGCGCCGCCGGACGTGCGCGGCCTGCCGTTCGAGCCGCCGCCCGTCAGCGCGCGGGTGCGGGTGATCATCGGGGGCGAGCCGGTGACGCTGACGCGAGAGGTCGTCTACCGCTATCGCGATCAGGCCATCGGGGAAATTCGCCGGCCCATCTTCGTCACGCGAGACGTGGATGTCGCCATCACGCCGGACGAGCTGCTCTGGCCCATCGACGGCTCCGCGCACGAGCCTCGGCACTTCATGCTCACCGTGACGAACCGGTCGCGCGGCGCGGCGAATCTGCGGACCGCGGTGATCTCACCGCAGGGCTGGCCGTCGGTCTCGCCCGAAAGTCTCGCCTTCAGCCATGAGGACGAAACGAAAAGCGTGGTCGTGTCGCTGGCGCCGCCCGCGACCGACAGTCTCAGACCGGGGACGTACGATCTCCGCGCGGGATCAGGATGGCTCGAGATCATCGACTATCCGCACATTCGGCCGCGCGCGCTCACCCGGCCGGCGGTGGCGCAGATTCGCGCCGCACGGATCGCGCTGCCCGCGCTGTCGCGCGTCGGGTATGTCCGCGGCGCCGCGGACCGCGTGCCCGAAGCGCTGCTGGCCGTCGGTCTGCCGCTCGATCTCATCGGTCCTGATTCGCTCGCGCGCGGCGATCTGTCGCGCTACGATGCGATCATCATCGGCAGCCGGGCGTACGAAACCGAGCCCGCGCTGGTCGCCAACAACGGACGCCTGCTCGACTACACGAAGAACGGCGGTCTCGTCATCGTGCAGTACCAGCAGTATCCGTTCGTCGACGGCGGGTTTGCGCCGTATCCGCTGACCCTCGCGCGCCCCCACGACCGCGTGACCGATGAGAATGCAGCGGTCACCGAGCTCGATCCGGCGCATCCCGTGTTCCATTATCCCAACGAGATCGGCGCCGAGGACTGGCGAGGCTGGATTCAGGAGCGCGGCCTGTACTTCGCGCACAGTTGGGACACGACGTACGTGCCGGTGCTGGAAATGCACGATCCCGGTCCGCCGAATCCCCCCGCAGAGCTGAAGGGGGGCCTCCTGATCGCGCCGGTGGGACGCGGGACGTACGTGTACAGCGGACTGAGCTTCTTCAGGCAGCTGCCGGCCGGTGTGCCTGGAGCCTACCGCCTGTTTGTGAATCTGTTGGGACTGAAGCGCCGCAATGTTCCGTAAGGCGGTGCGCGGTGCATGGTGCGTGGTCCTGCTCGTTGGCTGCTCGCGGGATCACCGTACGCCGATCGTCGTCTATTCGCCCCACGGTCGTGACCTGCTGACGCTCTTCGAGCGCCGCTTCGAAACCCTGCATCCCGACATCGACGTCCGCTGGCTCGACATGGGGTCTCAGGATGTCTACGACCGCCTCCGTTCTGAGCGCGCCAACCCGCAGGCCGACGTCTGGTTCGGGGGGCCGTCGCTCGTTCTGGCGCAGGCTGCGCACGATTCGCTGCTCGACTGCCGGCGACCGGTTTGGGCCGACGCGATCGCGCCGCGCGGACGCGGTGCCGGCGATTGCTACTTCGCCGCCTACGAGACGCCCGCGGTGTTTCTCTACGCCGAGAAGGTCGTGTCGGCTCAAGAAGCACCGCAGGATTGGGACGACCTGCTCGATCCCAAATGGAAAGGGAAGATCATCATCCGCGACCCCCTCGCGAGCGGCACGATGCGGGCGGTGTTCGGACTCATTGTGGCGCGCGGGCTCAAGCAGACCGGCGACACCGCCGCCGGGTTTGCGTGGCTGCGGCGCCTCGATGGCCAGACGAAAGTCTATGAACAAAACCCGGCGCTCGTGAGCGAGAAGATCGCGCGCCAGGAAGGGCTGGTCACCATCTGGGATCTGCCCGACGTCCTGATCAGCCGCCGCCGCGGCATGCCGATCGGCTACCTCTTTCCCAAGAGCGGCACGGTCGCTATCGAAGATGGCATCGCAGTCGTGCGCAACGCGAAGCATCTCGCAGCGGCGCGCGCGTACGTGGATTTCGTCGGCAGTATCGAAATGCAGCTCGCGGCCGCGCGGGAAGTCTTTCGCGTACCGGCGCGGCAGGATCTGCCCGCTGATTCGCTGCCCGACTGGGTGCGCGATGTGCACCGTCGCATGGTCGTGGCCGACGTCGATTGGAACTTCCTTGCCGACCACGGCCCCGACTGGATGCGGTGGTGGGACCAGCACGTGCGCGGCACGGGAGGCGGCCACTGACCGGCTTCCTCGAGATTCGAGACCTCGAGAAGCGCTGGGGCCACGGCGTGACGGTCGGTCCCATCACCGTCGACATCGCGCGCGGTGAGATTCTCGCGCTGCTCGGCCCCTCGGGGAGCGGCAAGACGACGATGCTGCGCCTGCTCGCCGGCTTTGAGGTGGCCGACGGTGGCCGTATCGCGGTCGCCGGCGAGGACGTCACCACGGTGCCGCCCGCGCGCCGGCGTTTCGGCATGGTCTTTCAACATTACGCGCTGTTTCCGCATCTCGACGTCGGCGAGAACGTGGGGTTCGGCCTCACCCAATCTTCCGACCGCGAGACTCGCGTCGCGACCGCCCTCGGCCTCGTGGACCTGGCCGGCTTCGAGCGGCGCAAAGTGCACGAGTTGTCCGGCGGCCAGCAGCAGCGCGTGGCGCTCGCGCGCGCACTCGCGCCCGAGCCGCGCGTGCTGTTGCTGGACGAGCCGCTCTCGAATCTCGATCCCGCCTTGCGCGAGCGCACGCGCCGCGAGCTGCGCGACGTCATCAAACGCGTCGGGATCACCACCATCTTCGTGACGCACGAGCAGGAGGAGGCGTTCGACCTGGGCGATCGTGTCGCGGTGCTCAACAACGGACACCTCGAGCAGACGGGCCTGGCCGACGACTTGTACGAACATCCGGCCAATCTCTTCGTGGCCACATTCGTTGGTCGTGCCAATGTGTTTCGGGGTGACTCCGCCCGCGTGCTCGGCGGCAATGGGAAAGGCGTCGTCGTCGTGCGGCCCGAGCGGTTGCAATTCGCCGCTGCCGGGCTGCCGGGGATCGTCCGCGAGCGGCGGTATACGGGAGCGGGGGCCTTCTTTCTTGTGGAAGGTGACGACCACGAGCGGTTCGAGGTGCTCGCGGAACCTGATGCCGCGCGGGTGGGCCAGCGCGTCTATGTCGAAGCGACGCGCGTGATCGCCCTGTGATCGGGCGGTGGCGGGGAACCGACCTCGCGGCCGTCGCGCTCACGTTGCTGCTCGTCTGGCTCGTCGTCTATCCCATCATGGTGGTCGGAGCCGAAGCGGCCGACGGCAGCGCGATCCGTGCCTTCGTCACACGCCCCGGTGAGTGGGCCGCGCTGTGGGCGAGCGTGTGGATTTCGCTGCTGAGCGTCGTCCTGGCGGCGGCGATCGGGATTCCCCTCGCGTTTCTGTTCGAGTGGTTTGACTTCCCGGGCCGGAAGACACTCGGCGCGCTCATCGCGCTGCCGGTCGTGCTCCCGCCGCTCGTCGGCGTGATCGCGTTCCTGTTCCTGTACGGCGAGTCGGGTTTCATTGCGCGCGCCATCCAGGCCGCGCTACATCTCCAGAACGCGCCGTGGCGGCTGCAGGGCGCCGTGGCCATTCTGCTGGTCCACGCGTACTCGATGTACGTCTACTTCTATCTCTTCACGCGCGCCGGACTCGCGAAGCTCGATGTGTCGATGCTGGAAGCCGCGCAGTCACTCGGCGCCTACGGCCGAGCGACGCTCTGGCGCGTGATCGTGCCGCTGCTCCGTCCCTCGCTGGTCGGCGCCGCGATGCTGACGTTCATGACCGCGCTCGGCTCGTTCAGCGCGCCGTACATCTTTGGCGGCGGCTTTCGCGTGATGACGACGCAGATCGTGGCGACCAAACTCAACGGCGATCTGCCGCTCGCGATGGTCGAGACGGTCGCGCTCGCGCTCGTCGCGGTGCTGGGGCTCGTCATGCTGCGTCGTACCGAAGGCGACGACATCCTCGTCGCGCTGGGGAAGGGGATTGCGCCCCGGCCGCGGCCGATCCGGCGCGCGAGCGTCCGCAGGCTGACGACGGCGCTCGGCTGGGGATTCGCGGTGCTGCTCTTGTTGCCGCATCTGACGCTGTTGCTCGTGTCGCTGGTGCCCTACGGCGCCTGGACCACGGAGATCCTGCCCCCGGTGATCAACTTCACGAACTATCGCCGCCTCCTTTCGGAGGCCGAGCGGCTGAGGCCGATGTGGAATTCGTTGTGGATGGCGGCGGTGAGCACCGCCGCCGCCGTGGCCATTGCGCTCGCGGCGGGTTGGCTGGTGGTGCGCCGGCGCGCGCGGTGGCGGCGGGCGATCGAAGGGTTGCTGGCGTTGCCCTGGGCGCTGCCCGGAACCGTCTTCGCGATTGCGCTCGCGATCACATTCAGCACGCACGCGCCACTGCAGTTGCGGTTCGTGCTCGTCGGGACGGCGATCATTCTCCCGCTCGCCTATCTCGTCCGCGCGCTGCCGCTCACCGGACGCGGCATCCTCGCGTCGTATCGCCAGCTCGATCCGTCGCTCGAGGAGGCTGCGGCGAGCCTCGGCGCGGGACCGTGGCGCACGCTGGCGCGCGTGACGCTGCCGCAGCTCAGACCTGGGCTCGCGGCGGGTGCGAGCCTGGCATTCGTGGCCGCGCTTGGTGACATCGTCGCTTCCATTGTCCTCTACACCTACGAGACGCGGCCTGTGTCCATCGAAATCCTGTCGAGCTTGCGACTGTCGGAGACCGGCGTAGCCGCCGCGTTCGGCGTGGTGTTGATGCTCGTCAGCGCGATTGTGCTCGGCGTGGGAGCGCGGCGATGAAGCGGCTCTCGGTGCTGATGGCGGTGTGCTTCGTCGACATGCTGGGGTTGATGCTCGTCGCACCGCTCATGCCGTTCTACGCGACGCGCATGCATGCGCCCGAATGGATGGTGGGTTGGCTGATCTCGGCGTTCGCGGTCGCGCAGCTCATCTCGTCGCCGATCTGGGGGAAGTTCTCGGATCGCTATGGCCGGCGACCGGCGATGCTGATCGGACTCTCGGGATCGGCGCTCGCGTATGTCGTGTTCGGTTTCGCTACCAGCCTCTGGATGCTGTTCGCCTCCCGTTTGGTTCAGGGGCTTGGCGGCGGCACAACGGGTGTAGCGCAGGCCTACGTTGCCGACACGATGGCTCCAGCCGAGCGCGCGAAGGCGCTGGGGTGGATTTCCGCTGCCACCAGCGCCGGGGTGCTCATTGGTCCGGTGATCGGCTCCGTGGCGCGGAGCTTCGGAACGGAAGTTCCGGGGTTGGTGGCGGCCGGGCTCATGTTGCTCTGCGTCCTGTTCGCCTGGAGATGGCTGCCCGAATCGCGTGTCGCGCACACCCACACGGCGAGTGGGCAGCAGCTCCCGCCGGGCCGCACGATTAAGGAAGCGCTCTGGCAAATCGTCGAGCATCCCTCCGCTCCGGCGCATCGCGTGATCTGGATTTACGTCGTCGGGATGCTGGCGTTGAATGTGGTCATCGGCGTCATGGCCCTGTACTTCAAAGACGTGTACGGTGTGACGGAGGAGACGATCGGGTATTTCTTCACCATCTTCGGTGTCGTGGGTGTCCTCATGCGGTTCGGACTGGTGGGATGGTTCAACCATCGGTTTGGCGAAATCCGCACCATGCAGATGGGCACGATTTCGTTGTTCCTGGGACTGGCCCTCATGCCCCTGCCGGCCGCCCTGCTGCCGCCCGGCCCAGCGATCGTCGTCTTTATCGTGTTTCTGACGCTGGTGCCGGTGGGGACGGCGCTGCTGTTTCCCGCTTCGACCTCCCTCGTCAGCCAACGTGTGCCACGCCACGAATTGGGGTTGGTCATGGGCGCGCAGCAGACGCTGCGCGGCATCGCGAGCATCGTGGGTCCCGTCGGGGCGACGTTCGTGTTCGATGCGCTGGGGCACGGCGTCCCGTTCCTGATCGCCGCGGGGGTCGTAGCGGTGGCGGGCCGCATGGCGTTCCGCGAGCGCCCCGATGAGCCGGTGGCGGCAACGGCCTGACAATCGCTAGTTTCTGGCCATGAACTTCGCCGTCTATTTCGCACTCCTCGGCTGGGCGCTCAGTCCGGCGCCGCCGAGGCCCAAGCTCGTGGTCGTGATCACCGTCGACCAGCTCCGACCCGACTACTTCACCCGCTGGAAGGCGCAGCTGACCGGGGGATTGGGGCAGCTGGCCACCGAGGGCGCGTTCTTCACCGACGGCTATCAGGACCATGCCGTGACGGAGACGGCGCCCGGGCACTCGACCATTCTCTCCGGCATGTGGCCTGCGCATACCGGCATCATCAGCAACCTACAAGGCGTGCTGGACTCGTTGGCGCCGCTGATCGGTACGAGCGGTCCGGGGGCGTCGCCGCGCCGGTTCCGCGGGACCACGCTGTTCGACTGGCTCAAAGCCGCCGATCCCACCGCACGGGCGCTGTCGGTGAGCCGGAAGGACCGCGGGGCGATTCTCCCCCTCGGGCAGGCGAAGGAACAGGTCTATTGGTATCAGTCGGGCCTCTTCACCACGAGCCGCTACTACGCCGACTCGTTGCCGTCCTGGGTGCAGGCGTTCAACGCTCGACGCTTGCCCTTCAAGGCCGCGAATACGACCTGGTCCCTGCTGCTGCCCGACAGCGCATATAAGGAAGCGGACAATGAAGTGTGGGAGAACGGCGGAGCCGGCGTCGTCTTCCCGCACGTGCTGCCCGCCGACAGCATCCGCGCCGCGGCGGCGGTCGCCGGCGTGCCCGCGATGGATTCGCTGACGCTGCTGTTCGCACTCGAGGGGTTCGAAGCGCTGCACCTGGGCCGCAAAGGCACCGATTTGCTCGCCGTCAGCCTGTCGACGACCGATGCCGTCGGGCACGCGTTCGGCCCCGACTCCCGCGAGATTCACGATCAGGTGCTGCGGCTGGACCACTATCTCGCCTGGTTCCTCAAGCGTCTGACGGACCGGGTGGGCCGCGACAACATCGTCATCGTGCTCACCGCCGATCACGGCATGACGTCGTTTCCGGAGCGGACCCGCGCGAAGGGTGGGAATGCCTATCGGGTCTCGCTCGACACCCTGCTCGCGGCGGCCAACCACGAGCTCGACCGGGTCGCGGGCGCCGGTGGAGCGCCCCGCGACTGGCTCAGCTTCGAGACCGGCATGGTGTTCCTGCGCGACAACGGCCGGTTCGCCGCGCTGGGCGTGAAGACGGACAGCATTCTCGACGCGCTCATCGTACGGATTGCGCGCACGCAAGGAGTTGCCCGGGTGATCAAGCCGGCCGACCTGGCGCGGGCCGACACGGTATCTGATCCGGTGGCGCGGCGCTGGCTGCATCAGCTGCCGCCGGATGCGGGCGTCGTCCTCACGGTGACGCTGCAGGCGGGGTCGGTATGGGATATTCCGAACCTTCTGATCGCGATGCACGGCCAGCCCACCGAGGACGACTCGCACGTGCCGATCATCTTCTGGGGCAAGGGCGTACGGCGCGGCTCGTACGCGGGCCGGACGAACACCGTCGACATCGCGCCCACGCTCGGCGCGCTGCTCGGCGTGTCGCCGCTGTCGCTCGTGGACGGCCACGCCCGCACGGAAGCATTGGGACCTCGCAACTAGTGGCCGTCCAGAAGCAATCGGCGAATCAGGTCCGCCGCATCGAGGAGCTGCAGGGGTACGTGCGGACCGTGGATCATGTGAAGAAGCTGGTGGCCGAGCTCGAATCGAACCGCGCCGCGAACCCAAAAATCATCAACGGCATCTGCGGCAACATCGCCCGCGAGCTGTCCCACATGCGCCAGCGCGCGCTCACCGCGAATCTCGGCACCCTGCCTGACGTGGCCGGCCAGCTGGCGATCGTTGCGAACCGCGCCGGGACGGGGATCAACATGAAGGTGCGCGCGCTCGCGGACGGCGTAAACAGCATGACGATCCAGCTCGATCAGTCGCTCAAAGCGGCCCACGAGCCCGAAAAAGACAGAGACAAGAACAAAGACAAAGAGAATCCACAATCGTAGCAATCAATTGTCGCGCGCTCATGAAGCGCTTCGATGACGTCGTCGCAGTCGCCGGCCTCGATCTCACGGTCGGCGCCGGCGAGTGCTTCGGGCTGCTCGGCCCCAACGGTGCGGGCAAGACGACGACGATCGAGATCCTCGAAGGGCTGACGCCGCCCGACTCTGGCGACGTCGAGATTCTCGGCATGCGGTGGCAGGACGGGGCGCCGGGACGCGCGCTCCGCGAACGGCTCGGCATTCAGCTCCAGGAAACGCAGCTCGCCGACAAGCTCACCGTCAGCGAAGTGTTGGCGCTGTTTCGCTCGTTTTACCGCCAGTCACACACCGTGGAAGAAGTGCTCGCGCTCGTCGAGCTCGAGGAGAAACGCAAGGCGCGCGTGGTGACCCTTTCGGGCGGGCAGAAGCAGCGGCTTGCGGTCGCTTGTGCGCTCGTCAGCAAGCCCGAGCTGCTCTTTCTCGACGAACCGACAACGGGTCTCGACCCGCAGTCGCGCCGCCAGCTGTGGGAGATCATCCGCCGCTTCCGCGCTGACGGCGGCACGGTGTTGCTCACGACGCACTACATGGAGGAAGCCGAGCGCCTCTGCGATCGGGTCGCGATCATGGATCACGGCAAGATCATCGCCCAGGGAACTCCCAAGGAGCTGATTGCGTCGCTGGGCGCGGACCACGTGGTGGACTTCGCGCTGACGGAGGGCGGGATTGCGAATGATCTGGTCGAGGTCCTGCAACAGATGGGCGGTGTGTCCGCGGTGCGGACGGGTCCCGACGGAGTCTCGCTCACGGTCGTAGAGTTGCACCGCGCCCTCCCCGCGTTGCTCGCACTGCTCAAAGACCGCGGCGTGGAGCTGTCGCTGCTCACCACGCATCACGCCTCGCTCGACGACGTCTTCGTCGCGCTCACGGGACGACAGCTGCGTGATACGTGAGCATGCGATGTATCAGCTGGCGCTCGCGCGCATGCGCGAGTTCTACCGCGAGCCGGAAGCGGTGTTCTGGGTGTTCGGCTTCCCAATCGTGCTCGCGTTCGCGCTCGGGCTCGCCTTCCGGAACACCGGCCCGGGGAAATTGCAGGTGGGCGTCGCCCGCGGACCCGGTGACAGTGCGATGGCGGCCACGCTCGGGGCGTCCCCCCGCCTCCTCGCCTCGGTCCTCGACACGGCCACCGCACGCCTGCGGCTGCGGACGGGTCGGATCGCGCTGTTCGTCATTCCGGGCGACTCCGTCGTGTACCGCTACGACTCGACCCGGACCGAGAGCGGCCTGGCGCGGCTCGAGGTGGATGACGTGCTGCAGCGCGCGCGGGGGCGGAAGGATCTGGTCGCGGTTCGCGACGACCGCGTGGTCGCGCCGGGGTCGCGGTATATCGATTTCCTGATCCCCGGACTCTTGGGCATGAATCTCTTGGGCAGCGGGATCTGGGGCGTCGGGTTCTCGGTCGTCCAGGCGCGGCAGCGGAAGCTGCTGAAGCGCTACATGGCGACGCCGATGCGGCGCAGCCATTACCTGCTGAGCTTCATCCTGTCGCGCCTCGTCTTCCTCATCGTCGAAGTGGTGGCGCTGGTGGGCTTCGGCTGGCTGTTGTTCGGCGTGGCGGTCCGCGGCTCATTTGCCTCACTGGCAGGCCTCACGATCCTCGGCTCGTTCTCATTCGCGGGACTGGGCCTCTTAGTGGCGAGCCGAGCGAAGACGATCGAAGGCGTGTCGGGATTGATGAATCTCGTGATGTTGCCGATGTGGATTCTGTCGGGGACGTTCTTCTCCTACTCCCGCTTCCCCGATGCCATGATCCCGTTCGTGAAAGCGCTGCCGCTCACGGCGCTCAATGACGCCTTGCGGGCCGTGATGATCGACGGCGCTGCGGTGACGGCCCTGGGAACGCCGCTGGCGATCGTCGTCGCCTGGGGGGCGGTGAGCTTCGTGATCGCTTTAAAAATCTTCCGCTGGCGCTAGCTAGGACTCGGGCCGAAACAACGCGGCGAGTCGCCGCAAGAACCCTCCAAACGCACCCCGCACTGCCGCGTGAAATGCGCCGGCCGAGTGAAATCGCTCGTTCGGGTCGCTGCGGAGCGCGCGCCGCAAGACATCCTCGACCTCTCGCGGCACGTCGCGCCGCTCGGGGGACAGCGGCGGCACGTCGTCGGTCGTTTGCTTCGCGAGAATTTGCTCCGGCGTTTTCCCGGCGAACGGGGGTCGGCCGAGCAGTCCGAAATAGGCGACCGCGGACAGGGAGTACAGGTCGGCGCGCTGGTCGACGCGTTCGCCCAGCAGCTGCTCGGGTGCGGCAAATTGCGGTGTGCCGCTGCGCGACGTCGCGCCGCCGAAGCGCGCGCTGCCGCGCAGCGCCAGCGCCAGCCCGAAGTCGGTGATCCGGAGTCGCCCGTCGGGGTCGATCAGCATGTTCTCCGGTTTCAGATCGCGGTGAATCAGGCCTAAGCTGTGGGCGTGTTCGAGCGCCGACAGGGCTTCGTTCAGCAACCGTTCGGTCTGGTCGAGCGAATAGGTGCCGTGCCGTTGGACCACCTGCGCCAGGCTCGAGCCGGGGACGTATTCCATGGCATACCAGGTGAGACCGGCGCGGCCTTGAATGTCGTAGATGCTCACGATGTTGGGATGCCGCAGCCGCGCCGCGAGCTGCGCCTCGCGGCGAAACCGCTCGGTCACGCCGGGGTCCGCGGTGAGCGCCGGATGCAGGACCTTGATGGCCACGTCGCGCTCGAGGGCCAGGTCCCGGGCGCGATACACCCGCCCGAACCCTCCTGCGCCGATCTCCTCGAGGAGCTCGTAGTCGTCGCCCAGCGCGCGGCGCAGCCGCCGCTCGAATCCCGTCTCGGTGATGACCGGCGCCGCGGCGAGCACTTGAAACGTGCCGGCGTCGGTCACGAAGTCCTCGAGCATCTCGGTCGCCGTGTAGTAGCGATCTTTGGGCACGCGTGCCAGCGCGCGCACGATGACGCGCTCGACTGCCACCGGCACCGTCGGGCGCTGATCGCGCGGCGGCACGATGCGCGCCGGATCGGGGTCGGGAGGGAATCCCGTGAGCGCGGCGTAGATGTTCGCGGCCACGCTGTACACGTCGCTCGCGGGTTCACCCGCCTCGCCCGCGCGGACTTCGGGTGCCATGAAGGACGCGCTCGCGTCATCCGCCTCCATCGGCGGCAGATAGGGCAGGCACCAGTTGGAGTAGCGCAGGTCGGTGACGACGCCCTGGCCGCCGGAATTGATCATCAGCGTGGAGGGCACGATGCGGCGCATGATGATGCCGCGGGCGTGGGCGTGCTCGAGCGCCGCCAGCAGATCCCGGATCAGCGACATGGATTGCGGAATCGGGCGCGGGCCACGCCGCAGCGCATCGGCGAGGCTTTCGCCTTCAATCCAGTTCGCCGTGCGATAGGCGAACGACGCGATCTCGCCGGCGGCGTAGACATGCCGAATCGCGGGATGGTCGAGCTGGGCGAGCGTTTCGGTCTCGCGCATGAACCAGGCGCGTCCCGGCGCCTCGGCCGCGAGATGCACGCGAATGGAGACCGGCCGCTTCAGCACGCGATCCCAGCCGTGATACAGCGCGCGATCGGCCGACATCGCGACGAGGTTCTCGAGCCGAAACGTCGGCTCGAGCGCCCGGAGCGCGTCGTCGAGCACGCCCGCCGGCGGTGTCTGCACGGCGGTGTTGGTGACGGGCGTCACGTTCTGACCTGAGCGTCGATCGGGTGTCTGCACGCGCGAGAAATCTAGCCGCTCGTTTCGGCTGGCACGAACTCCAGGCACACCGCAGATTGATCGGGATGGACAACGAGTACCGTGAGCCGCGACATCACGTGGAACGTCGCGTGCGACCTGAGCGCCGCTCCGGGCTCGACCGGCGGATCACCGATCGGCGCGTGCGCCACGCCGCAGTCCTGGTAGAGCGGCGCGGGCGGTCCGAGCGACGCAGTCGCATGGAGCGACGCTCGTTCAAGCAGCGGCGTCATTTGCGGGATCGTCGCGGCTCCGGCCTCACGTTCAACGACTCGACTCCATCCTGACCGTCACGACGGCCCAGCCGTCGCGGCTCGCGCGCGCGTAGCGCGCATCCCACAAGTACACGGCTCCCGAGCTCGTATCCACGTCGGCCGCCAGGAACCGAGCGAATTGCGCCATCGCCCGGCCTTCGCGTGTCTCCGTGACTGCGCGCTCGACCGGCCGCGCGCGCAGATGCCGCGGTAGCCGCCAGTCCTCGCCCGCGACCGTGTCCTGGTTGGCGTAGATCGCTTCCCACGTGAACGGCCGGCCGATATTCGTGAGCGCGGCCCACGACGCGGCGGGGCCGAAACGGCGCTCGGCCACCTGGCGGATCTCGCGCTTCCGTCTGCCGGCCACGACCGCCTGGGCACCCGCGTACACCACGAGCACGAACAAGGCAAACGCCGCGGCGCGTTGCCGCCCCACGGGGCCGAACCAGTAGCGGAGCCATCCGATCGCGCCAATGACGCAGACCATCGCATACACGGCGAGGACCCACGTGGCCACGATGTCATGGGCCCGGACCAGGAAAACGCTGATGGTCCCGCCGACCACGAGGGCCGCCGCGAGCGGTATCCAGTGGCGCTCCGCTCCCCACGCGAGCGCGACCAGCGGCACCAACCAGAAGAACGGGTCGACGATCGCCACCCAATCCAAGTAGTACCACGTGTTGTTCCAGGGAAGAAATGGCCGCCAGCCATACGAGCCCTGCCAGTCCATGTAGAGGTGGCTCAGGACCGCTGCTCCGATGCCGGCAGCCAGCCATCCCCACGCCGGGACCGCGACTGCACGACCGTCCCGGGCGAGGGTCCACCGTGCCAGGCGCCACCCCACTCCGAGGAGCAGAGTGAGCGCAACAATCTCGCCGAGAGCACCGATGAGCGAGTGCGTAACACCACGATGCAGCACCAGGTAGTCGGCGCGCGTGCCGGGAAGTCCGATGAGGAGCTCGCTCAAGTCGGGCACGTTTGCCGCCACGACGCCGATCAAACCGGCACGCGGCACGTGACGATCAGCGACGGCACGCATCAGCGCGGCGCCAACGAGCGCGTGGGCGAGATTGTCCATGGCTGTACGATGCCCCACGACCTCGCGGGCCGTCCAGAGCAGCCGTAGTTTCGATTCGTGTCGTATCTCAAGCTGACCGATACCACGGGACAGCAGGTCGCCGAGTCCTCAGGCGCGGCGTTGCGGTTTGGGCGCGATCCCGATGCGAGTGTCGTCGTTCGGGGCGAGGCGGCGCGCGTCGCATCGGTCCGCCACGCGGAGCTGCGGTTCGAGCATGGGGCGTGGTTCCTCGCCGATTTGAGCAGCAAGAACGGCACATTTCTGAACGGCAAGCGCGTGAGCACGCCGACTGCGGTGAAGCAGGGTGACGTGATCCGCCTTGGAGAGTCGGGCCCCGAATACAGTGTCGCCACCATCGCAGCCGACCTCGAGGCCACGCTCGCCGAGCATCCCGGCCTGACGCAGCGCGCTTACGGGGTGACGTTGCTCGCGACCGCCAGCGGAAAACGCTTCGAGGCGCGTGGCACGCGCATCCGCCTCGGCCGCGGCCGGGAATGTGAAGTCCAGCCGGTCGAGGCGAATGACACCATCGTCTCTCGCGTGCACGCCGAGCTGACCGTGGGTGCGGGCGGCGGTCTGCTGGTGCTCGATGCCGAAAGCAAGAACGGCACGTACCTGAACGGCGAGCGCATCGCGAAGCCGATGCCGGTCCGGCTCGGCGACAAGATCATGCTGGGCCAGGGCGGGCCGGTGCTGCTCGTGGAGGGAATGGGAACCGCTCCGCGCAAGGCAGTCCCGCGACCACAAGCGGGAGCGTCACCTGGTCACAAGACGGTGATCGGAATGATCGGAGAAGCGCTCGCGAAAGCTCGTAATTCTGTGGCGTTCATGAAAGCGGTCCGCGAAGAGGTCGGCAAGGACGCCAGGCGCAAGATCCGCTGGCTGACCGGACTCATCATCGTTCTCGTCCTGCTGCTCGGCGGCGGCGTGTACGGCGTCTACTGGCTGCTCTCCGGTCAGGTCGAGCATACGAAGCAGGCGCTCCGGACCGCGGAAGATTCGTCGCGCGCCGAGGGGGAGCGGTTGCGCCACGAGTTGGAAGGCGCCCGTGCCGCCGCGGCGCCGGCTGCGGATGTCGAAACGCTCCGAGTGAAGCTGGCCGCGGCGAAATCGCGGACGGCGCAGTTACAAGCCGCGTTGGACCGGGCACAGCAGGCATTGGGACAGCAGCTCGCGGCGGGCGAAACACGGCGCGAAGAGGCGCAGCGGGATCTGCAGCGCCTGCGGGATCAGCTGGCTGCCGCCGAGCGCCGCGCACCGTCCCAGGAGCTGATCGATAGTCTCCGGCACGCGGTCAGCTCGGCTGAGGTGCAGACCGCCAGCCTCGATGCCAAGCTGCGGGCGATCCGCGGGACCGATTTCGCCGGCATGGCGCAGCTGAATCAAGGCGCGGTCGGATTGATTACCGTTGCCCTCGGTGGCGACCGCTACGACGGGACCGGGTTCATGATCAGCCCGGACGGGTACATGCTCACGAACTGGCACGTGGTCGCGGACTCCGCGCATGCCGGGCCGGACACCGTGTGGGTCACGATGGCCGATCAGTCGGCCGGCCGGTATGCCGATGTTGTCGCCACCTCGCGGGACCGCGACGTGGCGCTGATCAAAGTGCGGGGCTACCAGGGCTCGTATCTGACCGCGATCGACTGGGCCGGGACCAAAGCCCGTCAGGGTGAACCGGCGGCGCTGATTGGCTATCCCGCCGGCTCTGGGTTCGCGCGCGATCGGACGTCCATCGTGCGGACCTCAATGACGGCCGGGATCTTGTCGCGCGTGACCGCCGACCTGATTCAGTTCGACGGCATGACGACCGGGGGATCCTCAGGGAGCCCGGTTTTCAATGCTGATGGAGACGTGATTTCGGTGCACCGGGCGGGTCTGCGGCAGGGGCCGGGATTCGCGCTGTCGGTGCCGGTGAAATACGCCGTCCCGCTCATGCCGCCGGCATTGCGCCAGCGGCTGGGCGTCTAGCTAGTTCCTCGAAAAGTCGACCGTAACCACAACGGTGGACGGGCTGGTTGCCGGACGGGCGGTCGAGACAACGGCCACTGTCTCTACAGCGTGACGGCTCTCGATTCTGGAATCGGTAAGGGCCCGCCGGACGGCCGAGAGGGCTTCAAAGCCCTGGCGAGTATCGACTACCGTAGCGGTGGCTTGCATGGTGCCACGAGCTTGGGCTTCTGCATCCCGCCCCACCAGCGTCAGCGCGCCGACCACCAGAACCGCTACGAGCCCGAACCGCATCGCCTGCTCCCCTGAGTGAGTGCTGTTGGATTTCGGCTTCTCACTAAGGCAGGGGGCGTGCCGATGAATTGTAACGACGTAACATCAAATGTAACAAGCAATTCCACTATTTCGTCAGGCATGGCCCAGCATGAAAAAGCGTCGACAATTACGACACCATCCTGTTGTTGCCTTAGCTAAGTGCAAGTCCTGTCTCGGTTTCCGCGTTTTCGCGTCGTTTCGTCTAATAATTTGACAGTGGCTAGGATCGTGTCGGTTGGCATAACCCTTGCCCTTACGGCCTTCCGAAGGTGGAGGAGCAGAATGGCACTCCAACTGACTAAAAGCTCGACACCAAAAACAGGAGTTAACGAAATGCGCAGCATCACGAAGCTGTCCTTGGTTGTGGCCGCCCTCGTCCTGACGGGCACGGCACTCCAGGCCCAGACGAACAATGCCAGCATCACGGCGACGGCAAGCGTCCAGACGCCGATCAACGTGGTTGGCGCTCAGCAGTTGAGCTTCGGAAACGTCTTCCCGGGCGTGAACAAGACGATCGCAGCGACGGATCTGACGAACGCCGGCCGTTTTGATGTCACGGGCCAGGCGAGCACCCCGGTAACGATTTCCTTCACCCTCCCCGCGACGCTTGGTTCGGCTGGTAACACCATGCCGATCGTGAGCTACACGGGTGTGCATGCCCAGAACAACGCGCAGACCAGCGGCACCGCTTTCTCGCCGGTGGCTGGCGCGACCCCGACCCTGAACGCCTCAGGCGCTCTGTGGGTGTGGGTTGGTGCGCAGGTGCAGCCGGCGACGAACCAGGCGGCGGGCGTCTATACTGGTTCGATCACCATGACGGTGGTCTACTAAGCTACTGAATTTGGCGTCGAGCTGATGGCGCGCCGGCAGGGGATGCAATATCCTCTGCCGGCGCTGTCGCAAGGAGACGCCTGAACACATGAAACGCGAATCGTGGGTCCTCATCGGAGCGATGTTGCTCGGCGTGCCGCTGCTGGCGCAGGGCAAACCGCTTACAGTCACTGGTGTGCGTGGCGTGACGTTCGGCGCCGTGCTGCCGGGTGTTCCGCGCATTGTGTTGCGCACCGATCCCGCGAACAGCGGGCAGTTCGACATCAAAGGCCCGAAGGGTGGTCCCGTGTTGCTGTCATTCGTGCTGCCGTTGAGCATGACCGGTCCCGCTGGCGCGCTGATGCCCATCACGTTTGGGGCGAGTGACGCGGGTTTCTCGGCAACACAGTCAATTGGGAGTCAAGTGGGCTTCGATCCCAGACAGCCGACTACAGTCGTGTTTCCGAGTAATGGCAACGTGTCGGTCTTCGTCGGGGCCACTGCGAATCCCGGGACGAACCAGCGCGCCGGCGCATACACCGGGACGATCACCCTCACCGTGACGTACCTGTGATGCGCGCGCTCGGGCTTGCCGGCATGGTCGTGTTCGCCAGTGCGTCATTGGCCGCGCAGGGTGTCATGGTGGCCCCGCACGCCGTGTTCATCGACCATACCCAGCGAAGCGGCTCCGTGCTGCTCTACAATCCCGGTACCCAAGCGGTCGAAGTCACGATCTCGACAATATTCGGGTATCCGACGACGGACTCGGCAGGCGGGATCAGGCTCGACACCCTGCCTGCGGATTCGGCGACCTCCGCGCTCGCGTGGATCCAGGCGTTCCCCCGTCGTTTGACCGTGGGCCCACGGGAGCGCCAAACCGTGCGCCTCCTCGCCCGGCCGCCCATCGGACTGGCGGACGGCGAATACTGGCTGCGGCTCATCATCGCCGCCCAGGCCGGCCGCGTTCCCATCACAGGCGTGGGCGACACCACGGCGATTCAGGTCGGTCTGACCCTCGAGGTGCGGACCATCATCGGCGTGAACTACCGCAAGGGTGCCGTGCGTACCGGTGTAACGCTATCGAATCTGCGCGCCCAGATCGTCGGCGACTCGCTCATCACCCGCGCCAAGATCGAGCGTCAGGGGAACGCGGCCTTCGTCGGCATGATTCGCGAGACCCTCGTGGATTCGCTCGGCGCGGTGCACCCACTGCAGGTCGGCGATTCGGTCGTCCGATCCTATCAGTCACCGGTCGGCGTCTACTACACGATGGAGCCCCGTCTCGCGACCGCAGTTGCCCGTCCCGCGCTCGCGCGCGGGCGCTACTGGCTGCGCTACGAGGTCGTCGCCGAGCGTGAGGATCTCGATCCCAAGGTCGTGCTCAAGGCGCCGGCGGTTCGTGATTCCGTGCAAGTGGTCGCTCCGTGAAACGGGTTGTGCTCGTGGCCGCGCTTCTGGCTCTGGCGCCGCGCCTGCAGGCGCAAGGGGGCTCGAGCTCCGTTTCGGCGGACGCCGTCGTGGTCACGACCGGAATGACGATTTCGACCATGCGGGACCTCAATTTTGGAACCGTCATCAAAGGCGTTGCGACGACGGTGGCGCCTGCGGCGGCAAACGCCGGTGAGTGGCAGGTGAGCGGCAGCGCCAACGCGTTCGTCGTCATCAGTTTCACCTTGCCCACGACGCTCACGAACATTCAAGCGCTGCCCGGTTCCACGATGCCGATTGCGTTCAACGCGACCTCGGCGATTTGGCGTCGCTCGACGAACAGCCCGGCGGGGGGCAACGTGTTCAATCCTGCCGTCGGTGACGTGGGCCGCCTTGGCCCGCCCCCGAATTTCAGCATGTTCATCTGGCTGGGCGGCACGGTGAACCCCGCGCCCACGGCGAAACCCGGGATTTACCAGGGAAACGTCGTCGTTTCGCTGATCTACCAGTAAGACCATGCTACTCGCGGCGCCTCTCTTGTTGGTGGCCGCGCTGCACGGCTACCAGGTTCCGCGGGATACCGCCCCCGAACAGGTCGTCATCGACCTGCGCATCGGGCGCATCACGGGGACGACCGTCCAGGCCTATCGGGTCCGGTCTGAAGTGTTGCTGCCACTCTCGCAGTTCTTTCAGCTCGTGGAAATTCGCCATCGACTGACCCCGGACGGCCGCCTGGAAGCGACGATGGATCCGGGCAACGTCCCCATCATCATCGATCCGCGCGGTGACTCGATGCAGTACGGCGCGCGGCGCGTGAAGATCGAACGGGAATTCATCCGGTACGAATCCAGCGAGCTATACGTCGGCAGCGAGCGACTGGGCGACTTGCTCGGCGTTATGTTCGCCGTCGACTGGTCTGATCTCACCGCGACCGTCGTGGATGCGGGCAGCCTCCCGATCGCCCGCCGGCTGCGCCGCGAATCAGCCCGCGAGGCGTACCTGCGTCGTCCCGATGGGATGCATGCCGACTTGACGTTCGGGCTCCAGCGCCCGTCCTGGGATGGCGTCGTCGTCGACTATTCGCTGTTTTCGCCCTCCACAGACCCGCTGGCGGGCTCGACCTACGGATTCGGCCTCGGTGCCGATGTCGGCGGCGGCTCGCTCGAAATGCTGGGGCAGAGCGTCGGCCCGGCCGACGAGGGCCGCGTGCACGTCGACGCGTCCTGGACCGGCGTGTGGCGTGAGAACCGCTGGGTCAAGCAGCTGCGATTAGGCGACGCTGCATCCACCGGGCCACGGTCCCGCCCGCTCCTCGGCGTCGCGATCACGAACGCGCCGTATGTCCGCCCATCCCTCATCGGGTCGCTGCGCTACGCCGGGAGCCTCGAGCCGGGGTGGTCGGTTGAGGCGTACCGTGGCGGCGATCTCGTGGCCTTCGATTCGGCCAGCCCCTCGGGCGGGTTCTCGATCGATCTCCCGGTGCGCTACGGCGAGAACCCTGTCGACTTCGTCGCCTACGGCCCGTTCGGTGAGATTCGCGAGTTCAATCGTACCTACCGCGTGCTGACCGATCTGCTCCCGGCGCACCGGTTCGAATACGGCATTTCGGGCGGTCACTGCCCCCAGCCGTCGTTCACCTGTAACGCGACGGCGAATCTCGACGTGCGCTACGGTGCGACTGGGCGCTGGACAGTGCAGGGGGGCATCGATCAGTACTGGCGCGACTCGCTGCCGGACCGCACCCATCCATACGCCGCGGTCTCCGGGAATCCGAGCAATGCGTGGGCGATCCAGAGTGAGCTGATCGGCAATGGGCTCGTGCGGGGCGCGCTGCGCTACGAGCCATCCGTCGATCTGCGGCTCGAGGGAGAGTACGTGCACTTCACGGCCGATTCGGCATCGGTGCTGGCTGTGCCGGGACGGCGCGCGCAGTGGACGCTGACCGGATTCGTGCGGCCCCGGACGAGCCATGGCTTCTTCTTCTTTGATGGCCGCTTCGAGCGGATCAGCACCGACGCAGGCGTGGTGACCCGCACGCGCGTGGGAGCCTCGCTCCAAACGGAAGAGGTCCGGCTCTTGCCGTATGTGCGCACCGAACATGGGCAGGCGGTGGGAGTAGGGGGTGGCGGGGCGGCGAACGGCAACCAGGAGTTTGCCGGCGTGTCGACGTTCATCATGCCGCGCGGCCGGTGGGGGACGTTCCTGAGTCAGACGCTGCTCCGGACCAACACCGAGATCGAACGCCGTGCGGGACTGGTCTCCTGGTCGGCGTTCGCGGCGCATTCCGTGGCGCGCGGTGTGCGGCTCGAAGTCGGCGCGAGCTGGCTCCGCGGCGACGCCGGACTCACGTACACGGTCACTGTGACGTCGTACTTCTCGGCGCTGCGAGCGGTCACGTCGGTGCTCGCGCCCCCCGGCCAGGCGGTCAGCGCGACCCAGTTCCTTCAGGGGTCCGTCCTGTGGGATCGCCGCACGGACCGGCTCGGCGTGGCCCCCGGTCCTTCCCTCGAGCGGTCCGGCCTGTCGGGGCGCGTCTTCATGGATGTGAACGCCAACGGCATTCGCGACGCGGGCGAGCCGGGCGTGGCCAACGCGCGGGTGTTGATCGGCTCGCTCTCAGCGCGGACCGATTCCACCGGCGCCTATCACGTCTGGGATCTCGTCCCGTTCGAGCCCGTCATGGTGAGTCTCGACTCGGTGTCGCTCGAGTCACCGCTGCTCGTGCCGCTCTTTGCGCGAACGAGCATCGTTCCGGGGCCGAACCGGTTCCGCAGTCTCGACATTCCCGTCGTGGAAGCGGGCGTCATCGAGGGGCGCGTCGTTCGCAATGGCGCCGGTGTCGGTGGCGTGACGCTCAGGCTCACCGATCGGCGCAGCGGCATGCGCCGCGCGCTGGTGACCTTCAACGACGGCGCGTTCTATCTGATGGGCGTGAAACCGGGTGAGTACGAGCTGACGGTCGAGGAACAGGTACTCGACGCGCTCGCAGTGGATGCCGAGCCGGTGCGCTTCACGCTGGCGCCCACACCGAACGGCATCGGGACGTCGGATTTGGAACTGCGGCTCAAGTCGAGGTTTTAGCCGCCAGGGCCACCTCGCGGAGCACGCTCTCGAGTTTCGCAAAATCGTACGGCTTCACGAGCGACGGGACGCCCGCATCGCGCAGCAGCGACGATGTGTCCGTGGCGAACGTATCCCCCGTCGTGAAGATCAGCCGGTTGACCATCGCCGGATGCTCGCGCCGCAGGCCCTGCAGGAACTCCGCTCCGCTCATCCCGGGCATGCGAACATCGGACACGATGACGTCGAAACGCTCGCGGCGCAGCGCGCGCAGCGCGTCGCTGCCATCCTCGACCGCCAGGACGTTCATGCCACGCCGCTTGAGAAAGGCCGCGACGGCCCGCCGCAGGCCGTCTTCGTCGTCGACCAGCAGAACGGAGAGCGCTCCCGCTCCCTCCGGCTCGCGTGCCGCTTCGGGGATCTCCATCGGTGGAGGCGTGGTGCGCTGCCGCTGGCGCGCGTCCCGCGGCAGCGCGATGGTGAACGTCGCGCCGTGTCCGGGCACGGAGTGCACGGAGATGCGGCCGCCGTGGTCGTGCACGATGCCGTAGCAGATCGAGAGTCCGAGGCCCGTTCCCATGCCTTCCGGCTTCGTGGTGAAAAACGGGTCGAAGATCTTCTCCTGAATGTCGCGGGGGATGCCGGGCCCCGTGTCGGCGACCTGCAGCTGGACGCCGTCCTCGGCGGCGGTCACGGTGCGGATCGTGATGGCGCGCCGCCCGGGCGGGAGAATGGTGGTCAACGCCTGCTCGGCATTGATCAGCAGATTGAGCAGCATCTGCTGAACTTCGGACCCGTTCGCCCACGCCTTGGGATTTGCGTCGTCCAGCTCGAGATTCACGGTGATGTTGAGTGTGGTCAGATGGTAGGAACGGAGCGCGAAGGTGCGCCGCACCGTCTCGTTCAGCTCCACCAGCGTCCGCTCCTTGCTTCCCGCGCGCGCGAACGCGAGCAGGTTCGACGTGATGCGGCCGATGCGGGTCGCCTCGTCGTACATCATCTGCACCGTTTCGCGTTGATCGGGTGTCAACTGATCGAGCAGCAGCGTCTGGGCGAAGCCCGAGATGATCGCGACGGGGTTGTTGATTTCGTGGGCGACGCCGCTGACGAGCTGGCCCATGGCGGCGAGTTTCTCTGCCTGCTGCAGCTGCGTCTGCGTACGGCGTTGTTCGGTGATATCGCGCACCAGCATCAGCACCTTGGGAATGCGGCCGCCTTCCCGGACGGGCGCGAGGAGTACCTGCGCGGTGCCATCGTGGCCGTCCGGCCGTGGAAACGGGACCTCGAAGCGCCGCAGCGACCCGTCGAACGCGGCGAGCAGATTCTCGCGTGCAATCCGGGCTGCGGTGCCTTCGAGCCATCCGAAGCCCGTGCGTCTGCCGCTCTCCGGTTTGGCCTCGCTGAGACGCACGCTTACGAGACTGCGCCCCGCGGTGTTTTCATCGAGCACCCGGCCTTCCCGGTCGACCACGGTAATCGCATCGGGGACCGCCTCCATAAGGAGCCGGAGATTGCGCTCGGCTGACGCGGTCGCGCCGAGCGAGCTCATCAGCGAACGCGTCTGATTGGCGACCTCGTCCTCCAGGATCCGCGCGTAGCGCTGTGTCACGCCCAGTGAGTACAGGACTCGCGCGGCGACGATCACCATACCGATGCCGACAATGACGGCATCGTCGGGGTCAGGGATCGGGCGGTTGAGGCCAATGACGGCCATCCCCGTCATGCCCGCAAGACCGATCACCAGTGCGACGATCCGCGCGGCGTTACTCGGTTCGGGTCTCGTGGCGCGAGTGCGCTGGAGGTGCACGCCGTAGTCGGGCGCGATCGCGGCCGCCGCGGCGATCATCAAGAGTCCTGCGTCCCAGGTGAGGTCGAGCCATCCGCCGGAGTGGTAGGTGCCACGCAGTGCCACCACGGCGTAGACCTGGTTCCCGATGGCGAGCGCGACCACTCCCGGAAGCACGAGCGTCGCAGTCGCAGCGGGAAAGGCGGGCCGGCGCGCGAGCTCGATCAGAATGATCCACAGCACTGCCACGGCGCCGATGGACCAGCCGATACTCGTGACCAGGGCGATGGTCGACACCTGCGCGGTGAGCAACGGCTCCAGCAGATAATCGTACGCGAGGGCACCGACGGTAAACGTGACGAGGATGCTGTCGAGGGCGAGCTCGGGGTCGGCGCGCCGCAACGGCTGCCCACGCACCAGCGTGAACACGCCGACCATCACGCACACGTAGATGCCGAGGAACCCTGCGTCGGCCAGCGAGGGATAGGGTGGCGGCGCGCCGCGCCACAGATCGTACGAGGTCCATACGAGCTGGCCCACGAAGAACGACGCGCACCCGGCGCCGATCCACCGCCAGGTCCGGCGCTGTTCGGACGTCGTGACTCGGCCCGCGGAGCTGTAGCAGGCGAACGCCGCAAACGCGGCCGCCCAGCTCCAGGACAGATCCGTGAGGATGGTGAAGATGCGCCGGTCGCTCGGAGGGAACGCGTACACGAATACCATCGCCACCAGCGACACGACGGCGATGCTGACCAGCCCGCGAGCGGGCCGGCTGACGGGCATCATCGAAGGGACACTCCGGGCCTAAATTATGCGCATTATCTTTGGCCGCCAATGAATCCGCTCGGATGGATGCGTGCTCCGGACGACTCGCTCGCGCACTGGGATGAGCACGCCGCGCTGGCTAATGCCGTCCGCGCCGACGGTCTGACGCACACGCTGGTGTGCGGGATGGGCGGATCGAGTCTCGTCGCCGATGTGCTCGCCCGGACATTCGGTGTGGGAAGCCTGCGGGTGCTGGACAGCACGAATCCAGATGCGGTGCGCGCGGCGGCATCGGACCTCGCGCGCACGCTGTTCGTCATCTCGAGCAAGTCGGGGAATACCGTCGAGACGCTCGCTCTCTACCGTTACTTTGCGGCGCGCGCGCGCCCCGAGCAGTTCGTTGCCATCACCGAACCCGGAACTCCGCTGGACTTGATCGCCCGCGCACAGAAGTTCCGCGCCGTCATTCCGCACCCGCCGGACGTCGGAGGCCGCTATTCCGCGCTGACGGCGGTCGGCATGATTCCCGCGGCCCTCGCCGGGCTCGATGGCCGCGCCCTGCTCGAGCGAGCGCGCCGCGTCGATGTCGCGGCTGCGCAGGCGCTCGGCGTGGCCATCGCCGCTGGCGCGCAGAACGGGCGTGACAAGCTTCGCCTGAGCCCACCACCACGCATCGCGGCGCTGGCGGCCTGGATCGAGCAGCTCGTCGCCGAGAGCTCCGGCAAGAGCGGGCGTGGCGTGATTCCCATTGTGCAGGATCCTGCGGGCGGCGCCGCGCCTGATGTGCAGACCGCGGAGCCCGGCATCTTCGCTGCCGAGCCCACGGACCTCGGCGCCGAGTTCCTGCGCTGGGAATACGCGACCGCGGCACTGTGCGAGCGCCTGGGCGTCAACCCCTTCGATCAGCCCGACGTCGAGGAGGCGAAGCGGCTCGCGCGTGCGGAACTGACGGCCGGAGGGACCCAGCATGCGGCGCCCCTACCCACCCTCACGCTCGCGCAGCTGCGGCGTGCGTACCGCCCGCGAGACTACCTCGCCATTCTCGCGTATGTCCCGCCAACGCCTCCGGTGGTTGCGCAACTCGAGGCGCTGCGCGCCACCTGGGCCAGGGCGCTGGGCTGCGCGACGACGCTCGGCATCGGGCCGCGTTATCTCCACTCCACCGGCCAGCTGCATAAAGGCGGGCCCGACAGCGGCCTGTTTCTCGTCATCACGACCGATGTCGCAGACGACGTGGAGATCCCGGAAATGGGCTGGACGTTCGGCCACCTGCACCGGGCGCAAGCGCGTGGCGATCTGCGGGCGCTGCTGGCGCGCGGGCGCCGGGTGGCGCACGTGCATCTCTCGAATCCGACGGAGATATCGCGGCTGGGCGTTCCCGCGTGACGAACGCCTTCATCTTTCATCTGATTCCGCACACCCATTGGGACCGGGAATGGTTCCTGCCGCGCGCCGCGTTTCATGCGCGCCTGGTGCCGATGTTCGACGAGCTGATGGACCGGCTGCACGCCGACGGCGCCTTGCGGACCTTCCTGCTCGACGGCCAGACGGTCCTCGTCGAAGACTACCTGCGGGCCCGGCCCGATCGCGAAAACGATGTTCGGGCCCTGGTCAAAACGGGACGACTGCAGGTGGGGCCGTGGTATGTGCTGGCCGACGAGCTGATCCCGTCCGGAGAGTCCTTGATCCGGAATCTCCTGCTCGGCGCCGCGGACGCGGAACGGCTGGGCGGACGCCTCGATGTCCTGTACTCACCTGATGCGTTCGGCCATCCGGCGGTGTTGCCCACGCTCGCCCGGGAGTTCGGGTTGAAGTACGGAGTCCTGTGGCGGGGACTCGGCGGCGAGCCGGGCCAGGAAAAGGATTTCTTCCGTTGGCGAGGGCCAGATGGCCGCGAGATCCTGCTCTGGCACCTGCCGCCCGACGGCTACGAGATCGGCGCGGCGTTGCCCGGCGCTGGCGCGCGACTCCCCGACATTTGGACGCAGGTTCGGGCCTCGCTCGTCCAGCGCGCGGCCGGCAAACACGTCCCCGTGTTCATTGGCGCCGATCATCATGCACCGCATCCCACGCTCGCCCGCGTGCGCGACCTGCTCGCCGACCTCGAGCCCGCGAGCGCGTTCCGCATCTCACGTTTGGACGAGTTTTTTCAGGCAGCCGACAGCACGCCCGTGAAACCACTCGCCGGCGAGCTGCGCTGGTCGTACGGCTTCACCTGGACGCTGCAGGGGGTGCACGGGACGCGGGCGCCACTCAAGCGCCGCCACGGGCAGGTCGAGCTGTGGCTCGAGCGCCTGGCGGAGCCGCTGGTGGCGCTGGCGAGACTCGCCGGGGCACGCGATCGCCGCCCGATCCTCGAGACCGCCTGGCGTACGCTGGTTCGCAACCAGTTCCATGACACGATCTCCGGGTGTACGGCAGACTCGGTCGCCAGTGTCGCCGAGCAGCGTCTCGATGAGGTCGCCGCGTATGCCGCGGAGCTCACGCGGGGTGCCTTGATGGGGTTGGTGGGTCACGACCCTGATGCCCAGCGCGAGCGCGCCGACGGGTTCGAGCCCGCACTCGTCCTCTGGAACCCGGTTCCTCGCTCGCGCGCCGGCGTGACGATCGCTGATGTCACGGTGTTTCGTCGCGATGTGCTCGTGGGACCGCCTTCGGCCACTCGCCTGCCGCGTGAGGGAGCGGGCTACAGGCCTTTCGCGCTCTCTGACTCGGCTGGTCGCGCAGTCCCGTTCCAGGTCCTGGCGCAGCGGCGCACCGAGGAGCGCATCGACGGCACGCGTCACTACCCGGACCAGGACGAAGTCGATCAAGTCCGGATCGCATTTCGCGCGCCGCCGGTGCCGGGGCTTGGTATCACCGCGCTGACGACGGGTCCCGCGGCACCGCTCTCGCGCGCCGAGGAAGCGCGGGTTCGCGGCCGCTCGCTCGAAAACCGCTTCGTCGAAGTGACGATCGAGGCGAACGGCGCGCTCACGCTGCTCGACCGGCGGCGGAACGAGCGCTACGGCGAGCTGCTCCGGCTCGAGGATGCCGGTGATGCGGGGGACGCATATACGTACGCTCCGCCGGCTCGGGACCGCGTAAAGCAAAGCCGCGGTGCCATCAGCGTGCGGCGGCTCGCGGCCGGCCCGCTCGTCGCGGCACTCGAAGCGCGCTGGGA
>DASWDA010000009.1:0-25008 GCA_036395695.1 Gemmatimonadales bacterium
CCCTATTCCCATTCTCTTTTCGGTCCCTTCTTGGGTCGGAAGTCGTCCTCATCCCCCTCATCGAACTCGTCGTCGAGGTCGTCGTAATCGTCCTCGTCCATATCCTCATCGTCGAGCTCATCCTCATCCAGTTCGTCATCGAAGTCTTCGTCGAGTTCCTTGTCCTCTTCGAATTCTCCGAACTCCTCGTCGACGTCGTCGCTCCTGCGCTTGAGCGACCAATCCGTCGACGTCTCGCGGGCCAGCATTGCCCACCTCCGGCTGAGGTTAACGGCGAACGAACTTCGGGACCTTCCTACTCCTCCGACAACGCCCGCTTCTCGCTGCGGGCCAACTTGCGGCGGTCGCTCGCGCCCAAGAGACGCTTGCGCAGCCGCAGCGACGACGGCGTCACCTCGATCAACTCGTCGTCTTCGATGTACTCCAAGGCCAGCTCCAAGGTCATCTGGCGTGGCGGCTCCAAGATAATCATCTCGTCCGACGCCGTGGTGCGCATGTTCGTGAGCTTCTTTTCCTTCGTTGCGTTCACATCCATATCGCCGGGCCGCACGTGCTCCGCGATGATCATGCCCTCGTAAACGGCGTCGCCCGGCTGTACGAACATCGTACCCCGCTCCTGAAGATTGAAGAGGGCAAATGCCACCACCGCCCCCTCCCGGTCCGCCACCATCACACCCCGGTTCCGACCCGACAAGGGGCCGGCCCACAAATCGTACTCGAAAAAGCGGTGGTGGATGATCCCCGTCCCCCGCGTATCCGTCAAGAACTCCGAACGATACCCCAGCAGCCCGCGCGCCGGGATCTTGAACCGCATGCGGACCATGCCCAGGCCGGGGTTTTTCATATCCAGCATGGTGGCGCGCCGCGGCCCCAGCTTCTCCATGACTACCCCGACGTACCCCTCGGGGCAATCGATCATCAGCTCCTCATACGGCTCCAGCCGCTCGCCGTTCGGGCCCTCGCGCGGAATGATCCGCGGTCGGCTGACCTGGAACTCGTACCCCTCGCGCCGCATCGTCTCCATCAGGATGCCGAGGTGCAATTCGCCTCGTCCGGACACGGTAAACGCATAGGGCGTGTCCGTATCTTCGACTCGCAGTGCGACGTTGCGCTCCAGCTCCCGGTACAGCCGCTCGCGCAGCTGCCGGCCGGTCACGAACTTGCCCTCGCGGCCCGCCAGCGGCGAGTTGTTGACCAGCATGTCCACCGAGATCGTCGGTTCCTCGACCGCGATGCCGGCCAGCCGGTCCAGGTGATCGGGCGCCGTGATGGTCTTCCCGATTTCGACATCGGCCAGCCCCGCCACGGCTACGATCTCGCCTGCGGCCGCCGTCTCGAGCTCGGCACGCTCCAAACCTTCAAACGCAAAAAGCTTCACGATCTTGGCCTGCTCGAACGCGCCGTCACCCACGGGACCCGGCTCGCCGATCGGGAGTAACGCGACCGTGTCCCCGACGTGCACCTGCCCGCGCTCGATGCGCCCAATGCCGATCCGTCCCAGATAGGACGAATAGTCGAGCGTCGAGATCAGCATCTGAAACGGCCCGGCTTCGGTCGCCTTGGGCGGCGGAATCGTTCCGAGAATCGTGTCGAACAGCGGCGTCAACGTCGTTCCCGGCTCGTCGAGCTCCAACGTCGCCGTGCCCAGACGACTCGACGTATAAAGGAAAGGGCAGTTGAACTGCTCCGGCGTCGCCTCCAGGTCCATCAGCAGCTCCAGCACCTCGTCGTGCACGCGCAGCGGCTCGGCGTCGGGCCGGTCGATCTTGTTGACCAGCACGATTGGCTTCAGGCCGAGCGCCAGCGCCTTCCCCGCGACGAACCGCGTCTGCGGCATCGGCCCCTCCGCCGCATCCACGAGCAGCAAGAAACCGTTTACCATCCGCAGAATGCGCTCGACTTCGCCACCGAAGTCGGCGTGCCCCGGAGTGTCTACAATATTGATTTTCGTATCGCCCCAGCGAACCGAAGTGTTCTTGGCCAGGATCGTAATGCCGCGCTCACGCTCGAGCGGGTTCGAATCCATGACGCGCTCCGCCACCTGCTGATTGGCGCGGAACACGCCCGCCTGGCGGAGCATCTGATCCACCAGCGTGGTTTTGCCGTGATCGACGTGGGCGATGATGGCGATGTTGCGAATCTTCACTGAGTTACGGTCCCCTGAATGAGGGGCGCAGTATAAACGGATGCGTAGGGGCGGTAAAGGGGCGGGAGGGGGCGGTACCGCCTCCTACCGCCCCCTCCCGCGTCTAATCACAAATCGGCTCCTTTTCCACCTGCACCGTCACATGCGCGATCCCTAGCGCCCGCATCCGGGTCTGCACCGCTTCCAGCACGGGCTGATTATCGCTCGGATTCTTGACCACGAGATGCCCGCTCATGGCGACGACCCCGCTCGTCACCGTCCACAAGTGCAGGTCGTGAACCGACTCGACGCCGGGCACGGACGCGATCCGCTCATGCACGTCCGACAGGGCGATGTGCCGGGGAGCCGCCTCCAGCAGGACATCGCTGCTTTCCTTTACCAGCCGCCAAGCGCTCACCAGGACGAGTCCACCAATCAGCACCGAGATGATGGGATCGGCCATCACCCAGCCGGAGGCCAGCACGATGACACCGGCGATGAGCGCACCCACCGAGCCCAACAGATCGCCAAGCACGTGCAGGTACGCGCCCCGCTGATTGAGCGAGTGCTCATGCCCGCGGTGCAACACGACCGTGGCGACAAGATTCGCGACAAAGCCCACCGCCGCGACGGCGAGGAGCAGGGGCCCATTGACGAGCTGCGGCACGCGCAGCCGCTGCCAGGCCTCGACGCCGATCCCGATCGCGATCGCAAATAACACGGCGCCGTTGACCAGTGCGGCGAGGATCTCCAGGCGCATGAACCCGAACGAGCGTTCGGGCGTGGCCGGCCGCTGCGCAATCCACGCGGCGATCAGCGCCAGTCCCAGCGCCGCCACGTCGGCGAGCATGTGGGCGGCGTCGGCAAGCAATGCCAGCGAGCCCGAAAGCCAGCCACCGACGAACTCGACCACCATCACAACCGCCGTAATCGCCAGCGCGAGCGTCAGGCGCCGTCGAGTCTCGACGTTGAGCGGCGCGCGATAGGTACAGTGGGCTTCAGCGGGGAGCACGGATGTATCCTCGCCGCAAATCTAATACTATTAGGCCGTGAACGTCCTCGGTCTGCGGCTGCTGGCCATCGTCGCGCTGGTGGCGGCCAACGCCTTCTTCGTGGCGGCTGAATTCGCGCTCGTCGCATCCCGCCGCACGCGGATCGAGGCCATGATCCGGCGCGGCGATCGCAAAGCGCGCATCGTGCGCAAGGCGCTCGGCGAGCTGTATCGCCTCCTCTCGGCGACGCAGCTCGGCATCACCCTGACCTCCATCTTGTTGGGCTACGTCGCCGAGGACACCGTCGCGCATCTGTTTCGCGATTGGTTCGCGACTCTGCCCGCTGGGCTCGAGTTTCTGACACGCGGCGGCATCGCCTCCGTCGTGGCCGTCGGCATCATCTCGTTCCTGCACGTGGTGTTCGGAGAGCTGGTCCCCAAGACATGGGCAATCACTTATCCCGAGGCGACCAGCCGGTGGGTCGCAACCCCGCTCATCGTGTTTTCGTGGATCACGCGACCGTTCAATTTCCTGTTGAACGTCAGCGCCCGCCTCGTCCTGCGGTTCCTCGGCATCAGAAGCTCGAACCCCGAGCTCGACCGCGTCCATTCGCCCGAGGAGATCCGGATGCTGGTCCAGCAGAGCCGCAAGACAGGCGGCCTCGGCGCCGGTGACGCGCGCCTGCTGGAGGGCGTCTTCGAGTTCAGCGAGAAGAACGCGCGCGAGGTCATGACGCCGCGGACGCAGATCGTCGCACTCCCCGCTGAGGCCTCCCTCGCCGAGGCAGCGGACCGAGTGGCGGCGGCGGGACGCTCGCGCTATCCCGTGACGGGAGAGTCGCTGGACGACGTCGTCGGCATCGTGCACGCAAAAGACATCCTGCGCGGCTTGCTGTCCGGCTCCGACACGCCGGTGCAGGACATCGCGCGGCCGCCGTTCTTCGTGCCCGGCACGCGCGAGGTAGAAGACGTCCTGGCCGACATGAAGCGCCAGAAGGTGCACCTCGCGATCGTGCTCGACGAGTTCGGCGGTACCGCCGGCCTGGTGACGATGGAAGACCTGCTCGAAGAGATCGTGGGACCGATCTACGACGAATACGATCAGGCACCGGCGTCAGCCCAGGGGACTGCGGGCACCGGGGCGGGCGGAGGCGTGCCGATTCTGGCCGGCAGCGCGGAGATCGGTGATGTGAACCGCGTGCTGAAGCTCCAGCTCGACGACGGCGACTACACAACGATCGGCGGGTTGTTGTTCGGACGGCTGGGCCGTCTGCCGAAGGTCGGCGATCGCGTCAACTTGCAGGGCGCGACGTTCGAGATTCTCGAGATGGATGGCCGGCGCGTGGGTCGCGTGCGCGTGTGGCCGGCCACGACAACCGTCACAGAGCCGTCGAGCTAGGCGCGGGTCTTCGCCCGCCGCGCGGCAGCCAGCTGCACCGCCAGCTCCAGTGATGCCCGCATCGACCCCGCGTCCGCGATTCCCTTCCCCGCGATGTCGAACGCCGTTCCGTGATCGGGTGACGTGCGAATAAACGGCAGACCGAGCGTCACATTGACGCCGGTCCCGAAACCGGAAACCTTCACCGCCGTCATCCCGACATCGTGGTAAGGAGCCAGCACCGCATCGAACTCGCCGCGCAGCGCGCGCACGAACACCGTGTCCGCCGGGAGCGGCCCAGCGGCGTCGAGCGCTTTTGCGGCGGGCTGCAGCAAGCGGTCGTCCTCGTCGCCGAACAACCCGCCTTCCCCCGCATGCGGATTGAGCGCGCAGAGCGCCAACCGTGGCGTGGCGATCCCCCACCACCGTTGTAGCGCGTCGATCGCAATGCGGCCCGCCTCGATCACGCGCTCCGTCGTCACGCTCGCGATGGCGTCGCGCAGCGAGAGATGGGTTGTCACGAGGACGACTCGGAGGCGGCCCGTCGTGAGCATCATCGCCACGGGAATATCGGCGGCAACATGCGCCAGGAATTCCGTGATCCCGGGGAACCGATAGCCCGCGGCGTGCAGCGCCGACTTATTGACCGGCCCGGTGACGATGGCGTCGACCTCGCCCGAGAGCGCCAGCCGCGCGGCGGTTTCGATGCCCTGGGCCGCCAAGCGCCCCGCTTCGACGTCGCTCGGCGCCCCGTCTTCCGAGCTGCCCACGATGCGCACGTCGGCGTCGATCGGCTGCCGCAGCGCTTTGCGAACCACCTCCGGGCCGATCCCGCGGGGATCGCCCACCGCAACTGCGAGACGCGGCCGAGGAGGTGGAGAGGCCACGACTAAAGTCTGATGTCGATGTAGATCTGGCGGCGCAGTTGATCGACGAAATGCCGGATCGCGAGCTGGTCGGCAAGCGATTGGCGGATCCGCATCTTCACGTCGTCGAATGACAAATCGCCGGCATCGTGCCGGGCCGTCACCTCGAGCACCACGAACTTGCGGCGAGGGGTGTCGGCGCCGACGGCGATCATCGGCTTCAGCCCCGTCGTCGTGTCGCTGGAGAGGATTTTCTGATACTCCGGCGGCAGGTCCGTGAGTGGCGTGTCTTCCGCCAGCTTGGTCTCCAGCGGATCGGCGTAGAGCTTCGCGAGCGAATCGAACGATGTCGTCGTGCCGCGAGCCAGGGCGTCGCGCAGCGAATCCGCCCGGTGCCGGGCGATCGCGATCTGCGCCGCGCTGATCTCCGGCGTGATCAGCACGTGACGGGCCAGGACTTCCGCCGGCTGCGTTCGCTCCACGTTGATGATGTGGAATCCGAACGCCGTTTCGATCGGCGGCGAGATCTCTCCGGGACGAATATGGAACGCTACGTCTTCGAACTCCTTCACCATCACACCGCGGCGGAACCACCCGAGCTCGCCGCCCTGCGCCGCCGAGGCGCTGTCACCCGAGAATCGCTTCGCCGCAGCCGCAAAATCGGCGCCGTGACGGAGCTCGACGACGAGCGATTCGGCACGCTGCAGTGCGCGCAGCCGCGCAGCCGAATCCGGCACCGGTCTGATCACGATCTGGCGGAAGGAGACCGTCGCCGGACGCTTGGGCTGCTGATCCTTGTTCTGCTCCCAGAATTCACGCATTTGGGCATCGGTCGGCGGAATCGGGCGCAGCTTGCCCTTCTGGCGCTGCGCCTCGATCAGTCGCTGGGCGTAGAGCTGCCGGCGCTGCTCGTCGGCCAGCCAGCGACGCCACTCTTCCACCGATCCGAAGCGCGCCTGGCGAATCTGATCGCGGAACTCGTTCTCCGAGTTGAATTGCTTGCGGACGTTCTGGTAGGTCTGCTCCACCTGATCGAGCACTTCCTGGTCGGTCACCTTGATCGAGGTATCGCGCTCGGCCTGCTGTACCAGGATCTCCAGCTCGACCAACTTGTCCAGGATCTGGCGCCGCATCGTGGCGAGTCCCACGGAATCGGTTGGCAGCGTCTGACCCTGGGCCTGCTGCTGGACCATCTCTTCTTCGATCTGCGATGCCAGGACGGGCCGCGTACCCACGACCGCCACGATGCGGTCGAGCGGTTGCTCCGAGCGCGCCGGCTGCTGAGCGGCAACCGTCGTGACGGCGAAGACCGCCAGGAGGCCAAGCAGCGGTTTCATCGTGGCGTCCGGCGCTTCGTCGTGTCGATCGGCGCGGGTCCCGGTGCCGGCGTCATGCGCGGGGCCGCGGATGTCTGGCTGGAATCGGCACGAATCTCTTGTCCCCGTTCGACGGCTCGCCGCACCCCCGCCTCGTCCACATCCCAGGTCGCCTGCGCCAGCAGCGTGTCGGCCAGGAACGTGGGGAGCGGGAAGAAGCGCGCCCGGGCGTGGAACACGCGCTCGAAGTAATCGTTCACGCGCGCCAGGGCAAAGCTGGCCCGTGCGTCCGGCGACGTCCCGGCCGAGTCGCGCAGCGCCTCGGGACTCAAGTTCAGGAGTGAGCGGATCATCGCCAGCGTGGAGTCGTGCTCGTCGCGCACGCGCTGCCAGTCTGCAGCGGTCAATGCGACCCTCGCCGAGTCCGCCTGCTCGAGCATCAGCTGTTGCTGCGCCAGGGACTTGAGAAACTGCGAGATCTGCTCGGGGTTCGCCTGCGGCAGCGCCTGGAGGATTTGGGGATCGAGCGCCCCGAGCCAGCGCACAAAGTCCCGGACTCTCAGCGATCCGCCGCGGTACTTCACCAGGACGCGATTGCTGGAGCGCGCGGCGTCGATGTCCTGCACCGCCGCTTTCACATAGTCGGCCGCGTGACTCACCGGCTCGATCTTCCGCTTGATGTTGAGGCTGTCGACGTAGATCGAATCATCGTGCGCTTGGATCCGCTCCTGCAACAGCACCCGAAACGAATCGCGCACCTCGGCGAGCGGCGGACGGCGGATGATGTGGTAGCCGAACTGGGTCTTCACGACCGCGCTGACGGCGCCCGGCGCAAGCTCCCATGCCGCCTGGTCGAATTCGGGCACGAACTGTCCGCGCGTCGAAAGTCCCAGCGATCCCCCCGCCACTTTCGAGCCGGGATCCTCCGAGTAGCGCGACGCAAGCTGCGCGAAGCGCGCGCCGGCAGCCCGCGCTTGCGGGAGCAGCTGCTCCGCCTGGCGGTGCTTCTGCGCATCGGCATTTCCGGCTGGAGGGGAGCCTGCGGCGGACGGGCGCACTTGAAACAGAATGTGTTGAAAGACGCGGTACTGGCCTGCTTGAAACGCCGAATCCGTTTGCTGCGCCGTGAGTGTCTGACCTGCGGACAGGCGGTCGTGGAAACGCTGCCACTTGAGCCGCGAGGTGACGGGCCACATCGCCGCGGTCACCGTCGCCGAGTCCCGCAGATCCTTGCCCGACGCCAACGCTTCGGCGAACAACGTGTATTCGACCCAATAGCGCGACACGCGGCTGAGCGTGAGTGGATCGAGCGGCACCTGCTTGCTTTGACCGGCCCAGTTGGCCAGCCGCTCCACCGTCAGAGTCTGGTCGTTGGCGCGGGCCACGGAGTTCGCGCGGGGCGAGAACGCGTCGCGCAGGGCAGCGCACGCGGCAAGGGTCAGGGAGACCAGCGCCAACAGCACCAAACGCGTACGTCGCATCCGCTTCCCTCTTTCTTAAGTACGGTGATGATCCCGCAGAACGGCCGTGAGCGCCCGGACCAGACCGGGGCCGATTGACTCTCCGCCGAGCCGGCGGAGCCTGAGCGAGAGCGGTACGGCGCGCCGCACGTCTGCTTCGAACTGCACCGCCTCGAGCGCCACCTGGAGTCCCGCCAATCGCGGCGCCGCGTCACGCCGGAACGAGAGCCGCGCTTCGTCGCCCTTGATCAGAACCGTCTCCAGGCCCACCCGGGCCCCCAGCGCTCGTAACTCCGCGACGAGGAGCAGCCGCTCAGCTGCGGCCGGCAACGGCCCGAATCGGTCACGGAGCTCGTCGCGAACGGCTTGAATCTCACCTGGTTGCTCGGCCCGCGCCAGCCGCCGGTACAGATCGAGCTTTGTGTCGTCGTCGCGGACGTACTCGTCGGGCAGATGCGCCGGCGCATCGAGCGTGACGTCGGGTGGAGTGAACTGCTCCCTGCTCCCCGCTCCCTGTTCCCCCTGCTTCAGCCCTCGCACCGTTTCTTCGAGCCATCGCAAGTACATGTCGAACCCTACGGCCTGCACGTGGCCCGACTGCTCACCGCCGAGCAGATTCCCGGCTCCGCGCAGCTCCAGGTCGCGCAGCGCGATGCGATATCCCGATCCCAAATCAGTATGATGCTCGAGCACCTGCAAACGTTCCTCCGCCTGCCCGTCGACCAGATCGGGCACGAGCAGATAGCAGAACGCGCGCCGGTGGCTCCGTCCCACGCGACCACGCAGCTGATAGAGCTGCGCGAGCCCAAGACGGTCCGCGCGGTCCACAATCATCGTGTTGGCGTTCGGCACGTCCAGGCCGGATTCGACGATCATCGTCGACACCAACACATCGACCTCCCCCCGCACGAACTGTCCCATGACGGCTTCCAGATCGGTCTCCCGCATCTGCCCATGCGCGACCGCCCGCCGAGCCCGGGGCGCGAGCGCCTGAATGCGCGCCGCTACCGTATCGATCGTCTCGATGCGGTTGTGTACGAAGTACACCTGCCCGCCGCGATCGAGTTCGCGCGCCATGGCCTCCTCGAGCAGCGCGTCGTCCCACGGCTCGACAAACGTCAACACGGGCGAACGGTCCTTCGGCGCCGTCTCGAGTAGCGTGAGGTCCCGCAGACCGGCCAGGGAGAGATGCAGCGTCCGGGGAATCGGCGTGGCGGTGAGCGTCAGGACATCGACGCTCAACTTCAGCGCCTTGAGCCGCTCCTTGTGCCGGACGCCAAAGCGATGCTCCTCGTCGACGATCAACAGCCCCAGGTCCTTGAACGCGACGTCGGACGACAGCAGCCGGTGAGTGCCGATCACGACATCCACGTCTCCGGCCGTGATGCGCTCGACCAATGGAGCGGTCTCTTTGGTGCTGCGAAAGCGCGACAGGACCTCGATGCGGACGGGGTAGTCGGCGAGCCGTTCGCGAAACGTGCGCCCATGCTGCTCCGCGAGAATGGTCGTGGGCACGAGCACGACGACCTGTTTTCCGGCCTGTACGGCCTTGAAGGCGGCCCGGACGGCGACCTCGGTCTTGCCGTATCCCACGTCTCCCACCAACAACCGGTCCATCGGACGCGCGCGCTCCATGTCGCGCTTGACCTCGTCCGAGGCACGGCGCTGATCCGGCGTGTCTTCATAAAGGAAGGCGGATTCCAGCTCGCGCTGCCATGGTGTATCGGGCGGAAAGGAATAACCAATGGCGAGCTGGCGCCGAGCGTACAGGTCCAACAACTCGGCGGCCATCACCCGTATCGCGGCGCGCGTCTTGTCGCGCTGCCGCTGCCAAGTCGTGGCGCCGAGGCGGTGTAGCCGCGGTGGCGGGGCATCGCCATCGCCCGCGGTTCGGTATGGCTCGAGTTGATCGATGCGGTACAGCGGTACGTTGAGGCGATCCCCGCCTTCGTACTCCACGACCGCAACTTCGAGCGTCGCCCCCTCCGCGCCCACGGCGATGGTTTGCAGCCCGCGGTAAATGCCGATCCCATGCTCCAGGTGGACGACGTAGCCGCCCGGCGTCAGGGGCCGCGATGCCGCGGTTGAGACCGCACTGCGATAGCGGCGCGGCCGCCGCAACCGGCGAGCGCGGCGGAAGATCTCATGATCGGTGAGGACCCGCATCGTAGGCAGAATGAATCCGCCATCGAGTGCGCCGACGGCCAGCGTCGCCCGGTCGGCCCCGATCAGCTCCTCCAAACGTTCGAGCTGGCCGTCGTTATCGCACAGAATCACGGTCGCCGGCGGCTCGGCGACGATTTGCCGCAGACGCTTCAGATCGCGGTCCACGTGCTCGGGCGGGGCGATCGGGAAGCGTTGTTCCGTCTCCGCATCCGAAACCGCGACGCGGGCCAGGCCGGTCAAACGCGAGCGCCACGACGCCGGGTCGATCAGCAGCTCGTCACGCCGCGGGGGTTCTTCTCCCATGCGCCGGGCCACCTCGAGATGATGCGCCGCATCGGCCCAGGCACGCTCGACCTCGCGCTCGACGGCGGTCTCTTGGTCGGTGACGACGATCGTATCGGTCGGGAGGAGATCGAGGAGGTTCCTACGTAGGGGCGTCGCATGTTGCGCCCCTGTCTTCAGTTCCCCGTGCACCTCCGCCCGCACCGGGAGAACCGTCACGCGATTCACTGCGGTGCCGGAGCGTTGGGTGTCGAGATCGAAGCTGCGCACCGATGCGACGTCGTCCCCCCACCACTCGATCCGGGCCGGCGTCGCCATGCCGAATCCGTAGACATCGAGGATTCCGCCGCGAACACTGTACTGCGCAACCTCGGTGACCGTAGGAACGCGCGCGTACCCCATGTCATCGAGCCGCCGCGCCGTCTCGGTCAGGCTCCTTTCCTCTGTACCGACCTCGATCACAAGCCGCGCGTGCTCCAGCGCCGCCGGGACGGCTGTGCGCTCGGCGGCGGCACGCGCGGTCGTGATCAGGAGGCGCACCGCGCCCCGCATCAGTGCTTCGAGCGTTTCGATACGCTCGCCGGCAAGCTCGTAATGCGGCTCTTCGGCACCCAAAGACTCGCGCTGCGGATACAGCGCACTGCTCTCTGTTCCAAGCAATGTCTGCAGGTCCGCGAGCCATCGCTCCGCGTCGGCCGGCGTGGGGGCGATGATCATGAAGACGCGTTGCGGCAGCGCGCGAGCGAGCGTCGCGAGCAGCACCGCGGCGCTCGACCCCGGAAGGCCCCCCACGCCGACGCGATGGCCGGGAGACGGCAACCGCTCGATCAGCGAGCGCGTGGCGGGAAGGTCGTGGAACTTCTTGAGTAGGAAGTCGAGCGGCATCAGCGGGTTCGGGTCGCGACTCCCAGCTCGGTCGCGGCCAGCACCAAGGCCAGCACGAGCAGCAAGCCGCTGAAGTCGGCGCGGCGCGTCCCTGAGAATCGCTCGCCGGAAAGCCGGTCCGCGCTGAGCACCTCGACACGGTCCTTCCCGCCCAACGCGGCGATCGCGAGCGCCGGTGTGGCGGGCGTGAGGTCGGATTCGCGGGCGTCGGGGCCGTACACGGTTGCACCAATCGTGTCGGCGCCGCGGGTGCGGAATTCGACGCGCGGCGCGCCTTCGGCTGACGCGACCGCGGCTTCGCCGATCACGATGCGGTTGACTAACGCGTCGACAAACGGCACGAAGCCCGGCGCCGCCGGCAGCGCCGTCCACGCGGTGTCGAGCCGACTGCCCAGCAGGACGACATCGCCCGAGCGCACGAGCCATGGCTCACCGTTCACCGTTGCCAGCACGCCGTCGGCTCCCCTCCCTCCCCCCGGCGCGCTACCCCCGGCTCCCTCGATGCGGTATCGCCGCGCCACCGACACCCCGGTAAGAACGGCCAGGTCAGGCGCGGCAAGGACGCCCGGTGTGCCGAGCTGGGTCCAGCGCCAAGGCGCGCCGCGTGCGGCGAGGGCGCGATTCGCTTGCCCGACCAGGGCGGGATCCGCCGGTGGCTGCACAATGGCGTGCAAGCCGGTCGGCGCCTCACCTCCCGTGATGACGACATCGCGGCCGTCTCTCACACGCCGCCCCTCCTGAAGCACCGCGAGCGCGGCCGCGACAAACGAACCCGCCGTGGCTGTCGCCGTAACGCGGGCCGGCGGGGCCACACGCCAGGCGAAGGGCCGGCGATCATCGGCGCGCAGTTCGTCCGGCTCCAACGCCGCCTCGCCCACCCACCAACCCGGTGTCAGCGATTGCGCGGGGAGGGGGACGGTAACGGCGGACCGTGGCACCACGCCCGCGCGATCGCTGCCGGGTGTCGCCAACCCACGGGCGGTGACCTCTCCGCGATCACGACGCTCCCCGCCGAGTCGAATAGTGACGGGCACGGGTTGCGGTACACCTCCGTTGCCGGCCGACGAACTGCCGAGCTCGATTATCGCCGCGCCTTCCGACACCGTGACCGCCGCGATCCCGCGGTTGGCGACCGCCCGTCCCGGCGCAAGCGCGAGCACGCGCACACCATTCGGCACGTCGGCATGAGCGGACGACAAGGCAGTGCGTTGCAGATCGCTGAACAGGTGAACTTCGCGGCCCGACAGTGGCTGCGCGTTGACCATTCGCGCCGCCCGGTCGACCGCTTGCACGAGATCGAGGCGCTGCCAACCGGTATGCGTACTGTCAATCGTGGCGCGCAGCGCTTCGCGACTACCGCCGCGGAGCACGCCGTCACATAGCATCAGCCACACGCGGTCGGCGGACGTCGTGCGCCCCACCGCCGCGAGCGCCGCGACGCGCAGCCGGTCGAGCACCAGACCGCCGTCGACCACGGCTCCCGAGGAGGGCGAATTGTCGAGAATGATGACGACCGCGGTTGGTTGATGTGCGCCGCCCCCCTGCAACGGCACGAGCGGACGCGCCGCCGCGAGCACGATGGCAACGATCAGCGCGGTCCGCAGAATGAGGAGAAGCAGATGACGCAGTTTCAACCGTCGCGCGCTCTCACGCTCGGCCGTACTGAGATATCGCACCGGTGGAAAGTCGATCTCCGGGGGAACGCGTCGCTGCAACAGGTGGAGCAGCGCCGGGATCGCGGCGGCCGCGAGTCCCACGAGCGCCAACGGATGTATGAAGCTCACGTCAACAAGCGCAGCGCGAGGCCGAACGGCATGTTGGTCTGTACGTGATGGTATCCGATGCCGTGGCGGCGGCAGGCCTTGCGCCAGGCCGCGATCTCGCGACGCACCGTGTCGGCGTACGCACGCGCCAGCTCGCGGGGCCGAACCACCACGCTGACGGCCGATTCGGGATCGCGGAAACGCACTTCGGGCGGGCCACTGAGCTCTACTTCAGCCGGGTCCATGAGATGAAAGACGACCACCTGGTGGCCCCGATGCCGGAGATAGCGCAACGCCGCCAGGGCAAGCTCGCGATCGAACAGCAAATCCGAGAGCAGCACAACCAGGCCGCGACGGGTGAGCAATGCAGTCAAGCGCTGCAGCGCGGCGTGTGCCGCCGTCCCCTGACCGTCCGGCGTGTCGAGGAGGCCGCGCACGATCCGCGTCCATTGCCCCGCCTTCACGCGCGCCGGAATCACCTGACGCACCTGTTCGTCGAACGTGACGAGTCCGGTCGCGTCTCGTTGCCGCAGCAGAATGAGCGCAACTGCCGCGGCAAGGCGATCGGCATAGGCCCGCTTGGTGAGTCGCTCCGGCGCCCCCTGCCACGCCATGGACCGGCTGGCGTCGACGAGAATCATCGCGCGCAGGTTCGTTTCTTCCTCGAATTGCTTGACGAACAGCCGATCCGAGCGACCGAGGATCCGCCAGTCCAGATAGCGCAGCTCATCGCCCGGCTGATAGGCGCGATGCTCGGTGAACTCGACCGAGAACCCACGGAACGGCGAGCGGTGCACCCCAGCCAAAAACCCCTCGACGACCCCCTCCGCCACGATCTCGATTCCACCCAGTCGGGCGACTTCCGCGGGATCGAGCAGGTCTAGGCGCTGAGCCACGAAATGTCCTTGCGATGGGACAGCCAGGGTGAAGGGCGTCGCTGCCAAGTCATTATATCAATATAATTTAGCTGGATCATGCCGCTGGCACAGTCTCTGCCTTAGCCTGGGCGGGAGGCACCATGTTCACAAACATCGCGCTGCTCAGCTTGGCACTCGTGTCCACTGCTCCGGTGCGGGACCACAATCTGTCCCGCCCCAAGATCGAGTTGTGGACGAACCGGGGCGACGCCGCCGTTTATACCCGCGGCGAACGCGTCCGGTTGTATTTCCGAATCGATCAAGACGCCTATGTCACGATCTTCCGCGTTGATACGGACGGTCGTGTTCGCGTGCTGTTCCCGCGCGATCCGTGGGAAGACAACTTCGCGCGCGGTGGGCGGGATCTCGAGGTCGATGGCCGCGCATTGGGCAGCGATGCATTTACGATCGACGACTACCCCGGCGTCGGCTACCTCTTCGCCGTGACGTCGGCGGATCCTTTCGTCTACGATCAGATCGAGAGCGGTGATCACTGGGATTATCGCGTGATCGCCGACGGCCGCGTGAAGGGTGACCCATACGTCGCGATGACCGATCTCGCGCAACGCATCGTGCCTGAGGGCTACGCCGACTGGGACTACGACGTCATCTCCTACAACGTCGGACAGCACTACGACTATCCGCGCTTTCTCTGCTATGACTGCCACACCTATGTGAGCTACTCGTACTGGGATCCGTACTACTACTCGTGCGTTCGTTTCCGCATGTTCGTGTACGACGATCCCTGGTACTATCCGTACCGGTACTATGGCGGCACCCGCGTGGTGTTCGTGCGGCCATTCCGTCCGCAGCCTCGGTTTATTTTTAAGGATTGGGGCACGGACCGCCCCAGCCGCGAAGGCTTCGTCTCTCGCGAGCGCGAGCGGCCGGTGAACGACAACGGGCGTCGTGGTGTAACGGGCCGCGATCTCGGTGGGCTCGGCATCATTCCGCCTCCCGACGTGCGGGATCGTCACGATCGGCCGGGCGATGACCGCGGCACCGGCACCGATCGTGGGAATAATGGCAATGGTCGTGGCAACGATCGTGGGAATAACGGCAATGGTCGTGGCAACAACGGGAACGACGACCGCGGCCGGGGCCGTCGTGACCTGCCCGATCGTCCGGCCGATAATCGTCCGGCCGATCGTCCGATGGTCCTTCCGCCGGCCGAGCAGCCCAAGGTCGAACCCCGACGCGACGAGCCCCGAATCATCGCACCCCGCCGCGAGGAGCCGCGCCAGGAGGAGCCGCGCCAGGTCGAGCCACGCCGAGACGAGCCACGCCGTGATGAGCCTCGCCGAGTGGAGCCACGGAACGAGCCGCGCAATGAACCGCGCAGCGAGCCGCGGCGTGCCGAACCGCGCAACGAACCGCGCAGCCAGCCACCACCCGCACCCCCACCCGCACGCGCGGAGCCGCGGCGGGATCCCCCGCGCGAGTCGCCCAAACCGCGCGATGAGCCCGAGGTGCGGCGTCGCAAGCCATGAACGTTCAGACTGAAACCTGACGCGCCCGATCGTAGTTCCTCACGGTCGGGCGCGTTAGTTTTCTGTCCCCTTTCCTTTTTGCCGAGGCTCCTTGCTCGCTCTTTTGCTTCTCCTCCAAGCGCAGGCTCCTGTCCAGCAGGCCGCGCAAACGATTTCTCCCGAAGATATCCGCCGCCGCATCGGCATCATCGCCGACGATTCGATGCGTGGCCGTGATACGCCGAGTCCTGAGCTTGATAAAGTGGCACAGTACATCGGCCGCCAGTACCGGCGCCTCGGGCTGAAGCCGGGCGGCGATCGCGGCACCTTCATTCAGCGCTACGCGATCGATCGCGTGAGAATCGTCGCGGAAAGCTCCGTGGCCTTCGTGCACGGCGGCCCCGGAGGGGGGGCAGCGCTCAAATTCGGTACGGACTTTGTTTTCGCCGGCAACGGGTTTGCAAGCGGTGATTACGCAGGCGACCTGGTGCTCGTGTCGGGACCGCTGACTGGCGCTACGGCCGACACGGCCGCGCTCGCCGGCAAGATGATCGTGCTGACGTCGCCCCGCCTGCGCGGCCCCGATCGCGAGCGGGTGTTTAACTGGATGCCCGCGGGTATCGTGCTGCTCAGCGGCGCCCCCGACTCCGCGTGGGGGCAAATCGTGGCGCGTTTCACCAGGCCACAGATGCGCGACCCCAGCCGGCCGGTCGGAGGCCCGTTGCCTCTTGCCATCCGCGTCGCGTCACTCCAACCCGCCGTCGCATCACTGGGCATCGATCTCGCGGCCGCACAGTCCGCAGCGACCTTTGCCGTCCAGCCTTTGAGCGGGATCCAGCTGCATGTGCACGCGCGGGTCCAGGTGGTGGAGCACAACTCCGCGCCGAACGTCGTCGCCATTCTCGAGGGCAGCAATCCCACGCTCAAGAGCGAATACGTCGTCTTCAGCGCTCACATGGACCATGTCGGCGTCGCAGGTCCGCGCGGCAGCGGGGGCTGCCGGGCACAGGGCGCGGACTCGATCTGCAACGGCGCGGATGACGACGGCTCCGGAACGGTCGCGGTGGTGGAAATTGCGGAAGCATTCGCCGGCATGAAACCTCGCCCCAAACGCTCGATCATCTTCTTGAATGTGAGCGGTGAGGAGAAGGGACTGTGGGGAAGTGAATACTTCTCCAATCATCCCGCTGTACCGATCACCAACATCGTCGCCGATCTCAACATCGACATGGTCGGCCGTAACTGGAAAGACACGATCGTCGCGATCGGCAAGGAGCACTCCGATCTGGGCGCGACGCTGAACCGCGTGGGCGCGGCGCACCCGGAGCTCAACATGCGGCCGATCGACGACATCTGGCCCGAAGAAAACTTCTACTTCCGCTCCGACCACTACAACTTCGCGAAGAAGGGCGTGCCCATCCTCTTCTTCTTTAACGGCACGCACGCCGACTACCATCAGGCGGGCGATTCGCCCGACAAGATCGACGCGGAGAAGGAATCGCGCATCGCGAAGCTGATCTTCTACCTCGGCGTGGACGTCGCGAACGCGGCTGAGCGCCCGAAGTGGAATCCGGAGAGCTATCGGAGAATCGTCAGCGACAACTAGCTTTCGGCAATGCGAGTCTTGATCGTGGAGGACGACCCGGAGCTCGCCGGGTTGCTCCGTGATGGACTCCGCGAGCACCGCATCGATCCGACCTTGGCCGCGGGATTCGCCGAGGGGCGCGACCAGGCGCTGGCAGGCGATTACGACGTCGTGATCCTTGACGTGCGGCTGCCCGGCGGCACCGGCTACGATCTCTGCGCCGACCTGCGACGCCAGAACGTCGGTGTCCCGGTGCTCATGCTCACTGCGCTCGACGCGGTGGACGATCGCGTCCGCGGCCTGGCGGCCGGGGCCGATGATTACCTCACCAAGCCGTTCGCGTTCCGAGAATTGGTCGCCAGACTGCAGGCCCTGACGCGCCGGCGCGCGCTGGCGTTGACTCCAAGCACCCTGCGTGTCGCGGATCTCGAAGTTGATCTCGGCTCGCGCCAGGTGCGCCGCGCCGACCGGCCGATCGACCTCACCGCGAAAGAATTCGCGCTGCTCGAGCTGTTGCTGCGCCGCCAGGACCAGGTCGTGGACCGGTCGGCGATTACTGCGCACGTCTGGGACAACAATCACGATCCCTTCGCGAACGTCCTCGACGTCCTGGTGCGCCGGCTGCGCAGCAAGATCGACGACGGATTCGATCCAAAGCTCATCCACACGATTCGCGGCGCCGGCTACCGCTTGAGTGCTGCGGGATGACCCTCGGCCGGCTGCGCGTCCGCCTCACCCTGTGGTACGCGGCGACGTTCGCCGTCATTCTGCTGCTCCTCGGTGCAGGCCTGTTTGTCGCGATTGGGACGCAAGTCTCCCGGCGCATCGACGTCTCCCTGACCGCGGCGACCGCGGCGATCGAGCGCGCGACTCATGACCTGGAAGCCGAGCGCGCTGCCGGCGGCGCTGCCGACGCGGTGGAGGAGCTGCACATCCCCGATCGCGACTTGTACCTCTTCGACGCGAACGGCCGTCCGATCACACCTCAGGCGGCCGACGCATGGATTACCGCGGCCGCGCGCGCGGCGACGGCCACGGGCAGCAATGACGCGCAGCTGATGATGGCCAACGGCCAACAGTCTCGGCTGCACGCCGAACGGTTCACCGGCCGTTCCGGCACCACGTATGTCGCGGTCGCAGTCGGCCAGCGACCCAATATTCGGGAGCAGTACGCAGGCTTGATCGGCATCTTCGGTGCCGCCGCGCTCGCGGCCCTGGTCATGGTTACCCTCGGCGGGTTCCTGCTGGCGCGGCAGTCCACAGTCCCCGTTGAACGCTCGATGGAGCAGATGCGCCGTTTCATGGCCGACGCGGCACACGAGCTGCGCACCCCCGTGACGATTTTGCGGACCCGGACAGAGGTCGCGCTGTCGCAACCGCGCGACGCCACGGGCGACACCGCCGCGTTTCAGGCGATCGAGCGGGAAACCGAACGGCTTGGCGGAATCGTGGGAGACCTTCTCACGCTGGCGCGCGCGGACTCCGGTGAGCGGCAGGTTGTTCACGGACCGCTCTACCTCGACGACGTCGTCTCGCAGGCGGTCGGATCCGCGCGAACCTTGGCGGAGCGGAAAGGCGTGGCCCTGGCTGTGGGGTCGTTCGAAGAGGCGCAAATCGTGGGTGACGCGCGGCTCGTCGAGCGGCTGGTGTTGATCGTGCTCGACAACGCCATCAAGTACACACCCGAGGGTGGACGCGTCCGGTTGGATGTTACAGCCCGAGACGCCAAACGCTCGGTGATCGTCACGGACACTGGAATTGGCATTCCCTCCGATCAGCTGCCCCGGATCTTCGAGCGCTTCTACCGCGGCGACCGCGCGCGCAGTCAAGCGGAGGGGGCAGGACTGGGTTTGCCCATCGCCCGCTGGATCGCGGCTCTGCACGGCGCCCGGATTTCGGTCGCTTCCGAGCCCACCGGCACACGCGTCGAAATCGATTTTCCCGCAGCTGTAAGGCTGCCGTAAGGTTCGCTTCTTAGCTTCCGAGGAACATGCGTTGGACATTGATGGCGTTCTGCGTCGCGTGCCCGGCCGCGCTCGCCGCACAGCAAGCGGTCACCCGCGCGGAAGCGGTAGCTGCCGCGCTCGCGGGCGGCGCACGCGCAGCCATCGGTCGTGCCGATACGACCGCGGCGCTCGGCGCCGTCCGAACCGCACGCGCGTTCCCCAATCCCACGGTGTCGGGCAGTTACACGAAAGATGCACCCAATTACCACGCGCTTGGCGACTTGCCGCTCGATGTACCCTGGGTGCGCGCACCACGCATCGGCGCGGCAGAGGCGGCGCGGGATGCGGCGCGCAATCAGTTCGCGTTCGATCGCGCCGCGATCGTGTTCGACGTCGATACGACCTACACCAGGACCCTGGCCGCGGCCATGCACGCACAGCTCTCCCGCCGCACCGCCGCGGACGCCGACAGTCTGCTGAAGATTGCCCAGCTGCGGCGCGACGTCGGCGACGTCAGCGAGCTCGACGTGCGGCTCGCCGCGGTCAATGCGGGCCAGCTCGAAAACGTCGCCGTAGACGATTCGCTCGCCGCGCTGACCAGCTTGCTGCTGCTGCAGCTCCAGATGGGGCTGCGCGCCGACACGCCGAGCATCCGTCTCGCCGATTCTCTCGTCGCTCCTAACGACGGCGCCGTGATGAGCGGCAAGTCCGGCGAATTCCTCCCGGTCGCGGCAGCCGCGGCGAGATTGCGGTCGGCGGAGCGCAGCCTCACGCTGGCGCGCGCCAGCCGGTTTGCGCCGAGCCTCGAGTTTGGTGTCGACAAGGGCGACCCCGGCAGCGCGAACCCGAATCAGCTCCTGCCGGTGATCGGCTTCTCGCTCCCGTTCCCGCTCTTTAATAGAAGCGGTGGGGCCGTCACACAGGCGATCGCAGAGCGCGATCGTGCTCGCGCGGAGCTCGACCTGACGCGTCTTGAGACCGATGCCGGTGTGGCGCGGGCCCAGAGAGAACTCATCGCGGCGCGGGCGCGCGTGCGCCGCTCGGCGGCGCTGGTGGCGAGTGCCGACCGGATCGCGGGCATGTCCCTGCAGGCGTATGGTGAAGGAGCCGTGGCGCTGGCGAACGTCTTGGAAGCGCAGCGCAATGCCCGCGAGGTCCTCGCGCGGTACATCGACGATCTCGCCGCCGCGGACGCCGCCGCGCGCACGCTGCGCTGGCTCACCACGGGAGCAGACCAACAGTGATTCGGCCAGGATCAGCACTGCTCACGCTCGCACTGATCGGCGCGTGCCACGGCAGTCAGAAAGCCGCCGACGACAGTGGACCTGCCGTAACTGGCGTTCGCACCGCCGTCGCCACGTTGGAGCCGTTTCCAGAGGCAGTGAACGTCATCGGCACCGTCAACGCGCGTCCCGGCCGTTATGCGGCGCTCGCCGCTCCGGGACCGACGCGTGTCGCGCGGATTTTCGTCGTACCAGGCCAACGGGTTTTGAAGGGCGATTCTCTGGTTGAGTTCGAGCGCGCCCCGTTCGACGCCGCAGCCCAAAGTGCCGCCGCCGCCCTGTCGGGTGCCGAGCGGAACGCCGCGCGCGCGGCGCGGCTCGCGCAGGCCGGAATTCTGCCACAGAAGGACGCCGACCAGGCCGCCGCCGACCTCGCGGCGGCACAGTCCGCCGCGGTCACCGCCCGTCGGGCGCAGGAGCTCGCCACACTGCGTGCTCCTCTGGCGGGTGTCGTGACGCGGATGACAGCGATCCTCGGCGCGTCGGTCGATGCCAGTCAGACAGTGGTCGAGGTCGCCGACCCGGCGGCACTCGACGTGGTGTTCAACGTCTCGCCGGCGGAGGCCGGCCGGATCCAGACAGGAGACACCCTCACGCTGACAGGTACCGAAGGTGGCGCCAGGGAGTCACTCGGCAGCGCTCGAGTGGTCAGCGTGGCCGTCGCCGTCGACTCGGTGACGCGCGCCGTGGCCGTGCGTGCCCACTTGAGCGTGGGCCGGCCGGCCGCGACGCGACCGCTGCGGATCGGCGAATCGGTCTCTGGACAGATTGTCACCGGCGTCCATGCCAATGCGGTCAGCGTGCCCGTCGAGGCGCTCGTCCCCGAAGGCGAGGGCTTCCGGGTGTACGTCGTGGACTCGAGCGGAATCGCGCATGCGCGGCCGGTCGTCGTCGGTGGTCGGTCGGAAGCGCGCGTCGAGATCGTCCGGGGTCTCGCGGCCGGCGAGCGCGTCGTGACGACCGGGGCGTACGGCGTCACCGACAGCGCGAAGATCGGGACCGAGCAGCCGTAATGCTGTTCGACGTGCTGAGCCGCCAGCGGCGGTTCGTGTATCTCATCGTCGGCATCCTGAGCGTGGCGGGGGTCTGGTCGGCGCTGCGGCTGCCGTCCGCGATCTACCCGGAGCTGCGCTTCTCCCGCATCACGATCGTGGCGGAGGGCTCGACCCTTGGCGCCCGGCAGATCGTCTTCAGCGTGACGCGGCCGCTGGAAGAGGCGGTCAGCATCGTCCCCGGCGTCACGCGCGTGCGCTCTCACACGATTCGCGGCGCGACCGAGATCTCCATCACGTTCGCGTCCGGGACCGACATGGATCGCGCGCTGCAGCTGGTGCGAGCCCGCGTGAACCAGATCCAAGCCTCACTCCCGGCGGATCTCGAGCTCGAGATCGAGCAGCTCACGCCCTCATTGTTCCCGATTCTCTCCTACAACCTCGAAGGCGGAGAACCGGCCACACTGTATGACCTTGCTCGCTACGACATCAAGCCGCTGATCTCGCGCGTGCCGGGAGTGGGGCGAGTCGATGTGCAGGGATCAGATGTCCGGGAGATCGAAGTCATCGCTGACCCCGCCCGGCTCGCCGCGCATGGCCTGACCTACGCCGATCTCGCAGACGGCATCCGCCGAGCCATCACCGTCCAGGCGGTTGGGCGGGTGGCGCAGGATTATCGCCAGTATCTCATCGTCACTGATCAGGAAGCGCACGCGGCCGAGGATATCGGCAATGTGGTGGTGCATGGCGGTCTTCACGTCCGTGATCTCGCGACGGTACAAGTCGGCACCGAAGACCATGTGCGGATCATCGCGGGCGACGGCCGGCCGGCCGCGCTCATCAATATCACGCGCCAGCTGGGGGGCAACTCGCTCGCGATTGCCGACAGCATCGCGCGAATCATGGCCACCGTCGCCCCGACACTGCCGCCGGGTGTGCACGTCAAACCGGTGTACGACCAGGCGCAGCTCGTCCGCGAAGCCGTGCGCTCGGTGCGCGATGCGATGCTCATCGGCGCGGCGCTCGCCGTCCTGGTGCTGCTCGTGTTCCTGCGGCATGGCCGGATCACGGCGATCAGCGCGACCTCGATTCCGCTGACGCTGGCAATCACGGTGTTCGTGATGCGGCTGCTGGGGCAGACGTTCAACTTGATGACGCTGGGCGCGATGGCGATCGCGATCGGGCTCGTCATCGACGACGCGGTCGTGATCACGGAGAACATCGCGCGCCACTTGCGGCTGACGAGCGACCGCACGCGGGCGATTCGGGATGCGGTCCAGGAGCTCATCTGGCCCGTCACGACCTCCACATTGACGACGGTCGTGGTCTTTCTGCCGCTCGGGCTGCTGCAAGGGGTGGTGGGGCAGTTCTTTGCGGCACTGGCAACGACGCTGACCGTAGCTGTGCTCGTGTCCCTCGTTCTCGCGCTGACGATCATCCCCCTGCTCGCCGAGCAATTCGTCACCGCGCATGAGGTGGAGCCGACACAGCGCGGTCCGCTCGCCCGGGCACAGGCGACGATGGACTCGTTGGGGCCACGGTACGAAAGTGCCCTTACGTCTGTATTGCGTCACACGCGACGCATTGTGGTGGCGGCGCTCGCGCTGGTCCTCGTCGGCTCGGGGCTCTGGCAGCTGGTCGAAACCGGCTTCCTTCCGGAGATGGACGAGGGCGCCTTCGTGCTCGACTACTTCACGCCGGGTGGGACGGCGCTCAATGAAACCGACCGAGAAGTCGGCATCGCCGAGCGCATCCTCGCCACGACGCCCGAAATCGAGGGCACGTCACGGCGCACCGGCGCGGAGCTGGGGTTGTTTGCGACGGCGCAGAATACCGGCGACATCGTCGCGCGGCTCAAGGCGCCCGGCCGGCGGTCGCGGGACATCTTCGAGGTGATCGACGAGGTGCGCGACAAGGTCACGGCGGCGGTGCCGCGCCTCCACATCGAGTTCGTTCAGATTCTGTCGGACGTCATCAACGACCTGGCCGGAGCCGCCAAGCCGGTCGAGATCAAACTGTTCGGCGAGCGGCTGGACTCCCTCGAGGCCTACGCGCGGCGCCTGGAGCCGGCGCTCGACAGCGTCGCAGGGCTCGAGGACCTGTACAACGGCGTCAGCGAGCCCTCACCCGAGCTCCTGATGCGGGTGAACCAGGCCGAAGCGGGACGCGTCGGGCTCACGCCGCAGGATATCGGCGATGTCGTCAGCGCCGCGTTGTTGGGCACGAGCGCCGGAGAAGTCCGGAGCGAGGACCGGCCGGTAGCGGTGCGCGTGCGGGCGCCCGATTCCATCCGATTCGACCCACTGCGGCTGCGCGCCTTACCAATCGTGGGCGGGACGCCGCTGGGCAGCCTGGCGTCGTTCAGCACGGCCGAGTCACGCATGAGTCTCGAGCGCGAGAATCAACAGCAGATGATCGCGATCACCGCCGACGTCAGTGGGCGCTCGCTCGGCGGCGTCATGAGTGACGTCAGGCGCGTCCTTGCGGCGGAGCCACCGCCGCCGGGGATTCGCCTTGCCCTCGGGGGCCAGTACGAGAGCCAGCAGGACGCCTTTCGGGCGTTGCTGCTCGTCCTGTTCCTCGCCGCGGTGAGTGTGTGTGCGGTGATGGTCGTCCAGTTCGAGTCGTTCGTCGAGCCGCTCGTCGTGCTGCTGGTGGCACCGGTGTCGTTCGTGGGCGCGCTGGTGCTCCTGCTCATTACCGGCACGGCACTGAACGTCGCGTCGTTCATGGGGCTGATTCTGCTCGTGGGACTCATCGTCAAGAACGGCATCATCCTGCTCGACTTCACGCGGCTGCGCATGCGCGATGAAGGAGTGACGCTCGATGTGGCCATACGCGAAGCGGCACGCGTGCGGCTCCGTCCCATCCTGATGACGACGTTGTGTACGCTGTTCGGCTTGCTGCCGCTGGCGCTGGGCATCGGCGCGGGGAGCGAGCTGCAGCGTCCGCTCGCGCTGGCGGTCATCGGCGGATTAGTCCTCTCCACGCCGATCACCCTGTTTGCCGTGCCCACCCTGCTCGTCGCGATTCGCGGAGGGGCCTACCGGCTGCGGTGACGGCCCCGTGGATGGTGTGGTCTCAAGGAGCGACACTCACACTTTCCACGGAGTGAAACATGCGCCTGTTCACCACACTCAGCCTGGTTGCGGCGACCCTCGTCGCCGCTGGAAGCCTCGCCGCCCAGGAAGGGCCCGGCATGAAGCGCAACGTGCCGGACAGTCTCGTTGCCAAAGCGAAGGTCAAGGAAGATTCCGCCCAGGCGGTCGCGCTGAAACGCGTGCCCGGAGAGGTCGAGAGCGTTGCGCTCGGAAAAATGCGCACGCGCCTCGTCTACACATTCGAAATCAAGCGCTCGGGCCGGCAGGATCTGACGAAGGTGGAAGTCAACGCCGCGACGGGGCAGGTCATCGCAGTGGCACGGGAAGGCACTAGAGCGAAGCCAACAACTCACCGTTCGTCTTAGCGCGCTTCATCTGCTGCAGTAGCGATTGCATGGCTTGCTCCGGCGGGAGGTCCACCAAGGCCCGCCGGAGCTTTTGTTTCGCCTCGACCGTCTTGGCATCCGCGAGCAGCTCTTCGCG
>DASWDA010000010.1:0-31454 GCA_036395695.1 Gemmatimonadales bacterium
GAAGAGGCCGTGGTCGTCAGGCCGGGGGACCCGGCCGCATTGGCGGCGGGAATCCGGGATGTGTATGAGCATTCCGCCGCGGCGGCGCGGCGCGCGCAGGAGGCGCGGATCCGCCTGGAGCGCGAATTCGATGTCGGTCCCTGGCTCGATCGCTACGTGGACATCTACCGACTCATCGGCCGGCGCGGCGCGGCATCGGCCGCAGCCTGATGCTCATGCCGGGTGTGCTGCTCGTCGTCGCTCTGGGTGTCGGCCTGTACGCGTATGTCGGCTATCCCGCCATGCTCAAACTGCTGAGCCTGCGCGCCCGCGCGCCACGCGGTGCGGCGGGAGGAGCCTCGCGTCTTCCGCCGATCAGTATTGTGCTCCCCGTCTACAACGAAGCGACGGTCATCGCCGCGACGCTCGAGCGGATTCTCGCGATCGACTATCCGTCCAACCGGCGGCAGATCCTGGTCGTGTCGGACGCGTCGTCGGACGGCACCGCTGAGATCGTCGCCCAATTTGCGAACCGGGGCGTCGACTTGCTGCGCTTGCCGCGTCGTCAGGGGAAGACCGCGGCCGAGAACGCCGCGCGACCGCTGCTCACCGGCGAGATTATCGTCAACACGGATGCATCGGTGCGCGTCGACGGCGGCGCGATCCGCGCGCTCGTTGCGGCATTCGCCGACGACTCAGTCGGGGTAGCGTCGGCGCGCGATGTGAGCGTCACCAACTTCGCCGCCGCGCAAGGAAACGGGGGGGAAGGCGCATACGTCGGATACGAAATGTGGATTCGCGGTCTCGAGACGGCGGTGGACGGCATCGTGGGCGCGTCCGGCTGCCTCTACGCGATCCGCGCGTCACTGCACATGCTCCCCGTTCGGGAAGACCTGAGCCGTGACTTTGCCGCAGCGTTGACGGCCCGCGAACACGGGTTTCGGGCGGTGTCGGTGCAGGAGGCGATTTGTTACGTGCCGCGTGGCGGGTCACTGCACCAGGAGTACCGGCGGAAGGTCCGCACCATCACGCGGGGCCTGGCCACCCTGGCGCACCAACGTGCACTGCTCAACCCACTGCGCTACGGTGCGTTTTCCTGGATGCTCTTCAGCCACAAGGTGTGCCGCTGGCTCCTGCCATGGGCCGGGGTGGCGGCGCTCGCCGCACTCGGGGCCCTGGCGTTCACCGCTCTGTGGGCCCGCGCGTTGCTCGCAACCGCCGGAATTGTGGCAGCACTCGCGGGAATCGGCTGGCTGTGGTCCGGCACACCCCGATTACCCCGCGCGCTTGCACTTCCGGCCTATGTGGTGGCGGGGAATGTGGCCGTGTTGCATGCCTGGCTGCGATTCGTCACCGGGCGGGCCGCGCCGGTGTGGGAGCCGACTCGTCGCGCCGCGCTGCCTACGAGCTAGCGGCGTCCACCATTCGTACCGGAGGTCGTCCCGTTGCCGCGTTTGGTCGTGACGTAACGGGCGATGTCGGCGAGTGTGCCCAGGTTGCTCTCCGTGATGTCTTCATCGGCAACGTCGACGCCGAATTCACTCCGGAGAAAGGCTATCAATTCCATCACGCCCATGGAGTCGATCACGCCGCGCTGAAGGAGGCGATCCTGATCCGCGAGCGTGAAACCTGGACGCATGTACAAGAATGTCTCGGTCACGTATGCGCGGGTGCGCGCCAGAACTGCTGTTTCATCCATAGCCAAGTGCGTCTCCGTTGAGTTCACGATCTGCTCGCCGCGGTCGCGCGGTCGTCCAGCGGCGCCGGTTGGGCTGCAGGCCGGGCGTGCTCGCTGATGAATTGGCGGTACCACAGCTCCGTCGAGAGAACGGCCACTAACGCCTGGCTTTCGCGGAAGCCCGTGGCGGCGCCCGTTCGGCAGCGTCGCACGAGTCCCGCCACCGCCGCCGGCTCGAAGAGACCGCTCCGCGCCACGTTGCCCGCATCGAGGACGTCGCGCACGTACTCGACCGGTTCAGGCGTGAAGAATGCCGGGACGTCGGGCGCGCGGTACGGCTGTTTCTGTCGTTCTTGCACGGTGGGGGGGACCACGTCCCGCGCCCAGCGCCTCAGGATCGCTTTTTCCCGCAAGCCGAGGAGCTTGCTCTGCGTCGGCAAGCGTGCCGCGAATTCGAATACGCGGTGGTCCAGAAACGGGTATCGCGCCTCCACGCCATGCGCGAGCGACATGCGATCGCCCTGTGTGCTCAGGAGGTATGGGGACAGCAACGTGACCATCTCGAGGTAGGCCGCGCGGTTGAGCGGCGACCAGGTCGCGAAGCCGGCAGGCAAACTCGCCCGCAGCTCGTCGAGCGGATCGTTCCCGGCAACTGCCGCGCGCATGTCGGCCGAGTAGAAATCCTTGATGCGTGCGGTGAGCTGAAACCGCGGCAGGTGAGAGAACAGGGGATCGTCCGGTGATCCCGCCTCGAGAAACGAGCGCCGCCAGAACTCGCCGCGGCGGCCGCGCGGATCCAGGTACGGATACAGGCGATCGAAGAGCCGGGGCCGCGCCGTCGAGTGCGGCTGGCGCAGGCAGAACAAGCGCAGGGCCGTTTCCTTGAACAGGTCGTAACCCAGGAACAGCTCGTCCGATCCCTCACCGGTGAGCACGACTTTGATGTCGTGCTCACGCGCGAGTCGTGCGAGCAGATACATCGGGGCGGGGGCGGTTCGCACCATGGGCGTTTCGGCATGGCGGACCACCTGCGGGAAGACCGAGGCCACGTCGTGCGCGCCGATCGCCTGGACGTAATGACAGCTCTGCAGCTGGCGAGCCACGAGCTGCTGAAACTCCCGCTCATCGAGCTCCGGGTCGTCGAACGTTACGGAAAACGTGCGCAGCGAAAACGGCGATTCGCGGGCCGCGAGCGCGCACGTAATCGACGAATCGAGGCCGCCGCTCAGGTACCCGCCGACGGGGACGTCAGAACGCAGCCGCAGCGTGACGCTCGTGTCGAGCAACCCGTCGAGACGCGCGAGCGCATCGGGCGCTTCCTCGCGTGCCGCCGGATAGTCGAGCGTATAATACCGGCCGTGGCGCAGCACGCCGTCGCGCCCATTCCACACGGCGAACGTCCCGGGCTCGAGCGATGAGACGCGGCGGAACACGGTTCGCGGCGGGCGGGCGGCCCAGAACGTAAACACCTGATCGAGCCCGATCGGATCGAGCTCGGCGTCGACCTCACCGGTCGCGAACAGCGCCTTGGCCTCGGACGCAAAGAACAGATCACCATTGGCAACGGTGTAGCAGAGCGGCCGGACGCCGAAGCGATCGCGCGCCAGGAATACCGTTCCCGCGCGACGGTCATAGATCGCGAACGCGAACTGTCCATTCAGGCGCGATAGCATCGCGGTGCCCCACTGCTCGTACGCGTGCACCAGCACTTCGGTATCGCAGCGTGTGCGGAAGCGGTGGCCGGCGGCCTGCAGCTCCGCCTGCAGCTCCACGTAGTTGTAGACCTCGCCGTTGTACACGATCAGCACGGATTCGTCTTCGTTGCCGAGTGGCTGCGCACCGCCGGCGACGTCGATGATGCTGAGGCGCACATGCGCGAGACCCACCCGCGCATCGGCGTAGCGTCCCGAGCCATCGGGCCCGCGATGCCGCAGCGCTCCCGCCATGCGGTCGAGCATATCAGGCGCCACACCACGCGGCTCGCGACGGGCCACGCCGGCGAGTCCGCACATCAGGCCGGTTCCTGCTCGAGCTGCGCGAGCTCGGCCACGGGCTCGACCAAAAGCGGGGGCAGGTGGAGATAGCGTGTCGCCGCGCGCTTCTGTTCGATGTCCCGCAGCGCGCGGGCCGCTTCGTCGGGCGTCCGGCTGAGCTCCACGGCGATGGCTGCGGCGCCCTTGCCGAGGTTGTGCGCGTGCAGGATCAGGTCGAGCGTCGCGGTTGGGAGGGCGAAGTAGAACTCCTCCTGCGTCTGCGGGAGCGAGTACGTGTCGGTCGTTGGCGGGCGCGAGCGAATCTCGGCGGGCACTCCCAGATACTCGGCCAGCGCGTACACCTGCGACTTGTAGAGATGCGCGATCGGCTTCACGTCGGCGAGCCCGTCACCCCCCTTCACGAAGAATCCCTGATCGTACTCCAGTCGGTTGGGCGTGCCCACGACCGCGTAGTGGAGCCGGTCGGCATGGTAGTACTCGAGCATCGTGCGGACGCGTTGCTTGAAGTTTGTCGCCGCGACGATCTCCCGATACTCGGCCGGCGGTAATCGTACGTGGCGTACTTCGCGTCGCCCGTCTTGCGGGACCTCGACTGCGAGCGTCGAGACGTTCAACCGATCGGAGTCGAGCCGGCCGCCCGGCAACACCACCTTGAAGCGCCAATCGTCCTGAAACTCGGGCACCACCCGGCGGATCGCGGCGTTGCGGCGGCGATAGCACCCGACGGCAGAGAGCATCGGTGTGATGTCTTCGACGGTGTATGGCATGCCCAGCGCCTCGGCCCACCGCCCGGCGATCCCCTGGCTCGCGCGATCGGAATCCTGCTCGGGCATCAGCAGCCCGAAGACGTGCGCCGCTCCCACCGCGCGGACCGCCAGGGCGGCGCAGACGGAACTGTCGATCCCGCCGCTCATCCCAACCACGAGTCCACGCCGGCGCAGCGACTCGCCTAGCTGGTGTCGCAGTGCGGCGGCGATCTTTTCGGTTTCCGCTGCTGGATTGATCTGCAGGCCGTTCCCCAAATTCACGTCGATCCTCGAAGAGATGGCGCGGTGCCGTTATGCAAGGATGGCGCCGCAGGACTGGTGCGCCGGACCTGCCCGAAGACTCCTCAGGTGATGCATGGACGCAACACCAACGGTCTCACAAGGCGCAGCCGTGTGGTGGTACAGGGGATGCGATAGGTGGGTGACGGCCGGAGGTGCCCTGACCTTGAACATCGCCAATCTGCTCTGGAAGACGGCTGCAACGCATGCCGCGCACGCTGCCGTCATCGAGCGCGAATGTGTCACCGACTACGCGGCCCTGCAGCGGCGCGCCGCCGGAGTCGCCGCCGACCTGATCGCGGGGGGCCTGAAGGTCTACGACCGGGTCGGGATCTTCCTGGAGGGCGGGACCGACGCGATCGCCGCGTTTTTCGGTGTGGCAGCGGCCGGTGGCATCGCCGTCGTGATCAACGAATCGCTGCGACCACGCCAAGTCGAGCACACACTCGCGGTGTCGGGTGCCACGGCACTCATCACGTCCGAGGACCTGCTGGCACGACAGCCGCGACCCCTCGACACGCCATCCCGCATTCTCCTGGCTCACGATCTGGCGTCCGCCGCGACATTCACCCCGATCCCGCGGTTCGTCATGGACCCAGTCGAGATCGTCTTCACGTCTGGTTCGACGGGCCTGCCGAAAGGGGTAACGGTCACACACGGCAACCTCGTGGCCGCCGCCGAGACGGTGATCGGGTACCTCGGCATCGCGGCGCACGATCGTGTTGCGAGCGTGCTGCCGTTCAGTTTCGTCTACGGCATGAGTCAGGTGCTGTGTGCCGTTGGCAGTGGTGCCGCGCTCGTCGTCGAGCGCTCTCCGCTGGCCTCGCAACTCGTGATGAACTTGCGCGCGCAGCAGGTGAGCGTGCTGGCTGCCGTCCCACCATTGTGGCAGCAGTTGTTGGGCGTTCCCTCGTTTCGCGACGAGCCGCTGCAGAGCCTGCGGATCGCGACGAACGCGGGTGGGCATCTGCCGGTCCCCGTGGTGCGCGCGCTCCGGCGGGCGCAGCCACAGGCCCGACTCTTTTTGATGTACGGTCTGACCGAAGTTCTGCGGAGCACGTTCCTGCCGCCCGAAGAGGTCGACCGGCGGCCGGATTCGATCGGCCGCGCGATCCCGGGCGCAGAAGTACTGGTCCTGCGCGAGGATCTGACGCCCTGCGAACCCGGTGAAGTCGGTCAGCTAGTCCATCGTGGGCCAACGGTGGCGCTCGGTTATTGGAACGACCCCGCGGAAACCGCGCGGATGTTTCGGCCGAATCCGTTGCGCGCGAATGGCATTCCGGATGCCGAGCGCGTGGTGTTTTCCGGAGATCTGGTGCGTCGTGATGCTGACGGCTGGCTGTACTTCGTCGGTCGCAGCCAACGCATGATCAAGACGTTGGGCTATCGTGTCAGCCCGGATGAGATCGCGACTGTGTTGTACGCATCAGGTGAAGTCGCCGAGTGCATCATCGCTGCCGAGCCCGACGAGGCGCGTGGGGAGCGTATTGTCGCCTTCGTGGTGCTCGCGGGCGGTGGGGAAGGCTCGCTGGAGCGGCTCCGGCGCTACGCGGGGGTGGAGTTGCCGCGGTACATGCAACCGGCCCGATTTGAGGTGCGCGACGCGTTGCCGCGACTTCCGAGCGGCAAGCACGACCTCGCGGCACTCGGGGGAGAGCAGAGACAGGGCGCGTGGACCTGATTCGGCCGTTCCAGCGCGAGGATATTCCTCGGGTTCTGGAACTCTTTCGCACCGCATTCCTGAATAACGGGAACCATGCGCCCGCAGGACTCGACTCGTACTTCGATCGCGCGATCTTTCAGAATCCCTGGTACGACGACGAACTTCCCTCGTTTGTCCACGCCACGGGCGATGGCTCGATCGATGGCTTTGTCGGCGTCCAGCCCAAGCGACTGAGCTTGCGCGGGCGCCGCCTGCGCGTGGCCGTCGCCACAAAACTCATGGTCTCTCGATCCGCCAGGCCGCTCGTGGCGGCTCGTCTGCTCGGCCGGGTGTTTGCGGGACCGCAGGACCTGTTGCTTTCCGACATCAGCAACGCTGCGGGACGCCGGATCTGGGAAGGGCTTGGCGGCGTCACGGTGCTGCTGTACAGCCTGCAGTGGCAGCGGCCCGTGCGTCCCGCGCGTCATGCGCTTTCCTGGTTGCGGGCCCGCGGCGTGCCCGGCGTGATCACGCGGGCGTTGCACCCGCTCGGCTCCGTCGCCGACTCCGTCCTAACGCGCTGGAGCGCGGCGCCCGTTGGCCCGGCGCTCGCCGGATATTCGGTCGAGGGTCTCCCTCTGGACGTCATGGCGACACGGCTCCCGGATTTGCTGGGTAACCGCGTGCTGCAGCCGGAATACGAGGAGCCGTGGTTGCGATGGATCTTGGAGTTGGCGCAGCGGAACGAGCCACATCGTGTGCTCCGTCGGCGCCTGGTGCGCGATGGCCGCCAGGAGCCCGCGGGCTGGTTCCTGTATTTCCTCGAGTCCCAGGGACAGGCGGACGTGGTGCAACTGGTGGCGCGCAAAAATGCGACCGCCGCGGTGTTTCAGGCACTTCTGGCCGACGCCTCGAATGCCGGGGCTGCGATGGTGTCAGGCCGGCTGGAGCCCGGGATGGTGACCGAAATGTCGGCGCGCCACTGCTATTTTCGCGAGGCCGGTCTCTGGACGCTGGCGCACACCAAGCAGGCGGAGATCCTCGATGCCATCCTCGCCGGCAACGCGTTCTTGAGTCGCCTGGAAGGCGAGTGGTAGGGACAGCCGACCGCTTACGCGGCCGGCTGCGGCTGCACCGTCGGATCGGACTCGTCGGCGGCGTCTCGATCCACCACCCATGCGGCATTCGGACTGCGCTGCAGGCCGTGCCGCTCCATCAAGCGGTACAGAGTCGTGCGATCGACGCCGGCGATGCGCGCGGCCTTCGACATGTTGCCGTTCGCGCGGTTGAGGAGCCACGTCAAGTACTGCATCTCGAACTGCGCGATCACGCGTTCGCGGGCGTCGTGATAACTCTCCTCGAGCATCGTCGAGACGAGTGATGCGGAGTTCGGAGTGACGGTCGAGCGCGCGTCGGCGGTGAGCGGCAGATCCTCCGACCGGATGACCGCCCCGGGCTCGGTGAGCACGGCGACGTGCTCGATCACGTTCTGCAGCTCGCGCACGTTCCCCCGCCAGACATGGCTGCTCAGCGTCCGGATCGCTCCCTCGGACAACGTGGGCGATGCCTCGCTCTTTCTCCGGTGCCGCACCCAGTACGTCGACAAGAAGTAGTCGGCGAGGAGCGGGATGTCTTCAGGGCGCTCGCGGAGCGGCGGTACGTGGATCGGCACCACGCGCAGGCGGTAGTAGAGGTCTTCCCGCATGTTGCCGGCCTGGACAGCGGACTCGGGATCACCGTTCGTCGCCGCGATGAACCGGACATTCACCACCGCGTCCGTCGTTTCGCTGCCGACTCGCCGCACGACGCCATCCTGGATGACGCGCAGCAGCTTGGCCTGAATCGGCTTCGACATCTCGGCCAGCTCGTCGAGAAACAGCGTTCCGCCGTTGGCCGTCTCGAGCAGACCGGGTTTGTCGCGGACGGCACCGGTGAAGGCACCTTTGCGGTGGCCGAACATCTCGGATTCGAGGAGCGGCTCGGGCAACGCGGCGCAGTTGACGGGGACAAATGGCCGGCTGGAGCGCCGGCTGTGCTGATGAATGAACTGGGCGATGAGCTCCTTGCCTGAGCCGCTCTCGCCGGTAATGAAGACCGACGCATCGGTCGGCGCCACGCGCCCGGCAAGCTCGATGACTCTGCGAAAGGCGGCGGATGTTCCGAGCAGCGTGGCCTTAGTGCTCGCATCCTCGGCCCGCTCAGGATCCGCTTGCTGGTCGCGTGTTTCCTGACCGACGAGCACGGTGTGGGCTGCTCGGCCGATCATGATCTGCAGGTGCTGCGCCGCGAACGGCTTCGGCAGGTAATTCCAGGCGCCGAGGCGCAGTGCCTCGATACTCGACTCGACGCTGGGGTTGCCCGTCATCACGATGACGATCGCGTCCGGGTTGGTGGCCAGGGCCGCTTGCAACAACGTCAGGCCATCGACCTGAGACATGTACAGATCGACCAGAGCAATGTCGAAGGGCCGCCGCTTGAGCAAGTCCAGGGCGTCGTTGCCCCGGGCGCATACCGTCACATCGTAGCCTTCATTGCGGAGCAGGACGGCGCAGGTTTCACGCAGCGTGTGTTCGTCGTCTACGACCAGCGTTCGGATCTTTGCTTTGGCTTCCGAGTCGATCGATAGCAGCGCGTTGACGCTACCGGTGTCGGAACCGTTTCCGCCGTGATGCGAGCCTATCGGTGTCGACATGTGTGTTCCTCCCGCCGACACCCTAAGCAGGGATCGGGCCACGCTTGTCGCGATCCCGCAGCACGGTCGCGACGGCGCATCAAGAAGACGCTGACTTGCGGATTCGCAGTAGTACGCCGGAGGGCTACAGAGTTCCATCTCGTTGTGGGCGGCGTCGTTGCGTGTATGTCGAAAGTGTTGCGGGGACGCAACATAGCCGTACGAACAAGGGTTGGGGCGGTTCTACCAGCCGCCTCGCCGGCCCAGCATCACCGCAGGCGTGAGCAGCATGATCTTTAAATCCGACAACGCCGAGCGGTGACGGATGTACTCGAGATCGTAGTTCAGCTTTTCGCGGACATCGTCGATGCTCGTGTCGTACGCTCGGTTGATCTGGGCCCATCCGGTGATTCCTGGCAGGACCTGCTGGCGCCGCGGGTATTCTTTAATCTGCTGGCACAGGGCCGCAAAAATTGTGGGCTGCTCGGGGCGCGGGCCCACGACATTCATGTCTCCGCACAACACATTCCAGAGCTGGGGCAGTTCGTCGAGCCGAAACTTGCGCAGCACCCTTCCGATTGCGGTCACGCGGGGATCATCGGGTTGCGCCCACACTTCGCGGGACACTCCGCCGTTCACCTGCATCGTGCGAAACTTGTACATGGTGAACGTCTGTCCGCCGTCGTCGAAATGACGCCGGGCATTGCCTCCCGCGTTGCCTTCCGCCCGCCGATCGAGGCCGACGCGCCGCTGCGTGAACAGCACCGGACCACGCGACGTCAGCTTTATCAGGACGGCGATTGCCGCCATCACGGGCAGTGTTAGTACCAACGCGACTGATGCAATCACAACGTTGACGGCACGCCGCCCCCCGTCGCGCATCCGTGGCGTGAGCGTCGCGGTCCAATCGAGTTGTGGAAGCTGAGACGTCGTCATGCCGGCGTGATTCGCAAAGCGCGTGCCGACTTGGAGTTGCGGCCTTTGCGCGACATGGCGCGCACACCGCGGTGTTGGGCGCGCGCCACGGTGACCTGCTCGCGCCGCTTGGGGCGTGCCGGGTATAGGTCTTGCTCGTGTGGGTGGGTTAATGAATCCAAGATCTCTTCCGGCAGTCCGCGGCCAGGGCACGACGCCGCTCCTGCGCCGAGCCAGTCCACCACACATGCCGGCCATTCCCGAAGAAGAACCGGGCCCCGACTGGCGCCGCATCATGAGTGCGCTACTCCGTTTCAAATGGGTTGTGGCCCTCATGGTGATTGTTGGTCTGAGTGGGGCCGTCGCCGCCACGCGCGTGCTGCGTCCGATTTACCAAGCGCAGGCCAACGTGTGGGTTGACGTTCCGGACCGGCGCGGGGAAGCCGCGTCCGATGCGCGCGGGCCGATTCGCCAAAGCGCCCTGCTTGACGCCGATGCCTGGGTGGAGTTGCTGCGGTCCTACGTCGTGCTAGATCAGGTTGTGAAAGATCTGGGGCTCTATGTCGATGTGAAGCGCCCGAGCGACCGAGCGAGCTTGGACGGCTTCCGGGTGAATGACACGTTCACTCCTGGGGACTACCGTCTGACTGTCGGTGCCGACGGGCGGCACTACACGTTAGCCTCGGCGGCGGGCGCGGAGCTGGAGCAAGGAACGGTTGGTGACTCAGTCGGTAAGCGGCTGGGCTTCCGTTGGCTCCCGGCGCCTGGGAGTCTGGCGCCCGGCCGGACCGTCGAGTTGTCCGTGGTGCCGCCGCGCGATGCCGCGTTGCGGCTGGGCGAGCAACTGGACGTTCGGATGGACTTGAACAGCAACTTCCTGGCGCTGGAGCTGCGTGGCACGAACCCGGTTCGGATTGCCGGCATCCTGAACGCGGTCGCTCAGCGTTATGTCGAGGTGGCGGCACAACTGAAGCGTGAAAAGCTCACCGAGCTGACGAAGATTCTCGAAGCCCAGCTGGCGACGGCGCAACGGAATCTCGACTCGTCAGAAACCGCGCTGCAAGGGTTCCGCACGCGCACCATTACGCTTCCCTCTGATCAGCAGACGACCGGCCGCGGCACGGCGGCGGAGACTCCTGACCCAGTCCGCACGAGCTTTTTCGCGATGGCAGTGGAGCGCGACCAGCTGCGCCGCGATCGCGACGCGCTCGAGCGCTTGTTGGCGCAAGGCGTGAGTGGGGACTCCGGGTTACCGACGGATGCCCTGTCCGCGGTCGAGTCAGTACAGCATTCACCAGAGCTGTCGAATGCGCTCAAGGAGCTGAGCGACAAGCAGGCGACGCTCCGGACCTACCGGTACCACTACAACGAGGCCTACCCGCCGTTGCAGCATCTGGTGGGAGAGATCCGGGCATTACAGGGGCAGACGATTCCGACCCTCGCACGCGCGCTGGTGGCACAGCTCGCGACGCGGGAGGCGGAGCTGGGGAGGCAGGTGGACGCCTCCTCCCAAGACCTGCGCCAGATTCCCGGGCGGGCCATGGAGGAAGTCCGGCTGAGTCGCAACGCGCAGCTGAAGGAGCAGACGTACACGGCGCTGCAGCAACGCTTCGATCAAGCCCGGCTCGCCGCCGAGGCCACCGTGCCAGACGTGCGAATTCTCGATCCGGCAGTGGTGCCGCAGCGTCCGTTCAAGAACACGGCGCCTCGTCTGCTGCTGATGGGCCTCCTGGCCGGCCTCGTACTCGGCGTGGTGGGCGCGATCACGCTCGACCGCCTGGATCCCAAAGTGCGCTACCCCGAGCAGATATCGCGCGACCTGGGGCTGCCGATCATCGGCGCGGTGCCGCACCTGCGAGCGAAAGAGCCGGCTGAAGTCGTCGAAGCGCTGCGGGGCTTGCGTCTCGCGCTGATGAACGAGCACGGCCCAGGGCCGGTGCTCGTCACGGTCACGAGCCCCGGACCGGGTGACGGCAAGTCGTTCGTGTCGGGCAATCTCGCGCTCACATTCGCGGACGCCGGCCATCGCACGCTGCTCGTGGATGGCGATATTCGCCGCGGTTTGCTGCACCGCCGCTTCAAGCTCAACCGCCAGCCAGGGCTGGTCGATCTGCTCCGCGAGGAGGCGAGGCTCGACGAGATCATGCAGCAGACGGAGTATCCGCGGCTGTCCTTCATCGGATGCGGCACGCGCACCCAGCGCGCACCGGAGGTGCTGGGTTCAACGGCGATGACGCAGCTCATCGCCGACTTGCGCGGCCAGTTTGAGGTGATCCTGATCGACAGCCCGCCACTCACAGCGGGCGTCGACCCATTCATTCTGGGGACGGTGACCGGCTCGCTGCTGGTCGTACTCCGGACCGGCCACAGCAATCGCGACATGATTGGGGCGAAACTCGAGGTGCTGGATCGCATGCCGATCCGGCTGCTCGGCGCCGTGTTGAACGATGTCCCGCGCGGTGCCGCCTACGGCTACTACGCGTACTACTCCTACTACCTGCCTGGCTACGAGGCCGTGGAAGAAACCGACGGTCGCCGTACGTCAGGTCCGCGAGTGGTCTAATGAAACGCTCTCTGTGGTCACTGACGATTGCCGCCGTCCTCCTCGCGATGTGCGTGGGAACCGCGGCTGTGCCGGCGCAAACCCCGGCGACGATGTTCCAGACCGGGGATCGCATCCTGATCCGCGTGGAAGATGACTCCGCATTGTCGGACACGTTCACCGTTGTGGCGGGGCCGGCGTTGCGGCTTCCCAACATCGGTGAAGTCTCGCTCGCGGGCGTGCGGCGCGGCGACGTCGAGGCCCATCTGACGCGTGAGCTGGGCCGCTACCTCAAGGATCCCGTGGTGCAGGCGCACGCTCTGGTCCGCGTCTCGGTCGTCGGCGAAGTGACACATCCGGGGTACTACGCCGTTCCCATCGACCTCGTGCTGGCGGATGCGCTGATGCTCGCCGGAGGCGCAACGCAGGCCGCACGTGTCGATCAGCTGCAAATCTGGCGGGGCAGCGCCTCGCTGTGGGGTGGGGAACGACTCCAGGCCGCGATTGCGCGCGGCGCGACGCTGGATGAGCTCGGCGTCCTGGCCGGTGATCGCATTCAGGTGCCGGGGAAGCGCGATCCGGAGTCCAAGTGGCGGGTCGCCGGCCTCATTGTCACGAGCCTCGCGACCGTCGTCACCGTGGTCGCGGTGACGCACCGCTAGGGCAGGTACACTCGCCCGAAGACCCGGCCGATGTAGCGCGCTCTTGACGTGCTCTGGCGCGGTGGGTTAGAACCCACCGCTCAATGACTCGCATGATGCGGTGGACGACCTGGATCGCGCTGTGCACTGCGCCACGAACGCTGTGCGGCCAGACGCCCGATACCACCAAACCGGTCACGCTGGCTCCGACCACGGTGTCTGTCACGCGCGCCGACCTGCCCCTCACCCAGATCCCGCTGGCGGTGCAGACTGTCGATCGCGCGCAGATCAGCCGGGCCAGGCCGACGTGGGGTCTCGACGAAGCGCTCGCGAGCGTGCCCGGCGTCTTCGTCGCCAACCGCTACAACTTCTCGCAGGATCAGCGGATCTCGATTCGCGGCTTCGGCGCGCGCTCGGCGTTTGCCGTGCGCGGGATCAAGATTCTCGTGGACGGCATCCCGCAGACGCTCCCCGACGGCCAAGGCCAGCTCACCAATGTCGAGCTCGGTGAAATCGATCGGATCGAGGTCCTGCGCGGCTCGGCATCAGCGCTCTACGGCAACGCGTCGGGCGGTGTCATCAGCATCTGGACGCAACCGCACGACGTCGCGCACGTGAATGAGGAGGCCCGCTTCGTGGCCGGCCGGTTCGACCAACGGACCGGCCGATCGTGGAATAAGTGGCAGACCACGACCAGCATGCGAGTGGGCAGCGGGACTGCGCTCGTGACCGTTTCGCGCCTCGATTACGAGGGCGAACGTGACCACAGCGCGGCGGACAACCGGGTGCTCAACGCGCGCGTGCAGCTGCCGATCGGCACGCGGTGGTCGCTCGCGCTGGTGACGGACGTCGGCGACAATCCACGCGCCGACAACCCCGGCTCGCTGACGCTCGCGGAGTTGACCGCGAACCGGGATACGGTCCCCCTCCTTAACCGCAATCGCAACGCCGGCAAAGCCGTGACACAGGTGCAGACCGGCGCCACGCTGCACCGCACCATGACGAACGGTGGCGAAGCAGCGTTCACGATTTTCGGCCTCACGCGCGATCTCACGAATCCGATCACCACGACCTACATCGATCTCGGTCGCGTGGATTACGGTGCCCGCGCCAGTGTCACGTATCCGCTTCCCGTTGGCACGTTGCGTCACCGCCTCACGGCGGGTTTTGATTTCCAACGCCAGCGCGACGACCGCAAGAACTTCAACTATCTCAACACTCCTGGCGACTCCGCGAAGCGGGATACGGTCCGCGCCCTCGACCAGCTCGAGCATGTGACCGAAATCGGGCCATTCGTGCAAAGCGCGCTCGAGTTGTCGCCAAGAACGACGCTGACGGCTGGGGTGCGCTACGACTGGGTCAAGTTCGGCGTTCAGGACAATCTGATTTTCACAACACCGACGGATACCAATCCCGACAATTCCGGCGCACGGCTGATGCATGCCTTTTCAGGTTCGCTCGGCATCGCCACGAACCCCTCCAGCAGCCTAACGCTGTACGGCAACATCGGGTCGTCGTTCGAAACGCCAACGACGACGGAGCTCGTGAATTCACCGTCGAGTACCGGCGGTTTCAATTCAGACGTGGGGTCGCAGCGGGCGTTGAACTACGAGGTCGGTGCGCGTGGCTCGCTGGGAGCGAAGGCCAGCTACACAATCGCCGTCTTTCAGGCTGACGTGCGAGACGAGATCGTCCAGTACGCAGCCGACCAGAACCGCGCGTACTACACGAATGCCGGCAGCGCGCGCCATCGCGGCGTGGAGTTGAGCGTGGGTGTCGCCCCCGTTTCGGGCGTGAGTCTCGCGGCTTTCTGGACGTATGCGGACTACCGCTACACGGAGTATGCATTCACGGTCGGGGCGGCCACGCACACGCTCGACGGACGCGCGCTTCCGGGCATTCCGCAGCACTGGCTGAATCTCATGGTGCGGGCCCAACCAGCCGCGTTGCGTGGCGCGTGGGCCGAGGTCCAGCAGAGCTACTCGTCAGGGTATTTCGTGAGCGATACACTGAGCACGCGCGCCGCACCGTGGTGGGCGACGAACGTGCGCGTGGGCTGGGAAGGCAAGGCCGGCAGCACGAGACTGGCCCCGTTTCTAGGGATCAACAACGCGTTCAATCATCTATATGTCAGCTCGGTGGTCATCAACGCCGCACGCGATCGCTTCTACGAACCCGCTCCCGGTCGCAACGTCTACGTGGGCCTTTCGGTCGGCGCCGGTCGCTAGGTAGCTTGGATCCATGACAAAATGTTCGAGCCTCCTCGCCGCTGGTCTCCTGCTCTCGGCGCCGGTTTGTGCGGCACAAACTTCCCCGGCGAAGCCGCAGATCGACAGCAACTGGCTCACCGTGGATACGACCGGCAAGACCGCGACATTCCAGCTCATCTCCGGACTCACTCCGCTCAACAGCGGTTTGAATTTCAATGGCTTCAACGACGGCAAGCTGACGCTGACCGTCCCCACCGGCTGGACGGTCGTGATCCGGTTCACGAACCACGACGCCAATCTTCCGCACTCCGCCGAGGTCGTCGACACGACGAAGCCGATGCCGGCGGGGCCCGTCGATCCTCCGGTGTTTGCACACGCCATGACGGCCAAACCGCTGACGGGCATCCCGGAAGGCGCGTCGGACTCGCTGCGGTTCGTCGCGAGCAAGGCGGGGTCCTACATGATCTTCTGCGCGGTGCCCGGCCATGGCCTCGCCGGGATGTGGATTCGCTTCAAGGTCTCTGCGACGGAAAAGCGGCCGACGCTCGTAGCCTCCTAGCTCAACGCCAGCGTCGGCGTGAACCCGGGCGCCCGGCGCGCCTTGGTCGCCTGCTCGAACGCGTACGCCAGCCGCAGTAACACGGGCTCGCTCCAGGCGCGTCCGTAAAACGAGACGCCGAGCGGCAGGCCGAGGTGGAAACCTGCCGGCACCGTGATGTGCGGGTATCCGGAAACCGCGGGGAACTGCGAGCTGCCGGCGCCGCCCCCACCGCCACCGCCCCCTGCCAGGTCGACGAGTGACGCGATGCCACCCGAGGGGCCGAGCATCGCGTCGAGCTTGTACTTGTCCATCGTGGCGTCGATGCCTTTTGCGCGCGTCAGCTCGATGCACTTGGCGCGTGCGTCGATGTAGGCCTGGTCCGTGAGAGGTCCCCGCGCCTGCGAGGCGATGAACGTCTCCTGCCCGAAGTAGGGCATCTCTTGGGTCTCATTTGCTGCGTTGAACGCGATCAGGTCCGCGAGCGTGCGCGGCTTTACGGCGGCGGGCATCGTGGCGAGGTAGGCGTTCAGATCCGACTTGAATTCGTACTGCAGCACGTCGCGCTCGTTCGTGCCCAGCTGGCCAGCCGTTTCGATGGGGGCGGGGTCGACAACGTCGGCGCCCTGGGCCTTCAGAACCGCGATCGCCTGCTCCAGCACCGTGTCTACGATCGGATTGTTGCCGGTGCGTGCCAGGACACCGATGCGTGCCCCCTTCAATCCGCTCGCATCGAGAAACGCGGTGTAATCCTTCGCGACATGCCCTTGCGCGTCCGCCGTTGCTGGATCACGCGGATCCACCCCCGCGAGCGCCGTCAGCAGCACGACGGCGTCGGCTACGGTGCGAGCCATCGGTCCCGCGGTGTCCTGGCTGTGGGCGATCGGGATTATCCCTGAGCGGCTCACGAGGCCCACTGTCGGCTTCACGCCGACGATCCCACACGTGTTCGCCGGGCTGATGATCGACCCGTCTGTCTCAGTCCCCACCGCGACCGCGCAGAGATTGGCGCTCACCGACACCGCCGACCCGGAGCTCGAGCCCGACGGCGTGCGATCCAGCACGTAGGGGTTCCGGCATTGGCGACCGCGGCCGCTCCAGCCGCTCGACGAGCGGCTGGACCGGAAGTTGGCCCATTCCGAAAGATTCGCCTTGGCGAGGATCACGGCGCCGGCGGCGCGCAAGCGCTCGACAATGGACGCATCCCGCGCCGCGAAGTTGCCCTCGAGTGCGAGCGAGCCCGCGGTCGTCTGCATCTTGTCGTGCGTGTCGATGTTGTCCTTGACGATGACCGGGATGCCGTGGAGGGGACCGCGCACCTTGCCGCGGTGCCGCTCGGCATCCAGCGCGTCCGCGATCGCGAGCGCTTCGGGATTCGTCTCGAGGACCGCGCGCAGGGTGGGACCCTGGCGGTCGAGCGCGGCGATGCGATCCAGGTAGGCTTGCGTGACGCCGCGCGCCGTCAGTCGCCCGGCTTTCATGCCGTCCTGGAGCTGGGCAATCGTCGTTTCCTCGAGCGCAAACGCCTGCTTGCTTGCGCGCGCATCTGGTAGCACGGCGCCGACCACGGCGAGAGAGGCGAGCTCCGCGAATTCGCGGCGCGAGAGGGGGTTCGACGGATCACTCGGGGTCATTTTGGTCCTCGTCCTTGATCGACATCCTTCTCCCAATCGGCCAACGCGCCCTTCAACGCGACGACGATGTCGGGATGCCGCGCCGCGAGATCGGTGCGTTCGCCGGGGTCGTCGCCGAGATCAAACAGCAGGTATTGGCCGCCGTCGACCAGCAACTTCCAGCGACCGGACCTGACGGCCTGCTGCTGGCGATTGGGGCGATTGATGCGCCAGAAGAGCCGGCGTTCGACCACCGGGGAGTCACCCCGCAGGAGGGGCAGCAGGTCGATCCCATCCGGGTGGTAGCCCTCGGGCAGCGGTGTTCGAGTGGCCGCGAGGATCGATGCCGTGAGATCGAAGGTGATCGCTACCTGGGCTGACGTCTTGCCGGCAGGGATCTGCCCGGGCCACCGCAGGATGAGCGGCACGCGGATGCCCCCTTCCCACAGCGTCCCCTTGCGGTGGTAGAGGGGCGCATTGCGCGACAACCACTCGCCGCCATTGTCATTGGTGAAGATCACCAGGGTGTTGTTCGCCAGACCGCGACGTTCCAGCGCCGCCAGGATCTCGCCCACGCCCTGATCGGCGCGCTCCAGCATCCGGACATAGTCCTGCCGTGTGGCCGGGACGGAATCGTCGGGCATCTGAACGAGCCGACTCGGCGACGTCCTCTCTGCCTTCGACGGGGGGGGACGATCGGGAGGCTCGAAGGGCCAGTGGACGGCGTTGTAGGCGACCTCGAGGAAGAAGCGGCCGTCCGCATGGCGGGTGACGAAACTCACGGCACGTCGTGTGATCTCGTCGGTCAGGTAGCCGGCGGGCTCGACCGGCGTCGTATTCTCGTACAGATCGGATTGCCCCGTGCCGGCCGCGTCGACACCGCTCGAGTAATAATCGTGCGCACCGCCCAGGAAGCCGTAAAACTCATCGAACCCGTGGGCCATGGGCCCGAACTCGGGTTTGAAGCCGAGGTGCCACTTGCCGAAGAGGCCTGTCGCGTACCCGTTCGTCTTGAGCAGTGCCGGGAGCGAGGTTCCCAGGGCGGGCAGGCCGAGCTCTCGATCTGCAGGCCGCGCCAATGTGAGGACCCATTCGAAGCCGGCGCGCTGCTGGTAGCGGCCGGTGATCAACGCCGCGCGGGTGGGCGTGCACACGGCGCCATTGGCGTAGGCGTCTGTTAGACGCACGCCGTCGCGCGCCAGCCGATCGATGTTGGGCGTGCGCACGTCCGGCGCGCCGTAGCTCCCGAGGTCGCCGTAGCCCAGGTCGTCCATCAAGACGAGAACCACGTTCGGGGTAACGGCGGCGCGCGCTGGCGCTCGCTGGGCGCCGGCCGGCGCACTCACGCCGATCAGCAGCGCGCCGAGGATGGCGGTTCGATGGTGCATCGGGAGAGCCTATACCTGTCGGCGGGTGCCTGCAAGACTCTCGACTAGAACGCCCAGCGTGAGGCGCTCACGTGATCCACCGGACGGCCGCGAGCACCAGGAACAGCAGCGGCGCCGCTCCCTGGATGACCGCGCCGCGACGCATGGCCGGAGCAGAACCGGCCAGCACGACCGCCGCACCCAGCATGAACAGACAATTCCAGTACACGAGGGTCCACCCGACGCGCGAACTCCCGATCAACACGAGCGCGAGTCCCGCGAGCGTCCCGAGCGCGAGGAACAGATTGTAGAAGCCCTGATTGAACGCGAAGAGTTTGGTGGCGTCCGCTTGCTCGGGACTCTGGCGAAAGCGCGCGCGCACTTGTGGCGTGGTCCACAGGAGGCTTTCCATGCAGAAGATCACGACGTGCACCAGCCCCGCGGCGATGGCCGCCAGCCACATGATCGCGGTCAGCGGACCCGCTCGAACGGGACATTCAGAATCTGATACCGCTGCCAGTCCCGAAAGTCGAAGTGCCACCACTCGCTCGGGTTCACCGTGAACCGTTCGGCCTCCAGCACGCGACGCAGGAGGGCCCGATGCCAGCGTTGGCGCGATGTGCCGCCGGGATAATCGGACAGGGCCCGTGGCGTCGCTTCGTCGTAGGTCGACGGCATCTCCACCGGTGCACCGGTCGCCAGGTCGTAGAGGGTGAGATCCACCGCGGCGCCGCGGTTGTGCTTCGACCCGCGCGCCGGGTCCGCCACGAGCCAGCGCGATGCCGGCGGTGTCGCGTCCCAGAACACTTTCGTCACGTACCACGGCCGGTATGCATCATGAATCAGAATCCCATACCCGAGCGGCCGCAGGACCCGCGCCGCCCGCACGAGGGCGAGCGCCGCCGGCCGCTGCAAGAACGCGCGGGCCGAGGAATAGACGACGGTGCCGAGGAAATTGTTCGTCGTGGCGTAGCGGATATCGAGTCGGATCGTCCCATCGAGCCTGGAGGGTTCCACCAAGTCGGGCGCCAGAAACGCGCCGGTCTCGGCGGGCGGCGTGAGCTTATGATCGATCCGGAGCAGCTCCGTCACTGAGCGAACGGGCTGCAGGCGCAGTTGTCCCCCGTCTGCCGGCCCCATCTGGAGGCGCCGCAGGACGACCTGTCCCACCTGGATCTCGCCGGGCCGGAAGGCGATGCGGTCGGCGTCGTAGGGTCCGCGCCCAGAGAACGTGAACAGGGACTCCGCCGCCTGCGCGAGGCGCATGGGCGCTCGAGGCCGAAGCAACGCGACGAGCGCGCCGCCATCCTCATAGACGTACAGCGTGTCGTGGTCCGACGCGTACGCGCCGATCAGGCGCAGCCAGGCGCTCGGCGCGATCGCGGGTTTCGGCGGCAGCGAGTCGGGGAGGGAACCCTGCAGCAGCAGCGCAAGTGCGATCAACGAGTTACGCCAAACGTGAACACGGTCCGTGAACGATACGTCGCGCCGGGCCGCAGGATCGTCGACGGGAAGTTGGGGTGATTGGGCGAATCGGGAAAATGCTGGGTCTCCAGGCACAGGCCGGTGCGGTGTGCGTACACGCGGCCGCCCTTTCCTTTAATAGTGCCGTCGAGGAAGTTGCCGGCGTAGAACTGCACGCCCGGCTCGGTCGTGCTGACATCGAGGGTGCGCCCGCTCGCCGGCTCCACGACGCGCGCCGCGTGCGCGAGCCCGGGCCCGCTGCGTCGGTCGAGCACCCAGTTGTGATCGTATCCGCGACCAAACCGCAGCTGCTCGTTGTCCTGGCCGATCCGATCGCCGATCCGCGTCGCAGTTCGAAAATCGAACGGCGTCCCCGCCACAGGGGCGATCTCGCCAATGGCAATCACGGCCGAGTCGACGGGCGTGAATGCCGACGCGTCGATCGTCAGGAGGTGATCGAGGATGGTGCCGCCCGGCGTGCCGTGCAGGTTCCAGTACGTGTGCTGCGAGAGATTCAGCGGGGTGGCTTTGTCGGTCGTGGCCCCGTAGTCCACGATCAGCTCATCGCGCGGGGTCAGGGTGTAGGTCACGCGCGTGACGAGCGTACCCGGGTAACCCTCTTCACCGTCCTTGCTCGTGTACTGTAGTGTGACGCCGGCGCCGCTGTCGGTCTGGAACGGCTCGCCCGTCCACAGGACCTTGTCGAATCCGCGGACGCCCCCATGCAGCGTGTTCCCTCCGTTGTTCTTGGCGAGGTGGTACGTCGTGCCGTCGAGGGTGAACTGCGCATTCCGGATGCGATTCGCGTACCGACCGACGATCGCGCCGAAGTACGGCACGTTGTTGAGATATCCCGCGAGACTGTCGAAGCCGAGCACGACGTCGTCGAGGCGTCCGGAGCGGTCCGGGGTGCGGATCGATGTGATGATGGCGCCGTACGTAATCAACTGCACTTCGATGCCGTGCGCATTCGTGAGCGTAAAACGCTCGACCCCGCGCCCGTCGGGTAACTGCCCGAATGGGGCGCGCGTCACGCGAGCGCGCGACGTGTCGCGCAGCACAAAGAGCACGGACGGATCAACCGGATAGCGACCGAAATGCGCACCATAGATCGCGAGGCCACCTGGCAGGGAAGGATCGACCTCCAACCTAACGATCATCTCACCGCTCTGGGCGCCCTCCCGGATCGCGTCGGCGGAGATCGGCACGCGTAGCAACTCCCCGTACGAACCTGCTTCGTACAGATGCCCGTCATGCGGCTGGGCGTGCCAGCTCAGGATGCCGCGCGAATCGGCCGGATCGTCGGGCAGCTCCCAGCGCCCCGCGGCTTGACCGTTCACGCGCACGCTGACCGCGCTGGGGAATTTCGTAACTCCTGTCATCGGATAGCTGTTGGGATTGCGGCTCGGATCGTGGAAGCCGCCGCCGCGCATGTAGTCGCCATTGGCCGCGGCGGTCGAATCGCGATCCTTGCCGTTCAGCCGCTTGGCTGATGCCTCGACGAGAAACGTCGCGCCGGCGACGTCGCTCGCGGCGAGCCCGGCGGGCCAGGGAATCGCGTACTCGAAGAATCCGCTGCCCGCGCCATTCAGTTTGTGATCGTCGAGCACGGTCCACTGCTTGAGCGTCCAGTGGCCATCGCGCACGGCGGTGGCCGGAACCCGAGCGACGCGGATGTCCGGACGGTCGGGCCGGATGCCCTCGACGACGAAGGTCGTAAAGTTGCGCTGCAGCACAGAATCTTTTGCATCGACGAGCCGCGTGGCCAGCACGACTGTCGCGGGCTCGTTCGGCAGCGTGATCGCGAGCGGTGCCAGGGGCTGCGACATCCACGGCCGGTACGGCACCCGCCGCTCCGACGTCTCCCACGTGCGCCGCTCCCCCAGTGAATTCCAGCCGTACAGCTCGGTGCGCAGGGTGAGCGAGTCGCCGAATTTGGTATCTGTCAGGAACGACGCGTAGAGCGGGACGTCAACGTGCTCACCCGCACGGACCGTGCGGCTCAGCTCGGGATCGCCCACCGCGATGTACAGCGGCGCGTGCAGATCCCGCAGCGACATTCCGGGCACGATCTCGCCGAGGCCCGTCTCTTTCCATGAGCGGTCGTAGCGCCAGTAGCCATTCCACTCGTTGATGACGTCGTGGTGCTCGGTGTAGAGCCAGCCGCACAGCTTGGGGTGACGGCGAAACGCGTTGATCGCACGATGGTAGTCCCAGCTCCAATCGACGTCGCCGGTGCTGCCCTCGTAGCCCCACACGTTGCCGAACTCCGAATTGCACATCGGCTGCGCTGCCTGGCGCCATGCGGACCGGAAGTTCCAGGTGGAGCCGGGGAAGGTGCTGTCGCTCACCTGTTGATCGCGCGCCTCCCAACGCCAGCCGGGCAAATAATCGTGCCAGGTGTTGAGGTCGGTCTCGGTGTGCCCGCTGCCGCAACAGATCGAGTTGTCTTCGACGAGCCGCGTCGGATCGAGCGACTTGGCCAGACGGTAGTCACGGGCAACGCGGCGCTCGGTGGCGGGCAGGTAGCGATCGTGACCAGCGATTTTCGTCGCGAGGCCCCAAGTCTCGTTGAACAGCACCCAGGCGAACACCGACGGATGGTTGTAGTCCCGCGCGATCATGCCGCGCAGCGCGGCGTCGTGCTCCGTGAACGCCGCGGAATCGGGCGGGCCCCACCAGTTCGGTACGTCGGCCATGATGAGCACGCCCAGGCGATCGGCCCAATACAGTTTGCGCGGCGCCTCGATCTTGATGTGTTCGCGCAGGCCATTCAGTCCGATCAGGCGCGCCCGGGCGATCTCATCGCGCAGGACGCTATCGGTGGGAAATGTGTAATAACCCTGCGGGTGGTAGGCCTGGTCGAGCGCCAGCTGCAGGTAGATGGGCGAGCCATTGAGCGCGACGTAGCGGTAGCTCGTGCCGGGTAGGTCGACGACGCCGATTGTCCGCAGGCCGAAATAAGTCTGGACCAGGTCCTGAGCGAGTCCACGGCCGCTCACGCTCACCGCGACCTCGTGCAGAAACGGATCGTCGAGCGACCAGCGGCGTGCGCCGGGGAGGGGAATGTCGAGATGGGCGGTGCTCGCGCCGCGCGGGATCTCGTGCGTGACCACGGGCCTAGCCCCGCTGGCGCGATTGGTGAATGCGATGCGCAGGGTGAGCCCGCGCGGTGCGGGTTCGTGGAGTCGCACGTCGACGCCGACGCCCGCGAGGTCGGGCTGCGGGGTGAAGTGCACGAACTCCAGCGGGTCGCTGCCGCGCGCTTCGAGATACACGGTCTGCCACATCCCACGCGCTCTGCCGTAGCCCTGCTTTCCTTCGAGCTTGAAGGCGTGCGGCGTGTCGTCGACACGGACAACCAGCCGCTGTGACTCGCCGAGTCGCGCGTGGGTCAACTCGAAGGCGAACGGCGTGTAGCCCCCCTGGTGCTCGCCCAGCTTGTGGCCGTCGAGCCAGGCGGTGGTGCGCCAGTCGGACGCTCCAAAGACGACAAAGACGCGACGGCCGCGCCACGCGTCGGGCACCGCAATGGTGCGGGCATACCAACCGATGTCCCCGCTGTCCGGAACGCCGGAGAGCGGCGCTCCCCACGAAAACGGGACGAGGATCTCGCGTCCTTGAGGGAGCCCCCGGGTGGGCCACGCCTCGCGCTGGCCTCCGTCCGGCGGATCGAACGCGAACTGCCAACGGCCGTTGAGATTCAGCCACTGGGCGCGTTGGAAATCGGGACGCGGATGCTCGGGAAGGGGAATGCTGTCGACGGAGACAATGAGGAGCGCGAGAATGAGGTACATGCACTTAAAGCTTCCACGACGATGGCTCGGGGCGCAACTGTGACAAAGAAACCGTGGCGTCTGAATTAGCGTTCATACCCTAGACCAAAATCCATGAGTGCAACCCAGCGTTTGACTCGAGCGGCCTTCGGGGCTGTGCAGCGCGCCTCACCGCGCCTCGCCGCGGTGTGGGCGGAGCGGATTTTCTGCACTCCGCCGCGCCGCCCGATCAGCGAGCGGATGGCCACCTGGCTGCGGGAGGCGCAGCGCTTCACGGTCACCGTGGGTGGACGGCGCGTCGCGGCCTGGTCGTGGGGCGAGCAGGGCCCCGGCGTGCTGCTGGTGCACGGTTGGGGGAGCCGCGGCGGCCGCTTCGTCGATCTCGGCAACGCGCTGCTCTCCGATGGATACCGCGTGGTGAGCTTCGATGCGCCGGGACATGGCGCGTCGTCCGGCCGGCTCAGCTCTGGCCCGGAATTCGCGCGCGCCGTGCAGGCTGTGGCGAACGCGGTCGGGCCGGTCAGCCACGTGGTCGGGCACTCGCTGGGAGGGTTCGCCACGGCGCTGGCGATGGGACGCGGCCTCGCGATCCGCCGCGCCGTGTTCCTCGCCCCTTCGATCGACGTGAACAGCTACAGCGCGCAGTTCCAGACGTTGCTCGGCATTGAGGCACCGGTGATGGCCTCGATGCGAGGTCGTCTGGAGCGGCGGCTCGGGTTCTCGTGGAAGGACCTCGACGTCGCCGCCTGGGCCCCGGGGATGCGGGCGCCGCTGCTCGTGATGCACGATCGCGACGATCGCGAGGTGGGTTGGAATAACGGCGCGGCCATCGCGAAAGCGTGGCCGGGCGCCGAGCTGGTGACCACCACAGGGTTGGGCCATCACCGCATCGTGAGCGATGCGGCGGTGATCCGTCAGGTTGTGACGTTTCTGAATCGACCCTAGTCGAGCACGCCGCCGTCAGAGTTCACGCAGCCGTCAGAGTTATAGTAGGGGCGCAGCATGCTGCGCCCCTACATTTTGCTCCCGGCTTCGCCCCTACGTTTTGCTCCTGGCCTCGCGTGTTTCTGGCGTCGGCGCTTACTGCACGACGACGCTCCCCTGCATCTGCGGATGGATGTGGCACGAGTAGGTGTAGGTGCCGGCGACCGCAAACTCCCGTTCGACCGCCACGTTCGCGTTGTTGCCGCCGATGTCGGCCGGCGCACCCGTCTGTGCGGCGAAGAAGACGTTGTGAGCGACAGATCCGAACGTGAACCTGACAATGTCGCCGGCGCTCACGTGGAGCGTCGCGGGTGTGAAGGTGATGGCGTTTGTCGCCGCCACGGTGTTGGCCGGTGGAGGCGGCGCTCCCGTCGAACCGTAACCACTGCCGCATCCGGTCAGCAGGACTGCCAACGTAACGAAGGTAAAGCGCGTCTTTGCCGTGAACATGTGACCCTACCTGGTATGTGGTTCGATCAATTTCACCGGGGAGCCGCCCGCGGTATTGAGCGGAACTGCCGTGCGCTTTTGAATGTTCGTGCTGCATGAGCGAACCCGTTCTGCTCGAGTCGATCGTCGCGCGTGGCCAAGTCACGCGGCGCGACAGTCACTCCGCGATCGTGACGAGTCAGGCGCTGGATTGGCCGGGCATGCTCGTCGAGGCCGGGCGCAACGACGTCGCGGCGGTCGACGACCTGGTGGGCGATCAACACTACCTGTCCCTCAACCTCGACTCGGCGCCGCTGCAGCTCGAGGTCAAGCAGTCGCACGGGTTTCAGCAGTACACCGTTCCCCCGCAGAGTCTCTGGGTGAGCCCCAGCGCCGATCCGATCACGCTGCGACTCAACAGCACGTTGCACTACCTGCGCGTTTCGATCGATCCGCTGCACCTCGGTCGCCTGATCAGCCCATCGCTGGACGAGGTCGGACCGGTGCGCCTGCAGCGCACCTACGCGGTGCAGTCCCCGCAGATGGCGCATTTGATGCTGGTGCTGCGGGCGGAGGCTGACGATCGCAATCCGGGTGGGTTGGCGACGATCGAGGCGGTTACGACAGCGCTCGGCAACCTGCTGGTGCGGGAAGCGGGCATCGAGCAACCGCGGCCCGCCCGCGTGCACGGCGGGCTGTCATCGCTCGCCAAGCGCCGAGTGCTCGAGTTGATCGATGCCGGCCTCGACGCGCGGTTGACGATCGAATCGCTCGCTCAAGAGGTCGGCCTCTCGGCCGCGCATTTCGCGCGCGCGTTCAAGCAGACGCTTGGCCGAGCGCCGCATCAGTATCTGCTGGGACGCCGGTTGGAGCGGGCCCGCCAGCTCATCGAAACGACCGATGCGAGCCTGTCGGACATCGCGCAGCGCACCGGGTTCGCCGATCAGGCTCACTTCACGAGACTCTTCAAGCGCGCCTTCGGCACGACTCCCGGTGCGCTGGTGCGGGCACTGCACTAGCCGCGCTACGGCGTCAGCACAGCCGAGACGAACGCTGCTCGCTGAGTCGCTCCATCAAACGGTACTGCGTCGAAGCCCAGACCGAGGGTTCCACCCGCTCGAACCGCGGACCATCGCAGTGAGCTGGTCGGAGAGAGCGCCCATCCAGGCTGAAATCCCGCGACGCCGGTGAGCTCGGGGATCACCAAGTCGTATACCCCGCCGATCTGCAGCGCGTACTCCTGCGTCATCGATACGCTGACCTGCCGAGTGCTGTCCTCCTGGTACGACACCGACGTCTCGCGTCCGTATTCGCTCTGATTCACGAAGCGCGCGCCGAGCCGGAGCGTAGGTGACGTGGCGATCGTGCTGAACGTCGGCGGAATCACGTCCGCGCCGAGACCGAGCGTGTAGTCCTGCACGGCATGGAAGTAGCGGCCGGCGCTCCGCACGCTGTTCGGAACTGCCCCGTGACCTGAGGCAAACAGCACCTGCAGATCGCTCGGAAGCAGTCGCGCCTCCGGCACCACGAAGTACGGCCGGGTCGTTCCGATATCCTGTCCGGTGACGACGCCAAACGTACTGCTGAAGCTGCTGGTGATCAGGCGGGTGGAGATGGCCGCGCCGCCGCCGGCCGTTCCCGCCAGCGATACGTTCGCCACCGCCGGCGCAAACGCCTCCGGCGCGGCGAAGTCGAGCACCGGCAGCGTTGCGCCGTCGGGAAGATCGATGCCGCGTCGCAGAATCATCTGGGGAATCGAGTCAATGCCGTTGGTTCTCACGACGCGCGTCGCGAGGATATCCTGCGGACCTGGAGGAAGAACGTCGAGCACAAACTCGCCGCCGGTGGCGGGGTGCGCGAGCGCTGCCGCAAAGAAGCCCGCTCTGATGATCGCGAACTCGTTGGTAGCCAATCCTGTCACGCTGCCGAGTAATGACTTCACCACGGCAGGACCGCAGAACCGTGGATTCGTGAACCCCACAATCGCGAGCTCCTCCGGAGCGCCAAAGAGGACTTGCAGGCTGGTAAGTCCCGAGCCAGCCTGAAACACGGTCGCGATGCCGCCCCGCGGCGAGGCGATGGTGGTCTGGAAGACGACGTTGCCGTTGGAGGTGGCCGGCAGCGCCCGAGTCCACGCTCCGTCTCCGTCCTGGAACGCCACCCACATGGGCTCCTGTCCAGCGCAGTAGGCCACCGACACGTTAGCGGGCGGAGGGGGTGGGGGCGGGGGCGCCGAGATTGTGTGATCAGTGCAGGCGGATAGAATCAGCAGCAGCGGTACCAACACGGTAAGCGAAAGGCGATTCATCGGGCCGTACTCGCGGTGTAGGACGGTCGAAGGATGCGGCAATGGGTTGCCCGAGTATTGGACAAAGCTCCGATGTGGTTTTGAACGTTCCTGCGGTGTTGCTGGACCACCGAAACGGCGTCACTTTATCGCCGAGTGTGCATTCTGGAACTCTGGGCGTGCAGCGGGTAGGCGTAGGGTTACAGAGCCTGGGTGTCGGCGAGGAGACCGATCAGATGGCGAAGACAATTGAAAAGCAGGAGCTCACCGAGGTCAGTGAAGCACAGATCGCCGTGCATTGGAAGGAAGAGGAATACTACCAGCCTTCCGAGACGTTCAAAGCGCAGGCGAACATGCGCGACCCCCGAATCTTCGAGCAGTTCACCCTCGACAAGTTTCCCGACTGTTTCAAGGCGTACGCGGACATGCTGACGTGGTTCGAGCCGTATCGCACGGTGCTCGACACCAGCGACGCCCCATTCTGGAAGTGGTTCGCCGGCGGAAAGATCAACGCCTGCTACAACTGCGTGGACCGCCATCTCGAGCAATACCGCGATAAGCCTGCGTTCATCTTCGTGGCCGAGCCGGAATCCGAATCGGACGTGCGGATCACATACCAGGAGCTGTACGAGCGCGTGAATGAGGTGGCGGCGCTCCTCCGGGGCTTGGGACTGAAGGCCGGAGACCGCGTGACCCTGCACATGCCGATGGTGCCGGAGCTGCCGATCACCATGCTGGCGTGCGCGCGGCTGGGAGTCATCCACTCGCAGGTCTTCGGCGGGTTCAGTGGCCAGGCGTGCGGGTCGCGCATTCAGGATTCGGGCAGCCGATTCCTGATTACCATGGACAGTTACTGGCGGAACGGCACACTCGCCGACCATAAGGTCAATGCCGACATCGCGGTGCAGGCGGCGAAAGAGCAGGGGCAGGACGTCGACAAGGTCCTGGTGTGGCAGCGCTATCCCGGCAAGTACTCGGCGAAAACGCCGATGGTGGAGGGTCGCGACGTCTTCATGAACGAGCTGCTGCGACAGTACCGCGGCCAGAAGGTGGATGCCGTGGCGCTGCCGTCGGATGGGGCGCTGTTTCTGATGTATTCGAGCGGCACGACGGGCAAGCCGAAGGGTGCACAGCACAGCATCGCCGGCTACCTCGCGTACGTCACCGCCACCTCCAAGTGGGTCCTCGACATTCATCCCGAAGACATCTACTGGTGCATGGCCGATATCGGCTGGATCACCGGGCATTCCTACATCGTGTACGGGCCGCTCGCGAACGCGGCGACCAGCGTGTTGTACGAGGGCGTGCCGACGTACCCGGATCCAGGGCGTCCGTGGCGCATCGCCGAACGCCTCGGCGTGAACATCTTCCACACCGCGCCCACCGCGATCCGGATGCTGCGTAAACTCGGGGCCCAAGAGCCCCGCAAATACAAATACCGCTTCAAATCGATGACGACGGTTGGTGAGCCCATCGAGCCGGAGGCGTGGCGCTGGTACTACGACGAAGTCGGCAAGCGCGAAGCCGCCATCACCGACACCTGGTGGATGACCGAGACCGGCGGATTCCTCTGCAGCACGATGCCGGCGATTCACGCAATGAAGCCGGGAAGCTGCGGCCCAGCCGTGCCGGGGATTCATCCGATCATTTACGATGAGACCGGCGCGGAGATCCCGAAGGGCTCCGGGAAAGCTGGCAACATCTGTATCCGCAATCCCTGGCCGGGGATCATGCAGACAATCTGGGGCGACCGTGAGCGCTACGTGAAGACATACTTCGGCAAGTACAACAGGAATCCAAAGAGCAAAGACTGGCGCGACTGGCCGTTCATGGCCGGCGACGGCGCGCTGCAGGCCGGCGATGGTTATTACCGCATCCTGGGCCGCATCGACGACGTGATCAACGTCGCCGGTCACCGGCTCGGCACGAAAGAAATCGAGTCGGCGTGTCTGACGGTCCCGGAAATCGCCGAGGCGGCTGTCGTGCCCGTCCTGGACGAGCTGAAGGGGCGCGTGCCCGAGGTGTACGTCGCGATCAAGCCGGGTGTGCAACCGAGCCAGGCGATCGTCGATCGCGTGATCAAGGCGAACGAAGAGGTGATCGGCAAGATCGCGCGGCCCAAGCACGTGTACATCGTTCCCGATATGCCCAAGACGCGCTCCGGAAAGATCATGCGCCGAGTGCTCGCGGCGATCTCGAATCGCCGGGACGTCGGCGACGTCACGACGCTCGCGAACCCCGACGTGGTCGAACAGATCCGCATCATGGTACAGGGCAAAGACGTGAGGACGACGCAAGAAGCGTTGCCTGAGGATATCGCGAAGTTTGGGCAGGTCGAATAAACCTTCCACCCGAGGACGCTATGCCTTCGCCACCTCTTCCGAAGGACCTTCGCCGAGTCGTCATCGCCGCTGCCGTCGGGAACGTCATCGAGTGGTACGACTTCTATATCTTCGGGAGTCTTGCCGCCCTGCTCGCGACCAAGTTTTTCGCCGAGGGCGCGTCCGGGGCGGCGCTGATCAAGACGGTCGGCACATTCACCGCCGGCTTCTTGATCCGACCGTTTGGGGCCCTCGTGTTCGGCCGGATCGGTGACCTCGTGGGTCGGAAGTACACCTTCGTCGTCACGCTGAGCGGCATGGGTTTGGCGACCGCGCTCATCGGCTTCGTGCCGAGCTACGCGCAGATCGGCGCGGCGGCAGGCATCCTGCTGCTGATCCTTCGACTCATCCAGGGACTCTGCCTCGGCGGCGAGTACGGCGGCGCCATTACGTACGTGGCGGAGCATGCGCCAGACGAGAAACGTGGCTACTACACCGGCTGGCTGCAGACCTCGCCTACGCTGGGCATCGTCGTGTCTCTTGCCGTCATTGTCGTGACGAGGGAGCTCCTCGGGACGGAGGCGTTCACGGCGTGGGGTTGGCGGATCCCCTTCATTCTCTCGCTCCTCATGGTGGCGATCGCGATTTACATCCGCCTGCGGCTGCAGGAGACGCCGATCTTCCAGGATATCAAGGCCAAGGGCCAGGTCTCGACGAGCCCCTGGCGAGAGGCATTCTTGAGTTCGAACATCAAGTATGTGCTGATCGCCAGCATCGTGGTCATCGGCGAGGGCGTCGTGTGGTACAGCGGCCAGTTCTGGGCGCTCTACTACCTGCAGCAAGTCATGAAGCCCGACGTCTTGCGCCCGGCCATCATCACGGGCATTGCCTTACTGATCGCGACGCCGTCGCTGATCTTCTTCGGGTGGCTCTCCGACAGGGTCGGGCGCAAGCCGATCATCCTCGCGGGCTTCGCCCTCGCCGCCATCACCTACTATCCGCTCTTCACCGCGCTCGGCAAGGCGGCCGATCCGGCAAACCTCAACTACCCGCTGGCGGTCCTGATCGTGGCGATCATGGTCTGCTACGTGGGCATGGTGTACGGTCCGATCGGCGCGTTCCTGGCAGAATACTTCCCAGCCCGGATTCGCTACTCGTCGGTATCGGTGCCCTATCACATCGGCAACGGGTGGGGTGGAGGGCTCGTGCCGGTGATCACGACCGCGGCGTACTTAGCCACGCACAGCCTGGGGTCGGCGTTGATGTACCCGATCATCGTTCCGAGCGTTGCGCTCCTGCTCAGCATATTCCTGATGCCGGAAACGCGAAAGATCAGCATTTGGAAGCCGCAGGAGGT
>DASWDA010000011.1:0-4682 GCA_036395695.1 Gemmatimonadales bacterium
GCGCATCACCAGCGCCGCGAGCGCGGGCGGCAGTGAGGCGCGCCGCCTGGTGATCGCCTCGGGCGCTTCGGTCACGTGCGCCGCCAGCAAGTGCTGCGGCGTGCGGCCCGCGAAGGGCGGCTGCCCCGTGAGCAGCTCGTATGCGAGCACGCCGAGCGAATAGATGTCCGCGCGGTGGTCCACACTGGGATCGGCGCTCGCCTGCTCGGGCGACATGTACGCCGGTGTGCCGAGCGCCACGCCGAGCGACGTGATGCCGCCGTGCTCCGCGTTGCTCGATGCGCTCAACGCCTTCGCGACGCCGAAATCCGTGACCATCGCGCTGCCGCCCGAGAGCAGCACGTTGTCGGGCTTGATGTCGCGGTGCACGATGCCGTGTTCGTGCGCATACGCGAGCGCGGAGGCGATCTCGCGCAGCATGCGAATGGCATGGTTGACGGGCAACTCGCCGTGCCGCGCGAGGCGCACCCGCAGCGACTCGCCGTCCACGAACGGCATCGTGAAGTACGGCAGGCCGTTCGACTCGCCCGCGGTGAGCAGCGGCACGATGTGGGGATGCTGGAGCTTGGCCGCAAGGAGGATCTCGCGCTTGAAACGTTCGAGCGAGACCTGCGCCGCGGTCTCCGGCGGGAGCACCTTGATCACGACCTTGCGGTCGAGCGCGGTCTCCGCGGCGACGAACACGCGCGACATCCCAGCGCCGCCGAGTTCGCGCTCGAGCGTGTAGCTTCCGCTCAGGGTCGCTTGCAGCTGCTCGCGGAGATCAGAAGAAAGCAGGTGTCACTTCGAAGTTGAGGAGGTACGAAGTTAGGCCAACCTCTGCCCCTGAGAGGTTGGCCTCAATTCACTTCTTCGTCGATTCGGTTGGCACCATGACGTGCGCGTACTGCGTCCCAGCCCACATCACGTAGGGGCCACCGCTCTGTCGTGTGGTCGGCAGACCCTGCAGCGCCTTCGGATCGGGGACGAGCAGCATCACATGGGGCGGGTCGTATCCCCATTCGTTGTCCGGCGTTTCCTTTTCGGCAAAGGGATCCTTGTTGCTGGCATAACCGCCGCCGGGGGCGAGCATGTACCCGATCCCTTCACGGGCGACCTGTGGTGCGACCTTCTTGGTCATGGCATTCAGGAACGCCATCCAGACGTCATCCACGCACATCGGATCATCACCCTGCGTCGCAGGCAAGTCCGGCATACACGTCCACCCGTTGGTGCCAGCCCGGAGCGTCGTCATCGGACCGCCGGGGGTTGCGGGCCAGTCCATGATCGTGGCCGCCGCCGAGATCGGCGCGGGAGCCGCCTTCAACGCGTCTGCAATCTTTTGATCCTTGGTCATCTGCGCCTGCGCCATGATAACCGCCGGCAGCAGGATCATGACGAACAGCGATACGACTCGTTTCATTTGCGTCTCCCCTGTCCGTGATTTTGGTTCCAACATACCCACCCACCGGCACCTGTCCAGCGAAGACACGCCACCTTCAGGAGAAGGAAGGCGCTCTGTACTTGTATGGGACGCCCAGAGGCCGCAGCTTATGCGCAATCGTCGAGAGCTCGGAGGAGCAACGCCATGACCACAGCTGCTGATACCCAAGCCTCCTTGGAGTCGGACCTCAAGGCCGAAATCATCCGGATGTATCAGGAAGTGGCCGACCATCCAGATGGCGAGTTCCACTTTTTTCACGGCCGCGAGGCGGCAGAACTCTTCGGCTATGCACCGCAGTGGCTCGACCGCGCGTCCCCAGGCGCGGTCGCGTCATTTGCGGGGGTCGGAAACCCGCACGAGCGCAGCAAACTGCAACCGGGGGAGACCGTCCTCGATCTGGGCAGCGGAGCGGGACTCGACGCGATCGTCGCCGCCTGGCAAGTGGGTCCGACGGGAAGAGTCATCGGCGTGGATCTGAATCCAGCCATGTGCTTGAAGGCCCAAACCCACGCGGCGGCGACGGGTGCCACCATGGAATGTCACCAAGGTCGCATGGAAGACATTCCGGTGCCGGACGCTTCCGTGGACGTCGTGATTTCAAATGGAGTGATGAACCTGTCGTTCCGCAAGCGCCGAGTGGCGCAAGAGATGTTTCGGGTCTTGAGGCCTGGTGGTCGGATTTCGATCACGGACATCGTCAGTGCGAAGCAGCTGTCGCAGTCCATCGTCAACGATCCAAAGCTTTGGGCCAGCTGAATCGGCGGCGCTCTCCTGGAAGGAGAGATGTTCCGGCTGCTCGAGGAGACTGGCTTTACTCGTGTCCGATCCGCGGTCGTTCCGCGGTTTCGGTTCCGCAAGGAGTCGACGCAGAACTCAGCCGAAGCCTACGGCGTGAAGGCCGTCATGATGACCGCGCTAAAGCCAGGGGGGGACAAACAGCAGGTGCCAGCAACACATTAGCCGCCCTACAGGGGCTGGTCGGTTTACGAGAACGACGGCCCGGTCGCCGAACTGACGACCGGGCCGATTACTTTAGTCGGGACGGCAGGATTTGAACCCGCGACCCCCTGAACCCCATACGCGCTGCAGGAATCACCTCAAACGATAACCTGCCGTGTTTTCAATGGTTTCCGAGCGTCGGCGCCGGAGTCCATTTACCGCAACCTCGGGGTTTGCCGGGAGAAACGGCACCAGAAACGGCACCCCCACTTTCGTGCACAGTTGAGCAGGCGGGCGGCGCGAACGATTCGGCAACGCCGAGAGCCGACGTATCCGTCGGCAACTTCTGCAGCTGCGTACATCGCGGTCCGCTCTTGGGTACACGCTGGCCGCAGTGGGAGATGGTTGATCCGTTGTCCGTGATGTAGCGCGGTCGACAAGTGGCGACATCGCCGGTCCAACGATAGCGCGTGTCAACTAGACGCGTGTTTGAGTCAGGCCTCTAACCGACGCCAGGCCGGCGTCCAGGATTTCCCGCGAAAGCGCACGATCATCGACCGCGCGCGCGATGACAATTGCTCCGACTAATGTTGCCCACGTGCTGATGGCCTCCTGTCTTCTTGCCGCCTTCGATTTGCCCGGAACCAGCTTCGCCAGAAGATCGCAAGCGGAACGCACATAGCCGGTTACGGAGTGCCGCACGGCCGGACCCTGCCGGGACACGTCCGGACCCAGCGCGGCCAGAACACAACCCGCGCCCGGATTGTCGCGGTGACTGCTGGTCAAGTACGCGCCGGCGAGCGCGCTTAGTGGATCACCTGAGGCACGATCTGCGACCTTGTGCCAGCGCGCAAGCGACTGCGCGAGCGCGCGGGCACAGGCCTCCGCAATCAGGTCGTCCTTCGAGGAGAAGTGGCCGTAGAAGCCGCCATGCGTTAGACCGGCCTCCTTCATCAGATCCGCGACTCCGATCCCATCGAAGCCGCGCTCACGGAATCGCTGGGCGGCGGCCTCGAGGATCCGTTCCCGGTGCTGGGCCGCCTGCTCTCTACTCACCTTCATCCCAACCTCCAGATGTGCTGTTTGTGATGCTTGACATTATACATGATGACCATCATATTAGCAATCATGATGGTCATCATGTATCTTTCACTCGCCGCGTCAGAGGGACGCGAGAAGAGCTTATCATGACACTGAACGAACAATCGTGGGTGCTCGTTACGGGCGCGTCGAGTGGTTTCGGCGAAGAGTTCGCCCGGCAGTACGCCGCACAAGGCCGGCCACTCGTTCTCGTGGCGCGCCGCATCGAGAAGCTGCAGGCGTTGGCGACCGAGTTGCGCGAGGGCTATCGCGTCGACGTCATCGTCGAGCAAGTCGATCTGTCGAATGTCGCGGCCGTCATCCAACTGCATCAGCGGCTTCTTGAGCGAGGGGTCGCGATCGACATCCTGATCAACAACGCCGGCCACGGACTCCAGGGCACGTTCGTGGATGCCACGCTGGACGCGGCATTGGCGATGCTGCAGCTGGATGTCGTGAGCCTGACTGCCGTCACCCACGTGTTTGCGCAGGACATGCGGACACGCGGGCGCGGGAAGATCCTGCTGGTCGCCAGCATGCTGGCCTATCAGGGCATCGAGAAGTTCGCGGTCTACTCGGCCGCCAAAATGTACGTCCTGCGTCTTGGTGAAGCCCTCCATCGCGAACTCAAACGCGACGGCGTCACGGTGACCGTGCTGTGCCCGGGCATGTCGGACACCGGATTCGCCACAGCGGCGCAGCAGAAGATCACACGCGCGCTGAAGCTCTTGATGATGCAGCCGGCCCCGGTGGTGCGAGCCGGGATCCGCGCGTTGCAGGCCGGGCGCATCAGCGTGGTGCCGGGCTGGGCGAACAAGGCCAGCGTGATGTTCACCAGGGCAACGCCTCGCTGGCTACACCAAGCCGTTTTCTCTCGCGTTATGGGCGCCGCAAGCTGATCGCGACAACTCCCATGCCAAGCCCCACCCCCTCCATCCACAACACGGAGCTTGTCACCATGGATGACGTCATCATCATCGGCGGCAGCTTTGCCGGCCTCGCCGCCGCCCTGCAGCTCGGCCGTGCCCGCCGCAAGGTCACCGTTCTCGATACCGGCCTGCCGCGCAATCGCTTCGCCGGCCACTCGCATGGCCTGCTCGGCCACGATCACAAGCCACCGCTGGACATCCTAGCCGAGGCGCGGCAGCAGCTGGCGCGTTATCCCACGATCAGGCTGGTCAGTGCCCGGGCCGACAGCGTCTCCGGCGCCATCGACCATTTCTCCGTCCTCACTGGCGAT
>DASWDA010000012.1:0-8554 GCA_036395695.1 Gemmatimonadales bacterium
GCCGAGGTGCGAGATCTGGCCGAGGTAGCCCTTCTCGAGGTCGTTGAAATGCACGTTCAGCTCGCGGCCCCGCGTGGGACTGTCCGCCTTGGCCATGTATTGCCGCAGGATTTCGATCGGCTGGGCACCCATCACGAGCAGCGACCCGAGGTTACGGATCAGCGGCGACAGGATGTCCTTGTGACGGCCGCGCTCCAGGGCGTAGGCGGAGGCGACCGACTCGCCCTCCTGCCCCAGCGAGCGAAACAGCCCGCCGATGACCTTGGTCTGGCGGTACAGCGCGACGAGCCGATCTTCCAGCGTCCGCGTGAGGCGGAGGTAGTAGTAAATCTCGAGGAGCTGGTCAGCCGACAACGCCGCCCCGGAGGGAAAGGCTGCAGTCGGCCGAGTCGCGGGAAGAGCCATGGCCCTAAATTATAGCCGGGGGGGAAGAGCCATGGCGAACATCAAACTGCGTGTGACAGGAATGACCTGCGGCCACTGTCAGGCCAAGGTGGAGAAGGCCTTGAAGGGTGTGAGCGGCGTCTACTCTGCCGTCATCGACTTGCCGGACGGCGAAGCCGAGGTGGACTTCGATGACGACTCTGTGACGACCGACCAGCTCCTGGCGGCCGTCGCGAAGGCAGGCTACGGCGCCAAGGTCGCGGGCTAGTAAGCGCCGCGCATGACGTGCGCCGGTTCGACGAGCCGGTGCACTTCCGCGAGAAACCGCTTGGCGAGCTTGTCGAGCTCGGATTCACCCACCTGATCGGTCGCCGCCTCGACGAACGTGTAGTGTCCACCCTCGGATCGCGCACTGATCGTGATGCGGCCCAGCGTCCCGTGATACGCGCGCCGGCGCGGCGACTCCTCTGCCGGCGCGAGCCGCCCGCCGAAAAAGGTCTTCGCCACGTCGAGCACCGCCTCGGGGCTCGCGCTAGTTCTGTGGAAGTAACGCATGACTCGCCGCTCCTCGGGGTTTGAACGCCCGCAATGTCAGACTATTGAGCACCACCGACAGACTCGACCACGCCATCGCCGCGCTCGCGAGGATGGGGGACAGCAGCCATCCGGTCACCGGATACAGCGCGCCCGCGGCAACGGGAATCAGCAGCGCGTTGTAGCCGAACGCCCAGATCAGGTTCCAGCGAATCGTCCGCATGGTACGGCGTGCCAGCTCGATCGCCGTAAACACGGCTCGCAGGTCGCCGCGAATCAGTGTGACATCGGAGGCTTCCATGGCGATGTCGGTCCCGGTGCCGATCGCGATGCCGACATCCGCCTGCGCCAGCGCCGGCGCGTCGTTGATGCCGTCGCCGACCATCACGACGTGCGCTCCGCCGCCCTGGCGCTGCAGCTTCTTCACGAGATCCGCCTTCTGCGAGGGCAGCACTTCGGCGATCACTTCGTCGATCCCGACCTCGGCCGCGACGGCCTCGGCGCCCTTCTTCGAATCACCCGAGACCATGATGACCGAAATGCCGCGGCGCTTCAGCAGCTCGATCGCCGTCTTGGAGGTCGGCTTGATCGGATCGGAGATCGCGATGACCGCATAGACCGTGTTGTTTACGACGCAGATCACCGGCGAGCGGCCCTGCGCCGCGAGCCGATCCGCGTCGCCGCCGAGCGAGCCCAGCTCGAGACTGCGTTCGCGCGCATGCCGCAGCGAGATCACCTCGATGATGCGGCGGTCCACCGTGCCGCGCACGCCCCGGCCTTCCATCGCGGCGAACTTCTCGACAGGAAGCAGCGACACTTGCTTGTCCTGCGCCGCTTTGAGGATCGCGAGCGCGAGCGGATGCTCGGAGCGCTGCTCGACTGAAGCCGCCCACTTCAACACGTCGGCCGGGCTGATCGGGGTGCCGTCCGGCTTCTTGGCCGTCACGATGTGCGTGACGGTCGGCTTCCCTTCGGTGATGGTGCCGGTCTTGTCGAGCAGCACGGTGCGCACCTTCGCGAGCCGTTCCAGCGCTTCCCCGCTCCGGATCAGGATCCCGAACTCCGCCGCCTTGCCGGTCCCGACCAGAATGGCGGTCGGGGTCGCCAGGCCAAGCGCGCACGGGCAGGCGATGATCAGGACGGTTACGAACGCGACGGTCGCGAAGACGAGGGCTCGGGCCTCGGGACCCGGGCCCAGATCGAACCAGGCCACGAACGCGGCAATCGCAATCGCGATGACGATGGGAACGAACAGGCCGGCGACCCGGTCGGCGAGCTTCTGGATCGGCGCCTTGGTTGCCTGGGCGTCTTCGACGAGCTGCACGATCTGGCCGAGCGCCGTTTCCTTGCCGACGCGCGTGGCGCGGAACGTAATGCTGCCCGTCGTGTTCAGGGTCCCACCGATGACTTCGTCGCCCGGCTTCTTGCCGACGGGGATCGGCTCGCCAGTCAACATCGACTCATTGACGGCCGACGCGCCTTCCGTGACGATGCCATCGACCGGCACTTTCTCGCCCGGCTTGACGATCACGAGGTCCCCGACCACCACGGCTTCCACCGGGATATCGATCTCCTGACGCTCGCGCACGACATGCGCCGCTTTCGCGCGCAATGTGGCGAGTCGGCGAATCGCCTCGGACGTGCGGCCCTTGGCGCGCGCCTCGAGCAGCCGGCCGAGCAGTACCAGCGCGATGATCGCGGCGACCGCTTCGTAGTAGACGTCGGCGGGGAGCCCGGCGCGCAGGAAGATGCCGGGCGCCGCCGTCGCGATGAGCGAGTAGACGTATGCGGCTCCCGTTCCGACGCCGATGAGCGTATTCATGTCCGCGGTGCGGTGCCGGATGCCGCTCCATGTGCCCTTGTAGAACTGCTGGCCCGACCAGGCGACCACCGGGAGCGTGACGAGCGCCAGACCCCACTGGATCCAGCTCAGGTCGAGCGCCGGCCCCCAGCCCTGCCCGGCGACCCAGTCCCTGAGCCACACCGCGACGGGCATCAGCAGTCGCCCGAGCAGATCCACCTGTTTCATCGTGCCGTTCTCGCCCATGGGGCGATCGGCCATCAGGAGCATCGAGCCGATCATCGCGACGATCGTGACAGCGGCTGCCGCCACGAACTTCCAGGTCAGCGTGCGGATCTCGCGGCTACGAGCGATGCGCTCGCGCTCGAGGGGATCCTCCGCGGCGATCGGCGCCGCCACCTCGAAGCCCGCGGCTCCGACCGCCTTCTCGAGATCCTCGGCACTCACGACGCCGGGGACATAGTCGACCGTGGCGGTTTCGGTCGCCTGGTTGGCCACGGCGCGGATCACGCCTATGACCTTCGACAGCGACTGCTCGAGCGGCGTCACGCTCGGCGCGTAGTGCAAATCGACGATACCGAACGTCACCGACGCCTTGCCGCAGTTGTAGCCGGCCTCGCGCACCGTCTTGATCAGCTGCGCGACGTTGGTCTGCGCGGCGTCGTACTCGATGGCGGCCTTGTTCGTGGCGAAATTGACGCCCGCGGACGTGACCCCGCTCGCACCGGTCAGCGCCTCCTGCACCGTGGCGGCGCAGCTGGCGCACGTCATGCCTTCGATCGGCAGGACGATCCGGCTCTTACTCATGAGGAGCGCCGTGGAACTTGTGCGGCGACGACGCGGCGCGGCGCTCGCCGGGCGGCTCCACGACGAGCAGACCCTTGAGCATGTTCATGCCGCAGCGGAACGGGTATTCGCCCGGCTGGTCGGGAGTGAACTCGACCGTGGTGGTCTGAAACGGCGGCAGCTGCTGATCGATGCCGAAGCGCTCGAACACGACGCGCTCCGAGCAGTCGGCGGTCTCGTCGCGGTAGAACTGCAGGCGGACCGGCTTCCCCGCCTGGACGACGATCGTGTCGGGCGTGTACCCGCCCTTCACGATGACGCGAACTTCCTGGACCCCGCTCGGGCCGGCGGCGGCGGCCACCGCCTTGCCGCGCGAGTAGAGGAAGTACCACAGCACCCAGACGATGGCGACGGCGCCGAGCGCCGTGACGGCGATCTGGGCGGGCGTCACCCGGCCCTCGCTACCGCACCGGCGTCTTCACGGCGGCGCCGATCCGCATGGCGTAGAACGACCGCCAGACGAATACCAGCGCGATGGCCAGGAAGGCGCCCGCGAGCACGAGGCTCAGCCTCGCGCCGCGTTGCGCCGTGAGCGACACCGCGAGCTCGACCGCCAGCAGCCCGAACAGCGTCGTGAACTTGATGATCGGATTCATCGCGACTGACGAGGTATCCTTGAACGGATCGCCTACGGTGTCGCCGACGACGGTGGCATCGTGCAGCGGCGTGCCTTTCTGCTTCAGCTCGGTCTCGACGATCTTCTTGGCGTTGTCCCACGCGCCCCCCGCGTTGGCCATGAAGATGGCCTGGTACAGGCCGAACAGCGCGATCGAGATCAAATAGCCGATGAAGAAGTACGGCTCGAAGAACGCGAACGCGAGCGTCGCAAAGAAGACCGTCAGGAAGATGTTGAACATCCCCCATTGCGCGTATTGCGTGCAGATCGCCACCACCTTTTTGCTGTCCGACACCGACGCTCTGGTCGTGCCCTCGAGCTTGATGTTCGCCTTGATGAATTCGACGGCGCGATACGCGCCGGTCGTCACCGCCTGCGTGGAGGCGCCGGTGAACCAGTAGATCACCGCGCCGCCCGTGATCAGGCCCAGCAGGAACGGCGGGTGCAAAATCGACAGGTTCGACAGGAGCTCTGGCTGCAGCCCGTGGGTCAACGCTACGATAATGGAAAAGATCATCGTCGTGGCGCCGACCACCGCCGTGCCGATGAGCACCGGTTTGGCGGTCGCCTTGAACGTGTTTCCCGCCCCGTCGTTCTCCTCGAGATTCTCCTTGGCGCGCGCGAAGTTCGGATCGAACCCGAAGTCCTTCTTCACCTCCGCACGCACGTTGGGCACCTGCTCGATCAGCGACAGCTCGTAGACCGATTGGGCGTTGTCGGTGACCGGGCCGTAGGAATCCACGGCGATCGTGACCGGCCCCATCCCGAGGAATCCGAACGCGACCAGCCCGAACGCGAACACCGCCGGCGCCATCATCAGGCTCCCCAGCCCCGCCGTGCTGACGCCGTACGCAATGGCCATCAGCACCATCATCGTCATCCCTAACCAGAACGCGCTGAAGTTCCCGGCGACGAATCCGGAGAGAATGTTCAGCGACGCCCCGCCCTCCCGCGACGAGGTCACGATTTCGCGCACGTGCCGCGAGCCCGTCGAGGTGAAGACCTTCACGAATTCGGGGATGATCGCGCCGGCGAGCGTACCGCACGTGATGACGAGCGACAGCTTCCACCAGAGCGTGGGATCGCCGCCGAGCGTGGGAATCAAGAGCCACGACGCTAGAAACGTGAGGGCAACCGACACCACCGAGGTGAGCCAGACGAGCGTGGTGAGCGGTGCCTCGTAGTTCATGTGGTCGACGGTCTGATACCGCGCTTTGGTGACGGCGGCGTTGAGGAAATAGGAGAATCCGGATGCCACGATCATCATGACGCGCATCGCGAAGATCCAGACGAGCAGCTGCACCTTCACCAGGGGCTCGTGGACGGCGAGCAGAATAAACGAGATCAGCGCGACGCCCGTCACGCCGTAGGTCTCGAACCCGTCGGCACTCGGTCCCACGGAATCGCCGGCGTTGTCACCGGTGCAATCGGCGATGACGCCGGGGTTCCGCGCATCGTCTTCCTTGATCTTGAAGACGATCTTCATCAGGTCTGCCCCGATGTCGGCGATCTTGGTGAAGATGCCGCCGGCGACGCGCAGCGCCGCCGCGCCCAGTGATTCGCCGATCGCAAAGCCGATGAAGCACGGACCGGCGTAATCACCCGGGATGAACAGCAGAATGAGCAGCATCAGCAGCAGCTCGACGCTGATCAGCAGCATCCCGATGCTCATGCCCGCCTTGAGCGGGATCGCATGGTTGGGATAGGGCTTACCCGTGAGGCTGGCGAAGGCGGTGCGCGAGTTCGCAAACGTATTGACGCGGATCCCGAACCACGCCACCCCGTAACTGCCAGCGATGCCGACGAGGCTAAACAACAGAATGACAATCACCTTGATCGCCGGGAAGCCACGGACCACCGCCCCCGTCGCGTCGGTGGTCTGGGCCAGCGTCCCGAAGTAGACCGCGACGATGGCGCCGATGAAAAGCCACAGAATAAGAAGAAAGCGGCCCTGCGTGGTGAGATAGGTCTTGCACGTCTCGTAGATCAGCTCGGAGATCTCCCGCATCGACCGATGCACGGGGAGATTGCGCAGCTGGGTGTACTGCGCGAGCCCGAAGAGCAGGCCGAGCGCACAGACCACGAGCCCCCACAGCAGCAGGGCCCGCCCGCCGATCCCACCCAGGAACATGGCCTGATTCAAATTCGGCAGAACGAGCGCCGCTTCACCTCCGGCGGCGTGCTGTGCGGGGGCAGCGGCGTCCTGGAAGAATCCGAGGAACGCGAGCAGCGGCGTCGAACTCGTCATGCGCAACGATCTCCTGGGTGATGCCGGTCGTGTGAGGGGGGAAGCGGGAGTCTACTTCTCCGCGTATTCGTAGTACTCGATGCCGAGGTGCGTGATCTGCTCCTCGCCCATGAGCCAGCGCAGCGTGTTCTTGAGCTTCGTCTGCTGGATGAAGAGATCGTGCTCGGCGTAGAGACCTTGGGCAAACTGCGGGCTCTTGAAATAGAACGACAGCCACTCCTGGATGCCTGACAGCCCGGCCCGCCCGGCGAGATCGAAGAACAGCGCGAGGTCGAGCACGATCGGCGCGGCGAGAATGGAGTCGCGGCAGAGGAAATCGACTTTGATCTGCATCGGATAGCCGAGCCATCCGAAGATGTCGATGTTGTCCCACCCTTCCTTATTATCACCGCGGGGTGGGTAGTAATTGATCCGGACCTTGTGATAGACCTTGCCGTACAGCTCGGGATACAGGTCGGGCTGGAGGATGTGCTCGAGCAAGCCGAGCTTCGACTCTTCCTTGGTCTTGAACGACTCGGGATCGTCCAGTACCTCGCCGTCGCGATTGCCCAGAATGTTGGTGGAATACCAGCCCGAGAGGCCGAGCATGCGCGCCTTGAACGCCGGGGCGAGGACGCTTTTCATCATCGTCTGACCGGTCTTGAAGTCCTTGCCGCCGATCGGTACGTGGTGCTCTTCGGCCAGCTTCTCCATCACCGGCAGGTCCACCGTCAGGTTGGGCGCGCCGTTCGCAAACGGCACGTGCTCCATCAGTGCGGCGTAGGCGTAGAGCATCGACGGGGCAATCGACTGGTCGTTCTGTTCCATCGCCTGCTCGAACGCGGCCAGCGTCTGATGCGCGGGTCCGGGCGTCAGGAACACTTCCGTCGACGCGCACCACACGACGACAATGCGATCGAGCTTCGCGGTCTGCTTGAAGTTCCGCATGTCCTCACGCAGCTGTTCGGCGAGCTCCCGCTTGTTCTTGCCGCGCTTAACGTTCGTCCCCTGCAGCCGCTTGACGTAGTACTGGTCGAAGACGGCCGGCATCGGCTTGATGTTCTGCAGGAAGTCCTTGATCGGCTCGAGGTGCTCGTGCCGGTCGAGGACGCCGGCCTTCACGGCGGCGGTGAACGCGTCGTCGGGAATCGGGTCCCACGCCGCGAACACGAGATCCCTCAGGTCGGCGAGCGGGACCAACTCCTTGATCTTTGGCGTGCGTTTGTCGGTGCGTTTGCCGAGCCTGATGGTCGCCATCTGGCTGAGCGAACCGATCGGGAGCGCGCGGCCGCGCCGCACATTCTCGACGCCGGCGATGAACGTCGTGGACACGGCGCCCAGGCCCACCAGCATCACGCCCAATTTTCCCGTGGCGGGCGCGATTTCGCGTGCGCCTCCGGTCAAGACCGCTTGATCCCGTGCCATCAATGTCCCTTGCGGCGTGCGGCCGCCATGCCAGGCAACGTCTCACGTTTAGGAATCGGCGACGGTGGCGGCGCGCCCCGCGCCACGCGCGCGACGTGCGCCACCCGTTGGATCACCGTGATCGCGGAGACGAACGCGAGCACCGCCACAATCCAGAACAGCACGACACCGGGACGCCCCGGTCCCGCGCCCAAGACCACTGCCGGCACGCCGAGCAACAGAATGCGCTCGGCGCGCGGGGCAATGCCGACCTTGTTTTCGACGCCGAGCGCTTCGGCCCGCGCCCGCGTGTACGATACCAGGAGCGAGGCGACGAGCGCGACCAGCCCGGCTGCGAGGGCCCGCGGCTTCATGTCGGCCGGCAACGGGCCGTTAGAAAAATAGAAGATCAACCCCGCAAAAACCGCCGCTTCGCCGACCCGGTCGAGCGTCGAGTCGTAAAACGCGCCGAACGCCGTGATCTTGCCGCCCAGGCGCGCCACCTGCCCGTCGAGCAGGTCGAGTATCCCGCTGATCAGCAGCAACGATCCACCGAGCCGGACGGCGCCGGTCCCGAACGCCACGCCGGAACCGACCACCACCAAGGTTCCCACGGTGGTAATCGTGTTCGGATGCACGCCGCTCGTGATCAGCAGACGCGCCAGCGGTCCGAGCAACCTGACAAACCCGTCTTTGACGAACTGGGGAATGACATTCATGCCGGGGGGAAGCTAATCGCCGG
>DASWDA010000013.1:0-40120 GCA_036395695.1 Gemmatimonadales bacterium
GCCGTCACGGCCCGCCCTTCCGCCTTGATCGCCTCGATCTGCGCGAGCATCGCTTGCAGGTCCGCGTGCATGCTCGGAATATGCGCAGAAAGTGTTCGATCAAACCCTCAGGCGGCCCTAGTGCTGCCGGGCCTCACCTGAGCCGCTTGCCGCCGCCTCACTCCCGAGCCGGTGCTGCTGATACCAGCTCACCATGTAGAGCTGCGTTCTGAGGAAGTTTGACGGCTTGGAGCTGGTGCCGTGGTATTCGCCGTTGAACCGCAGCATCACGACCGGCACCTTCAGCATCTTCAGCGCCGAGTAGTACTCCTCGGTCTGGGGGATCGGCGTCCGCAGATCGAGCTCGCCGGTCATCAGCAGCGTCGGCGTTTTCACGTTCCCGACGTAGCTGAGTGACGACTGCTTGATCCACTGCTCCGGCTTTTCCCAGAACGGCGCGTCGAAGAAGCCGTAGGTGAACAGCGGCACGTCGGTCTCTCCCGCCATGCTCATCCAGTCGATCACCGGACAGCGCACCGCCGCCGCGGCGAACCGCGTCGTGTGACCGATCACCCAGCTCGACAGCACGCCGCCGCCCGAACAGCCGCCGACGTACATGCGCTGCGTGTCGATGTAGCCGCGCCCTACGACGGTGTCGACACCCGCCATCAGGTCGTCGTAGTCGACGCTCGGATAGGCGCGCTCGATCGCGTTGCCGAAGGGCGAGCCGTACCCGGTGCTGCCGCGCGGATTCGTGATGAGCACGACGAAGCCGTCCGCGGCGAAGTTCTGCAGCTGATAGCTAAACGCGCCGTTGTACATGCCGTGCGGCCCGCCGTGGATCTCCATGATGAGCGGGTACTTCTTGGTGCGATCGAAACCCGGTGGCTTGATGATCCAGCCCTGCACCCGCGCGCCGCCGCTCGAGACATACCAGACCGTTTCGGTTGAGCCCAGCCGGATGCGGTCCAGGACGTCGGCGTTCACGCTGGTGAGCCGAGTGACGGGCGAGCGGGCGCCCGCTTTCACGCTGAACCGGGCCACGTCCGGCGGATTCGTTGCATCCGTGCGGACACCGACGGCGGTGAAGTCACGCGCGACCGATGCCAGCGACACCATCTGGTCGCCGTCCGTGACCTTGCGATTGCCGCCGCGGAGACCCGCGAAGTAGACGTTGCTCGTCCCCTGCTCCGCCAGGGCGAAGAACACCCCGCTGCCATCGGGACTCCACCGCACGGCGCCGGGATCGCGGTCATAGGTCGTGAGCGCACGCATCCCCGAGCCATCGATGCCGACCGTCCAGACTTCTTCCGCACGATAGGAGAAGGTGCCGTAGTCGTGCCCCGTGAACGCTACCGACCGGCCGTCCGGCGACACGACGGGACCGGTCCAGCTGCCCTTCTTGCTCACGAGCGGCTTGATCCCGCCGCTTTGCACGTCGACCGCGTAGAGATAGGACTCCCGATAGCGATAGTCGGCGTCCGGCTCGCGCAGCCCGTCGAACACGATCGTGCGGCCGTCGGGCGTCCAGTCATAGTTCGGCGCGCCGAAGCCGCCGAGCTCGCTCGTCGCGAAGTCGCCGGTGGTGAGCTGCCGGGGCGTGCCGCCGTCGGCCGAAACGAGGAAGATCTGAGTCGTTCCCTGCTCCACGAACCCGGTGCGGTCGCGGCGATAGTGCAGCCGATCCACGACACGCGGTGCGGGCGTCCACTTCGCCCCTTCCGGCGGCATGGGCATGCTGATCTTCCATGGCGTTTCGCTCTTGACGAGCATCGTGAACGCGAGCGAGCGGCCATCAGGCGACCAGCTCAGGTTCGACGGCGTCTCGCTAACGCGCGTGACCTGCGACGTGGCGCCTTCCGCATCCATCCAGCGGACAAAGACCTGCGTCCCCTTCGGCTCGCCGTCGGCGAAGTAGGCGATGCGCGTGCCGTCGGGCGACCAGCGCGCACTCGAACCCTTCACGAGAAAGCGATTGCGCGAGCCGTCGGCGTTCATGATCCAGAGCGCCGAATCCCAGCGGTCCTCGACCTTGTTCACCCAGCGGCGCGTGTAGATGATCTGCGCGCCCGCAGGCGAGACCTGCGGATCGGCGACCTGTTCCCAGTCGAGGTAGTGGTTGACGGTAAGCAGCGTGTCGGATGCGGTTTCTTGACTCGAGGCTACGCCTGGAACGATGACCAGCGCGGCTAGCAGCACGCAACGCATAGAGCCTCCGCGAACGGGCGGATTGAAGGATGTCTCTAAGAAAGCTTCGGAACGCCGATCAGGTAACTCCCCCGCAACGGCGACCACCGGCCTCGAAAGTCCCCGATATCCCAGTCGTAGGTATCCAGTCCGCGGACCAGCTCGCGGAGCTCAGGCCCAGAATAGGTCCGTAGGCAGGAGACAATGCCGTCGAACGTGCCGACGACGGGCAACGCGGGCGGCAGATAGGTCCAGAGTAGCCGGGACCAGCGCCAGGGGCGAATGAACGGCACAGCCGCGAGCGTGCCCAGCCAGGTCAGGGCGACAACGCCGATCTCGAGCGGCGCGCGGCGCGCAATCTCGAATACGCCGATGCCCTGCCGCCGCTCCACGGCATCCGCCAGGATGGCTCGAGCCTCGGCCGGCCGGAAATGGTGGAACGCCGTGAAGACTGTGCGGAACCCGTCGAGCTCCGCGGGCACTGACCGCGCGTCTACCCGAACGACGTTGTCACCGTGCGGATAGAGGTCCGTGAACACGACCGGCATGCCGACCTGAGCGGCCAGGGTACGCCACGGGCCACCCGCGCCCGAACAGAGATCGATGATCCGGTGCGCCCCGGTCCGCGCGAGCGCGCGACGGAGCAGCGGGGCCACGGGATCGTACGCCCCCACGACGTTCGCGGTGAACGCGAGGAAATCGGTCAGCGCATCGCGCAGCGACGGCGGACAGGACGGCAAATCGTGGATTTCGACGAGATGCACGCGCATCTCAGCAAAGTTAGATTTCGCGCCCGATAATGGACAACTTCGAGCTTCCTCGGCTGTTTGCGGAACGTCCCGCCGGCCACAACTACTTCGAGCTGATCCACGTGCCCGCGATGTCGGCGGGATTGTACGTGCTGCAGCCCGGTGAGCCCGACAAGCAAGTGCCGCACCGCGAGGACGAGCTGTACTACGTGGTGGGAGGCCGGGGAAGCATTCGCGTCGGGACCGAGGATCGTGCGGTAGCGCCAGGCTCGGCGGTGTTCGTGCCGGCAGGCGTCGAACATCACTTCCATTCGATCACTGCAGAGCTGCAGGTCCTCGTCGTCTTCGCACCCGCCGAAACAGCGGTTAGCACGTGAGCCTCAAGACCACGCCGTTTCATGCCCGCACGGGCCCGTTATCCGAAGGACAGGCCTGGCGGCGCTGGGCCGGGTACGTCGTCGCCAGCTCCTACGAGCTGTCACACGAGCGCGAATATCACGCGATCCGCAACTCCGCCGCGCTGTTCGACGTCTCGCCGCTCTACAAGTACCTCGTGACCGGCAAGGATGCGGCGCGCCTGCTCGATCACGTCGTGACGCGCAACGTCGCGAAAGCGAAAGTCGGCCAGGTGCTGTACACACCATGGTGCGACAACGAAGGAAAGCAGATCGATGACGGTACCATCTCCGTCCTCGGGGAGCAGACGTTCCGCATGACCTCGGCGGACCCAACGCTGCGCTGGCTGCACTTGAACTCGTCTGGGCTCGATGTGCAGCTGCAGGACGTCTCCGAGAGCACCGCTGCTGTGTCGCTGCAGGGACCAAGCGCGCGCGCGATTCTCCAGATCGCCGCCGAGCGCGACCTCAGCGGACTCAAATACTTCCGGCTGACCAGCGCCAAGATTCGCGGCATCCCCGTCACGATCTCGCGCACCGGCTACACGGGAGATTTGGGGTTCGAGGTCTGGGTGGATGCGTCGCAGGCCGTCCCGCTCTGGGATGCCCTGATCGAAACCGGCACGCCGTACGGTATCACGCCGGCCGGCATGCTGGCGCTCGACGTCGCGCGTATCGAGGCGGGCCTGCTGCTGATCGAGGTCGACTACTTCTCGTCGCGGCATGCGCTGATCGAGGCACAGAAATCGTCGCCACTCGAACTGGGGCTGGGCTGGACCGTGGCGGCTGACAAGGAGCGCTACAACGGCCAGGCCGCGCTCGACGCCGAGCGAAAGCGCGGCCCCGCATGGCAGTTCACCGGTCTCACGGTCGATTGGGATTCATTGGAGCAGCTGTACGCCGACGTCGGGCTGCCGCCGCGGCTGCCGAGCCAGGCGTGGCGGATGAGCGTCCCGATCTACTCGAGTGGCGGCAAGCAGCTCGGCTACGCGACGAGCGGCGGCTGGTCGCCGCTGCTCAAGCGCTACATGGCACTCGCCCATCTCGGATCCGAGCACGCTCCCGGGGCAGAAGTCCGCATGGAGGTCACCGTGGAGCATCGCCGCAAGCAGGCGAAGGCGGTCGTGACGCCGCTTCCCTTCTTCAATCCGGAACGGAAACGCGCGTGAAGCAGTACGACGCGATCATCATCGGCGGAGGCCACAACGGCCTCGTCACGGCGGCGTATCTCGCGCGCGCCGGGAAATCGGTGCTGGTGCTCGAGCGCCGGCCGCGCGTCGGCGGCGCCGCGGTCACCGAAGAGATCTTCCCCGGCTTCAAGTTCACGATGTTCTCCTATGTCGTCAGCTTGCTGCGGCCCGAGATCATTCGCGATCTCGACCTGCCGCGGCATGGGCTGCACATCCTGCCGCTCGAGAGCACCGTGACGCCGATGGAGAACGGCGACTACCTCGCGGCCTGGGGCGATCACGACGAAACGCGCCGTGAGCTGTACCGCCATTCGCCGCGCGATGCCGAGGCGTACGACGAGTACGGGCGCCTCATGCATTTCATGGCGCAAGCGGTGAAGCCGATCCTCGGCATGGTGCCGCCCGATCCGACCTCGTTCGCGCCGTCCGATCTCATCGGGTTGCTCAAGCTGGGCAAGCATTTCCGCGGCCTGGGCGCCGAGCGGTTGCACGCGCTCGTCAAACTGATGACGATGAGCTCGGCCGACTTCCTGGACGAATGGTTCGAGACCGACGTCTTAAAGGCCACCAAGTCGGCGAGCGGCATCATCGGCACGTTCCTGGGGCCGCGCTCTCCCGGCACGGCGTACGTGCTCCTTCATCATTACATGGGGGAGCTGGACGGCGTGTTTCGGGCGTGGGGATTCGCAAAAGGCGGCACGGGCGCGGTGAGCGAATCGATCGCGTCCGCCGCCCGCTCGTTCGGAGCGGAGATCAGATGCGATGCCGGCGTTTCGAAGGTCCTCGTTCGTAATGGCCGCGCCACTGGCGTCGTGCTGGAAAACGGCGATGAGCTGCGCGCGAAAACCGTCGTGTCGAGTCTCGACCCCCGGCGCACGTTCCTGCAGCTGCTCGAGACCGATGACCTGCCGTCCGAGTTCGTCTCGGACATCAAGCGTTTCAAATTCCGCGGCTCGTCCGGCAAGGTGAACCTCGCGCTCGATGCGCTGCCGAGCTTTACGTGCATGCCGGGGATCGGCCGGCAGCATCGCGGCGCATTCTCGATCAGTCCGAGCCTCGAGTACGTCGAGCGCGCGTACGACGACGCGAAGTACGGCGAGTTCTCCCGCCGTCCCTACATGGACATCGTCTTTCCGTCGATGATCGATCCCGGGATGGCGCCGCCCGGCAAGCACGTCATGTCGATCTTCGTGCAGTACGCGCCGTACAACCTGAACGGCGGCTGGACCGACGCGAAGCGCGAGGCATTCGGCGACGCCGTCGTGAACACGGTCGAGAGCTTCGCGCCGGGCTTCAAGTCCAAAATCCTGCACCGGCAGGTCATCACGCCGCTGGACATCGAGCGGATCACGGGACTCTCCGAAGGCAACATCTTCGCGGGGGAGCTGGCGCTGCATCAGCTGTTCTTTCTGCGCCCCGCCCCGGGGTGGGCCAAGTTCGCGACGCCCGTACGCGGCTTCTATCAGGCCGGCTCCGGGACACACCCGGGCGGCGGGATCATGGGCGCGTCGGGACGTCTGGCGGCGATGCGCATTCTCAAGGACGGGGGGGGCGCGTGAATTACGACGCGATCGTGATCGGCGCCGGGGCCAATGGCCTCGCGACCGCCCACTATCTCGCACGGGCAGGAAAACGTGTCCTCGTCGTCGAGCAGCACCAGACCGCCGATCTCTCGGCGGACATTGGTTGGGTCCCGCGCGAGGTGATCCGGGACCTCGGCCTGAGCGGCGCCGGGCTGCGGATCGAAGCGCCGGATCCCTGGATCACCGCACCGCTTGCCGCCGGCGGCACCCTCGAGCTGTCACGCGACATCGGACGATCGGTCGAGGCGATCCGGCGCATCAGTCCGGCCGACGCGGCGAAATGGCCGGAGTTCTGCCAGCGGATGCGAACGCTCGCGAGCGTGTTGGAGCGCCTGTATCTCGTGCCGCCACCCGACATCGAGTCGACCGACGCGCGCGAGCTCGCGCGCATCGCCGGACTCGGCCTGTACGTTCGCCGCCGCGGGAAGCAGACCGTCATCGATCTCGCGCGGATCCTGCCGATGTCCATCGCCGAGCTGCTCGACGACTGGTTCGAGAGCGACGTGCTGAAGGGGTTGCTCGGCGCGCTCGGCATCTGGCACCTGAAGCAAGGTCCCCGCGCCGGTGGGACAGCGTTCAACTTCCTGCATCATCACGCCGGCAGCCCCGCGGGAGTGTTCCGTCCGGTGCAATCGAACGTGACGCAAACGTTGAACGGGATGAAGCGTGCCGAGGTGCGCCGCGGCAGTCGCGCGACGGTGCTCGCAAAGGACGGCCGGGCGACGGGTGTCGTACTGGAGAATGGAGAGACCATTCTCGCGCCATTGGTCGTGTCCAGCGCCCCGCCGCGCGCCACCCTGGCACCGCTCGCGATCGAGCTCTACCCGGACTTCGCCCGCGCGGTCGGCAACATCAAGTCTCGGGGCGTCGTCGCCCGCGGCACCCTGACGCTCGGTGAAGCGCCAGCATACGCGAACCTCTGCATCGCCCCCTCGCTCGACTATCTGGAGCGGGCCTACGACGACGCCAAGTACGGCCGAGCGTCCGCGACTCCGTACATCGAGGTGCAGCGCACCGATGGCAACCGCCTGGAGCTGCACGTCCAGTACGTGCCGCCGGGCACGCAGGACGGTCTCGCAGAACGCGTCGCCCAAATACTCAAGGTTCGGCCGGACCAGGTGAAGTTGCAGCCGGCCGAGGAGAGCCTCTACCACGGCGAGCTCACTCTCGACCAGATTCTGTTCATGCGTCCGGTACCGGGATGGAGCCGCTACCGCACGCCGATCGAGGGGCTGTATCTGTGTGGCTCAGGCACCCATCCCGGCGGTGGCATTCCCGGGGCGGCAGGGCGCAACGCAGCACGCGAGATCCTATGAGCTTTCTCAAGACCGTCGAGAGTTATCGCCAGGGCGCCCGCACGCTGCCCGGCCGCTACTACAACGATCCGGACGTATTCGCCGGCGAAGCGGAACGGGTTTTCGGGCGCAGCTGGATTTGCGTCGGCCGCGCTGCGACGCTCGCGGCGCCGGGCGATTACTTCGTCGCGCAGGTCGGCGGCGAGAGCATCATCGTGTTGCGCGATCAATCCGGCTACGCCCGAGCGTACTACAACGTCTGTCGCCACCGCGGCACGCGCCTCTGCGAAGCGCCCAAGGGCCGGCTTTCTGAAACGATCCAGTGCCCGTATCACGCGTGGACGTACGCACTCGACGGTCGCCTGATCGGCGCGCCGCACATGAACGAGGTGGAAGGCTTCGATAAGAAGGCCTATCCGCTGCACACCCTCGCGCTCGCCGCATGGGAAGGATTCCTGTTTGTGAACCTCGATCCCCAGGCAACGCCCGCGACGCAGTGGTTCGCGCCGCTCGAGGGACGGTTTTCACGCTACAACCTGCCGCTCCTGCAGACGGTGCGGCGCATCGAATACGACGTGAAGGCGAACTGGAAGCTGATCCTGCAGAATTACAATGAATGTCTGCACTGCCCCACGATCCACCCGGAGCTGTCGACGAAGCTCCCGTACACGAGTGGCGCGAACGACTTGATCGACGGCCCATTCCTCGGCGGCTACATGGAGATCAAGGCGCCGAACGAAAGCGCGACGATGACCGGCCGGGCGTGCGCCTTGCCGCTCGGCACGCTGCCGGCGGACGATCAGCACCGCGCGTTCTACTACGCGCTGTTTCCCACGATGATGCTGAGTCTGCATCCCGACTACGCGGTGTTCTATACGGTCTGGCCGGTGGCGGCGAAGGAGTCGCGGGTCGTGTGCGAGTGGATGGTGCATCCTGACGCGCCGGCCGCGGCGGGCTACAACATCCAGGATGCCGAAGAGTTCTGGGATCGCACCAACCGGCAGGACTGGCACATCTGCGAGCAGAGCCAGCTCGGCATCAGCTCCCGCGTGTACGCGCCCGGCCCGTATTCGCCGCGCGAGAGCATTCCCGCGGCATGGGACCGGATGTACCTGAGGGCATTTGAAGGACGTTGACGCGATACTGCAGGAAGTCGCGGAACGCCTCAAGGACAACTACCCATACGGCGATCCGCTGTACGCGGGCCAGATGCTCAAGCCACCGCACGACGTGGCGCGCCGCGCGTACGAGATGGCCCTCAAGATCAATCCCAACAACCACGCGCTCGACGGCGGCCGCGCGAGCTCCGCGATGGAGAAAGAAGGCGTCGCCGCGCTCGCGCGCATGGTCGGATGGGACTCGCACCTCGGCCACCTCTGTAGCGGCGGCACGATGGCGAACCTCGAGGCGCTGTGGATCGCCGGCCAGCTGCATCCCGGTAAGACGATCCTCGCCTCGACGCAGGCGCATTACACCCATCAGCGCATCGCCGGCGTGCTCGGCCTGCCGTTCGAGACGATTCCCTGCGATCGCGCCGGGCGCATGGACATCCCGGCGCTCGAGCACCGGCTCACCGCTGGCGGCGTGGGCACCGTGGTCGCCACGATGGGCACCACGGCCACCGGCGCGGTCGATCCGCTCGCGGCCATCGTTGATCTCCGCCGCCGCTTTGACTTTCGGATTCACGCCGACGCCGCCTACGGCGGCTACTTCATTCTCGCGGACAATCTGTCCGCGGACACCAAGCTCGCGTTCGCCTGCCTGCGCGAAGCCGCGTCGATCGTCATCGATCCGCACAAGCACGGCCTGCAACCGTACGGCTGCGGCTGCGTGATCTTCCACGATCCCTCGGTCGGCCGCCTGTATCGCCACGACTCGCCGTACACGTACTTCACGTCTACCGACTTGCACCTCGGCGAGATCAGCCTCGAGTGCTCGCGCCCCGGTGCCGCGGCCGTCGCGCTGTGGGCGACGCAGCGGCTGTTTCCGCTCGAACCAGGCGGTGAGTTCGCGAAAGGATTGGAGAGCGGCCGCGCGGCCGCGTTGGAACTTTACGATCGACTGCGCAGCGACGGGCGGTTCGTCAGCGGAACGGCACCGGCGCTCGACATTCTCGTGTGGGCGCCGCGCGCGAAGCGCGTGAGTGACGCCTCCACGCTTTCACAGCGCGTGTTCGACGAGGCGGCGCGGCGCCAGCTCCACCTCGCTCTCGCCACGCTGCCCGTCCACCTGGTCGACGTGCAGGACATGGAGCGTGACCGCGATACGATCGTCTGCCTGCGCTCGGTCTTGATGAAGCCCGAGCACCGCGCGTGGGTCGACCGGATCTGGTCGATTCTGGATGCGGCGACGGCCGCGGCCGGCGTAAGGGGATTCACAGGCTGAAGCCTGTGCTCGGAAACATTGTCCTTAAGGACAACGCCTGCCGAGCACACCCTTCAGGGTGTGGATAGCCCGCTCGAGAGCCGAACGATCAGATTCCGTCCCGGATCGAACGCGAACTCCTTGTAGCGGCTCAGGAAACTCTTGTAGCGCTGGTTCAGCGCGTTGCGGAGCGAGATGTCGAGCCGCATCGCCCGGCCGAACAGCTGCACATCCGTCCCGCCGCCGAGATGGACCAGCGCATAGCCGGCGGTCGGAATGTCGAGCGGATTGAGCCGCTTGGGACGGGAGTAGCTATCGACATCCACGCTGAACCGATCCCGCCAACCGAAACCCACCGACGCGCGGACAGGTGGCAGCAGTGGCAGCGGCTCGTGTGACGTGAGGTTCGTGCCGCGCACTGCTTCCACGCGAGCGCGCGCCACCAGTCCCGAACCGATCTCGGCTTCGAGCACCGCTTCGCCGCCCAGCATCTCCGCTTCCGCCTGGCCGTACTGGTAGACGCGCAGCGAATCGATGAAGACCGCGGTCGGCGTGATGTAGATGTAGTCGGACATGCCGTTGTGGTACGCGGCCAAGTCCAACCGCGCGCGGCGACCACTCCAGCGTATGCCGAAGTCCACCCCGCGGCTCGCCTCCGGCTTCATCGTCGAATCGCCCAGCTCGTAGCGCGCCTCGCCGATATGCGGGCCGTTCGCGAACAGCTCGAACAACGTCGGCGCACGCCACGCGCGGCCCACGTTGAGGCTCAGCGAGAGTCCCCGCCCTGGGACCGGCGTGAAAACGACGCCGGCGTTCCCGGACCACGCCTGATTTGAGCGATTCTGTGCGAGGACGCCGAGCGAGTCATTGCGCTCGGCGACGAGACGGCGGAAATCCCCTCGCAGCCCCGCCAGCAACGTCCACCGTCCCGATCCCGCACTCCACTGCTCGAACGCAAAGGCGGCGCTGGAGAAGACGTTCGCGTTGGGCACGATCGGCTCGCGTCCGCTGGCGTCGTTGCGTTGGCCCACCATTGCGAGGCCGAACGTCGTGCCGCCATGATGCAGGAGCAGATCGAGAGAGGCGGTCTGCAGCAACAAATTGAATTGCTCGGACTCCGTGCCGGTCGTGTCGTCCGCCACTTCGATCAACGAGTGGAGTTGCAGCTGCCCCTTACCCTCGACCCGCCAGGTTCCCCATGGCCGCTGGCCCGTGATCTGGATGCGCTCGTCACCGGCTTTGCGCTCGGGGCCACCCGTCTCGCCCGGAGGCGCATTCGCTTCGAGCAGTTTGAACTCGCCGCCGTAGTGGACCACGCGAACAGCCAGTGCGCTGCCCGACGGCCAGCGCCGTCCGGCCGCTGCTTCTCCGTTGAACGCGCCGAAGCCGGTATTGTCGAGCTCGCCCGCGGGAGTGTGGAGGTTGCTTCCATGCCGGCCGATCGCGTTGACCCGCCACCCCAGGTTGCCACGCGCTCCCTCCACACGCACGCCCGGGCTGATCTCGATGTTGTTGGTCGCACCGGATAGAGTGAATCCCGTGCGGACGAAACCGGGCCCACCGGCTGCATCGGGCAGTTCGTCAGGGATCACGTTGATGACGCCGCCCAGCGCATCGGAGCCGTACAGCACGCTCGCCGGTCCACGAATCAGCTCCACGCGACGCACGAACGCCGTTTCGACCGACGGACCGTCCTCATCACTCCAGGAATAGTCCTCGAGCCGGCTGCCGTTCTCCAGCACCAGAACCCGTGGGCCGGAGAATCCACGAATCACCGGTTTCCCAATCTGCGACCCGGTCGTGATCGCGCGGACGCCGGGCAGCGCTTCGACCACGTGCGCGAGGGAAACGCTCTGTGCCGCGCGCAGCTCGTCGCCGGCGAGCGCGGTCGCGGGCAGCGGCGAGCTCTCAGCCGCCAGCGCCTGGCGCGTCGCGGTGACCGTCACCGGTTCGAGCTGGAAGGCACTCGGCTGCAGCACGATCTCGAGCGCGGGCTGTCCCGCGCCCACCGAGAGCTCGCGCACGACGGGCGCGAAGCCATGACGCCGCACCGCAAGTGTGTAGCGCCCCGGCGTGAGGGAGAGCCGAAAGCCGCCGTCGGCGCCTGCCGTAACGCTCCTCCCGAGTTGCGTGATTTCCACGATGGCCTGCGGAACGGGTTGCCCGGCGTTGTCGACGACTCGGCCGCTGACGGTGTCGGCCGGCAGGACAAAGAGGAGTGATAGTAGAAGGGGCAGCATGGCTTAAAGGTATCGTGACGGTGAGATTAGGCGCCATGACCAGTTGGCTCGGCGATTGGGCGAACCTGTTGCTGCGGTGGGCGCATTTCATCGCGGGCATCGCCTGGATCGGCAGCTCCTTCTATTTCATCTGGCTGGACCGCGCGTTGACCAAACCCGCCCACGAGACGCCCGGGGTCGAGGGCGACCTGTGGATGGTCCACAGCGGTGGGTTTTACCAGGTGGAGAAGCGCCGGCCGGGCCCGGGAGAAGTGCCGCCCGTGCTGCACTGGTTCAAATGGGAAGCGATGCTGACATGGATCACAGGGATCGCGCTGCTCATCCTGGTCTTCTATCTCGGCAGTGCCTACCTGCTCGACCCGAACGTCTCCGGGATCGGCCGTGGCGCTGCGCTGGCCCTGGGAATAGGGTCGATTGTCCTCAGCTGGCCGATTTACGATGGGTTGTGGCGTTCGCCTCTGGCCCGGCGTCCCGCGATCGCAACCGTGATCTCGCTCGCTCTGCTCACCGCCGTCACCGCGGTGATGTGCCGGTTGCTCTCCGGCCGCGCCGCCTTCATGCACATCGGGGCACTGCTCGGCACGATCATGGTCGCGAATGTGTGGCAGCGAATTCTTCCCGCCCAGCAACAGATGCTCGACGCAACCCGCGCCGGTCGGCCTGCCGATTTCACACTCGGGGAGCGTGCCAAACAGCGGTCGGTGCATAACAGCTACATCACGTTCCCACTGCTCTTTATCATGCTGTCGAATCATTTTCCGGCGACCTACGCGGGCCCACGCAACTGGCTCGTGCTGCTCCTGCTGTTCGTCGCCGGGGCAGCAGTCCGACACGTGATGATTGGGCGCGAGGCCAGGGCCCGCTGGGCGCTCCTGCCCGCCGCGCTGGCGCTGGGTGGGGCGATGTTCCTTTCGACGCCCCACGGCGCAGCCGCACGCGCGCCCGGCGCGGCGACTGATTCCGTGCCGTCGTTCGCCACGGTGCGGCTGGTCATCGCCCAGCGCTGCCAGCCGTGTCATTCGCAGTATCAGACCGACCGGACGATGGGGCCGGCGCCCGCCGGCGTCACGTTCGACACACCGGAGAGCATCGCGCGGTTCGCAGAACGCATTCGCGTGCGAGCGGTCGAAACCAGGACCATGCCGCTCGCGAACAAGACCGGCATCACCGAAGACGAGCGTGTCCTCCTCGGCCACTGGATCGCGGCCGGGGCGCCGTTACGCTGATCAGCGATGCGACAGATCGGCGGTCGGGAGAAAGCGCGGCGCTCGCCGTGGCTTGGCAGCCTGCTCGTAGGCGTAAGCCAGCTTGATCAGCGTCGCTTCGGTCCAGGGCTTCCCGATGAACGACATTCCGACCGGTAACCCGAAGGAATAGCCGACGGGCACCGTGATGGTGGGATAGCCGGCCACCGCGGCAATGCTCGAGTTGCCGCCCGCCCCCGAGCAGTCGCCATTGACCAGATCGATCAACCATGCCGGTCCGCCCGTGGGCGCCACGAGCGCGTCGAGCTTGTCTTTCGCGAACGCCACGTCCGCGCCGTCCGCGCGCGATAACCGGCGGCAGTGCGCGAGCGCTTCGACGTAGGCATCGTCGGTGAGAGGACCCTTCTCCTGCGCCTGGAGGAAGGTCTCCTGGCCGAAGTACGGCATTTCCGTGTCTTTGTGCGCGTCGTTGAAGGCGATCACGTCGGCCAGGGTCTTCACCCGACTCGCTGCGCCGAGTCCCGCGAGATACGCGTTCAAGTCGGCCTTGAGCTCGTACAATAGCACGATGAATTCCTGGTCGCCGTAATCGCGCATGTGAGGAATCTCCACCGGGTCAACCAGGACCGCTCCCTGCGCTTTGAGCACGTCGAGCGCTGCGTTCACCAGGCGGTCGCCTTCTGGTGAGCCGAACGCGGGCCGCACGACGCCGATGCGCGCGCCCTTCAGGCCATTGGGATCGAGCGCCTTGGTGTAATCGGGAACGGTCGAGGGCGCGGCGGCCGTCGCCGGATCGCCGGGGTCCGCACCGGCGAGTGCGCCGAGCAGAATCGCGGCGTCGGTCACCGTCCGGCACATCGGGCCCGCCGTGTCCTGGCTGTGCGCGATCGGGATGACGCCGGCGCGGCTGACGAGTCCGACCGTGGGCTTCAGCCCCACGAGTGAGTTAGCGCCCGACGGGCAGACAATAGAGCCGTCGGTTTCCGTGCCGACGCCCACTGCCGCGAAGCTCGCCGCGATCGCAGCGCCGGTCCCCGAACTCGAGCCGCAGGGATTGCGATCGAGCGCGTACGGGTTCCGGCACTGGCCGCCGCGGCCGCTCCAGCCCGATATCGAGTGATTGGAGCGGATATTCGCCCACTCTGACAGATTGGTCTTCCCGATGATCACGGCGCCTGCGGCGCGCAACCGGGCCACGAGCGGCGCGTCGCGCGGCGGCGTGACACCGGCGAGCGCGAGAGAACCGGCCGTCGTCATCATCCGGTCCACGGTGGCGATGTTGTCTTTCACGAGCACCGGAATTCCGTGCAGCGGCCCCCGCACATGACCCGCCTTGCGCTCGGCATCGAGCCGGTCGGCAATGGCAAGCGTATCCGGATTCGTTTCGAGCACCGCATGGAGCTTGGGATCGAGCTCGGCGATGCGCGCGAGGTAGGCGGCGCAGATCGAACGCGCTGTGCGGGCGCCGGTGCGCATGGCGTCTTGCAGCTGGGCGACGGTCGCTTCCTCGAGGTCGAAATCGGTATGGCGAGGTAGGGGCGCAGCATGCTGCGCCCCTACTGATCTGACCAGCACTGATCCGGTTACTGCCGTTGCGCCATAATGAAGGAAGGAACGGCGGCTGAGGCGATCCGTCATGCGAGGCTCCGGTTAGGATGTGATTCTGCCCACGGTTACAACGGGCACCTTGCGGTAAGCTGCACCGCATGAATCTTGTGGCAGCCCTGAAAGGGACGCGAGCCCTGAGTTTCCTGCACGTTTTCCGCTTCACCAGCATCCGCACCAAGATGCTGTGGTTCGCCGTCGTCGCGACCTTGTTGCCGTCGCTGACGACGGTCTGGATTTCCTACATCGAAAACAAGCGCGCGCTCCAGGCCAAAGCCTCCGAAGAATTACTCGGCTTGAGCGCGCAGGCGCTGCGTGAACTCGATCTCTGGACCAAAGGGCTGCGCTACGACTTGCGCGTGTTCTCGAGCTCGTATGAAGTCACGGAGAACCTCGAGCGCATTCCGCTGGTGAACGGCGAGCCCGTCCGTGCGGGGATTTACCAGAAGCGGCTCACTGATTATCTCAATTCGGTCCGCGACCGGTTTCCCGATTACGCGGAGCTACTGGTCCTCGATCATCACGGCCACCTAGTGGCGACCAGCGCCCCGCGTATGCGGCCGGTGTCGCTGCCGCCCGACTGGGCCGCGGACCTCACCAAGAACGATTGGGCGCTCGGTGCGCCGTACTGGGATTCGACTGGAACACACGCCGAGATGCTCGTGTCTGTGCCGGTCGAATCGGCGCGACGTGGCGGGCGCGGCGCCGGCGGCGTGCATCTGCTCGGCGCCCTGGCGGCGCGCGTCAACTTGCAGGCGGTCGCCGACACGCTGCGGCGCTTTGCGCCCGGCGACTCGGGCCAGATCTACCTCATGACCCGCACCGGCCGGTTCATCGTAGGGTCGGGCGGCAGCTCCCGTGAGTTGATGCGGCAAGGGTTCTCGCGCGAGAACGCGAACTCGATGCTGGCCCGGGAAGGGCGCGCGATCCAGTTCGGCAGCTTTACGGGCGACCGCGTCGTGGGCACCGTCCGCGTCGTGCCCGCCATGAACTGGGTGGTCGTGTCGGAGATCCCCGCGACCGAAGCGTTCCGGCAAGTAGCCAAACTCCGCAACGTCACGCTGGGAATCGTGACGCTCCTGCTCGCGGTCGACGGCGCGCTCGCGTATCTGCTGAGTCTGCTGATTGTCCGGCCCGTCAACCGGCTCGCGCTGGCCGCGGGCCAAGTCGCCAAGGGCGATCTCGACGTGGGGCTGCCCGTCACGACGGGCGGGGAGATCGGCTATCTGACCGAGGTCTTCAACGACATGGTCGCCCGGCTGCGCGAGAGCCGCGCCGAGCTCGAGCGCCTCTCGGTAACCGACGCCTTGACGGGCTTGTACAACCGGCTGCGGATGATGGAAGTCGTCGAGAATGAAGTGCGCCGGTCCCGGCGGCTGCATCACCGCTTCTCCGTCGTCATGGCCGACATGGACCTGTTCAAGCAATACAACGACGAATTCGGCCATCCGGCCGGGGACGTCGTGCTCAAGCGCGCGGCGGCGATCATGCGGGAAGCGAGCCGGGATGTGGACTTCGTGGCGCGCTACGGGGGCGAAGAATTCCTCATCATGATGCCGGAAACGGAAATCGACGGTGCCGCGCAATTCGCCGAACGGATCCGCAAGAAGATCGCGAGCGAGCAGCTACCCGAAGGCAAGATCACGCTGAGTCTGGGCGTGTCGGCGTTTCCGATGCACGGCGACACGCCCGAGCAGCTCATCGCGGAGGCGGACGCCGCGCTCTACCTGGCAAAACGCGGCGGCGGCAATCGCGTCGTGGCCGCGGCCCGCCCGAAGGTGTCGGCGCGCTAGATCGCGGGCTACTGCCGCCGGTCGATCAGGCTCTGATGGATCCAGCCGGGCCGGTCGGAATCGTCCTTGATCCGCACCCACTGATCCACGTAGGAATACGCGACAATCGCTACGCCGGTCTCCAGGGTGAACATGATTTTGAACCCGGACCCCGGCCCGTCCCGCACATTCGCGCGCCCCGTCGTTTGCAGCCGGAGCGGCAGCGCGAACGGCACCTCTCCCTTGCGCGTGGTTTGGCGGTCGTCGCCGCCCACGCGCCCCTGCCCCGCCGCAGCCGCATTCTTCGCTTCGGTCGCGAGGTACAGCGCCCCGGCGTAGTTCTGCTGATCGAATTCCGTCGTGGCGAGCTGCAGCAGTCGACTACCCTGCGAGTACTCCGGCGATGCCGCGGCGTTGTTCCCGTTCGCCGTACGCAGCGCCTGCAAAGCGATCTCGGCCTCCGCCATTCCTGATGCCGCCTCGGCTCGTGTCGCAAGCGATTGCAGTTTCGCCATCGCACGCACGACCTCGCGGCGGGCGTCGTCGAGCCGGCTCTGCAGCTCGTCCACTTGTGCTTCCTGCTCGAGCGCTTTCAGCTCGAGGCGCGCCGCCCGTTGTTCCAGCGCCGTGTCGCGCACCACGACCGGCTGCCGCGTCACGCGCGAGCTGTCGCGCGGCGATCGCACCGGCGGCGTGTTTCCGGGATGGTGCGGCTTGCAAGCCACAGTCAGCACAGCAGCCAGGAGCAGGAGCGGGCAGGGGCGCATAGGGCGAGTAAGTTGCATCCAGATGTGCGTTCGTTCAACCGCGCGCGGCCATTGACATCATTCTGCCCCCTGATGATGCTTCGAACGAGCGAAGGGGCCACGGCATGGTGCCGTGTGCTGGACACCAGCGGACTGATCGAGGACCTGGGGCTGTTCGCCTGCGGTCCTCGTGTCGTTTCTGGTTCGAGCGCCCGTCCCGCCGTTCAAACGCATAACCAGGAGCAACGAACAGATGGCACGCATCACCGGTACCGTGAAGTGGTTCAACGACGCCAAGGGCTTTGGATTCATCACGCCCGAAAACGGCGGCAAGGATTGCTTCGTCCATCACACCGCGATTCAGGGAGAGGGATTCAAGTCGCTGACCGAAGGCCAGCGCGTGGAATTCGAGATCGTGGAGGCCCAGAAGGGCCCGGCGGCGCAGAACGTCGTGAAGCTCTAAACCGCCGGGCACAAGCAGCGGCACGGCGCCAGCCCGGAGTCCGGGGGGCGCCGTGTTGCTTTCAGGCCGCCTCGCCGTCTGGCGTCTGATCCTCCTCGGGTCCGCCGAGCATCGGCGGATGCTCGTAGACCACCGGCGGCGAGCAGGTGCAGGGCGCGGTATGGGGCACGGCAAACTGGGCGCTAAAGCGCGGCGGCCGATACTCAATGGCCGCAACGTCCTGGATGATGCCCCCACAGAAATGGCAGTGGATCTGAGACATTCCCACCCTTCCCTGGGCGCGGGAGCGCCCCCTACCATTCACCGCGGCCCTGGGATACGCAAGCGGAACCTTCCAGCCCGCCTTGACTAATACCTCCCGAGTTGACCAACCTAGTTGCACGCCGAACCGTACTCTCGTCCCAGACTGAGGGCCGTCAGTACCAATGACCAAGAAAATCCAGATTCTGGTAATCGAGGACAATCGCCTGCTGCGTGATGGTCTTGCGGCATTGCTCGACTCACAAAGCGAATTCAAGGTCGTGGCGTCCGCCGAGGGCGGAACGGCCGCGCTCCAGCGGCTCCAGGAAGCCCGGCCGCATGTCGTGCTGGTCGATGCCGCCCTCGGGCGCAATCGGAGTCAGCGCCTGGTCGAAAGCATCAAGGAGGCCGCGCCGCATGCGCGCATCATCATGATGGACATGCAGCCCGAAGAAGAAGATGTGATCGATTTCATCAAGCGTGGCGCCAACGGCTTCATCGCGAAGGACGCCGCGTTGGAAGACCTCGTCAATACCATCCGCCAGGTCGCCAGCGGCGGCGACGTCGTCCCTCCCGCGCTGACGGGGACCCTGCTCTCGCACATCGCCAAGCAAGCATCGGTGCTGCGCAACACACCGATGATGGCCGCGGTGCGGATGACGCGACGCGAACAGCAGATCACCGATCTCATCGCCGAGGGACTCAGCAACAAGGAGATCGCGCAGCAGCTCAACATCGCGACGTATACCGTGAAGAGCCACGTGCACAACATCCTGGAGAAGCTCGCGCTGCACAGCCGCCTGCAGATCGCGGCGCACGCGCACAAGAAGACGCCGCCGAAAGGCGACCGCCGCAAGTTCGTCCGCTAACGCACCATCAGTGGGAGAAATCGACCTTGGGCGCATCCGCGGCAGCGGGCGTCTGCAGCTCGAAATACGCCCGCGGTTTCTTGCCCAGCACCTTGGCCGTCAGCACCTGCGGAAAGCGCCGGATGTACGCGTTGTACGTGTTCACCGCGTCGTTGTAGTCCTGACGCGCGACGGCGATGCGGTTCTCGGTGCCCTCGAGCTGATCCTGTAAGGCGCGGAAGTTCTCGTTCGATTTCAGCTGCGGATAGTTCTCCGCGATCGCGATCAACCGGCCGAGCGGCGCGGTGAGCGCGGCGTTGGCCGCCGCCATCTGTTGCAGATCGCCGCTCTGGACCGCCCCCGCCAGCTTGGAGCGCGCCTCGGCCACCTGAATGAAAATCGTCTGCTCCTGCTTGGCGTATCCCTTCACCGTCTCGACCAGATTGGGAATCAGGTCGGCACGCCGCTGCAGTTGCACTTTGATCTGCGATTCGGCGGCGTTCACCTTCTCGTCCATCGTTTGAATCGTGTTGTATCCGCACCCGGCGGCGAGGCTAAGCACGAGCGGAAGGGCAAGCGCGGCCCCGAATCGATGCGCGTTCACGAAGGGTTCCTTTCCATACGGTTCACGTACTCCGCCGTGCGCGTCACCGCGTCGAGATACGCGGCCGGCTCGGTCAGTCCAGCGGAGGCGAATCCTATCAGCAGAGCGGCGTCACGCACCAGAGCGGCGGAGTCGGCGGGCGGCGTCCGACCGGCGAGCCGCAGCACCGCGCGCAGCATCGTCAAGAAACCGGCGCGCGTGCCGCGTACGACGTCAGCCAAACGCTTGGGGCGATTCCAGTCGACGACGTATGCCTGCCGCAGATGCACCAGCTTGCCCATCAGCTCCTGCTCGAGCTGGCGGCGCACGTCCTCACGCCGGACGCTGATGCCAGTCCACGGGTTTCGCCCAGCCAGCACACGGTGCGCTTCACGAATGTCCTCATGTTCGATCGCGAACGCGTCCGCGGAATCACGCCACTCCTGATCTGCGAACACGAGCGGGGGCGGATGGTTGGCCCTGACCCACTCGTGGACCGGTGCGCCGAGCCGAGCGAACACATCGGCATCAACGCGATCCACGATGAGCAGGGTGTTCATGGTCTGTGGCTCCCCGCTCCCCGCTCCCTGCTCCCGTGCGGCAGAGCCGTAGAGCACCAGCGCTACGAGCCGCGTTCCAAGGGCCTCGCCGACTCGCGTCGCGAACGTGTCGACCGTCATGCGCGCCATGTCAGAATTTTCCTCCCGCTCCACCGCCTGAAAAGCCGCCTCCCCCTCCGAACCCCCCGAATCCGCCGCCACCACCACCACCGCCCCCGCTCCATCCGCCGCCACGACTCTGGCTCAGACCCCAGAGGACCCACCAGAGAATCCGGCCCCGCGTCACCACCAGGAGAAAGAGGATGAGCGCGAGAATCCAGCCGATGGGGATCTGCACGCCGGTTGGTTCGGGCAACGTTCGACCGACCGCGTCGGATGGACCGGTCAGGGCAACGCCAAACTCCTGCGCGAATGCCTGCGCGATGAGGTCGACGCCGACCGCCGCGCCCTTGCCATAGTCCTCCGCGGCGAGGAACGGCAGCATGGCGTCGCGGATCCTGCCGGAGCGCGCGTCGGTGAGGAACCCCTCGGCACTGCGGCCCACGGCGATGAAGACGTCGCCGGTCCCCGGCCGGTGATTCTTCCGGGGCACGAGCAACACGACGACGCCGAGGTTCCTGGTGCGGTCTCCCGCTTCGCCTTTGGCGCCGACGCCCCACTCGCGGCCGATCTGGACCGCCACGTCGCTCGCGGCGCGGTCGCCGATATCCGCCAGCGTCACGACGACGATCTCGCCGCGCGTCTTCTCCCGTACTTCCGCGATCACCGACTCCATGTGCTGGACTGAAGGCGCATCGAGCACGCCCGCGAAGTCGTTGACGAACCCACGCGGCGGTGGAACGGCGATTTGGACGAGAAACGCGAGGAGGATCAACTCGTGCGGCGGCTCAGGAGGGCGCGGAGGGCCCGTACATCGAGAGGTTTGACGATGTACTCGTCGAACTTTGCCGCCTTCGCGCGGCGGCGGTTCTCTTCCCCGCTGTAGCCGCTGACGGCGATGAGCAGCACATCCTGGTGTGCGGCGCGCATCCGCTCGGCGACTTCGAACCCGTTCATGCCCGGCATGCCGAGATCGATGAGGGCGACGTCCGGTTGGAACGTCCGAGCCGTCTCGAGGCCCGTGGCACCGGAATGCGCGACCGCGACGGTATGTTCGTCCTTGCGGATCAGCGCCGCCAGCGCGGCGGCGGCATCCACGTTGTCGTCCACGATGAGAATGCGCTGCGGGCCGGCCCCCCCGGCCCCGCCCGCCCCTTCCCCGCTGTCCACGCGCGGCGGCGGGGTCTCCTGCGGTTCCGGCGCGGCGCCGTCAGCCACGGGGAGGCGCACGATGAACTCGCTCCCCGTGCCGGGGCCGTCACTCTTCGCCTCGATCGAGCCGCCGTGCAGCTCGACCAGTCCGCGCACGAGCGAGAGGCCGATTCCCAGGCCACCCTGGGCGCGGTCGAACGACGTGCTGCCCTGCACGAACAGGTCGAACACGAGGGGCAAGACGTCGGCGGCGATCCCTTCGCCGTCGTCGCGGACGCTGACCTGCACCTCCTTGTCGCCGTTCGCCAGGACGGCACTCACCCAGATGTGTCCGGCATGCGGCGTGAACTTGAGGGCATTGTTGATGAGATTGCCGATCACCTGCTCCAGCCGCACCGCGTCGGCGAACAGCACCACGGGCGTCGCGGGCAGCTCGATGGCGATCTCTTTCTCCGCCGCGTCGATGGTCGCCCGCAGCGCGTCCACCGACCGGCTCATCAGCTCGCCGAGCTCGACCCTCTGCCGTTGCAGCTGGATCTTGCCGTAACTGACGCGCGAGACATCCAGCAAATCGTTGACCATGCGGCCGACATTGCGCAGCTGGCGATCGAGCAACTCGTGCGCCCAGTCCCGCGTCTTCTCGTCGAGGTCATGCGACCGCATCATCTGGACGATGTTCGTGATGGGCGCGAGCGGGTTGCGCAGCTCGTGAGCCAGCATCGCGATGAATTCGTCCTTGCGCTGATCGGCGGTGCGGAGGCTCGCCTCCGCCTGCTTCAATGCCGTGATGTCGAAGAACGCGCCCGTATATCCGGCAAACTTCCCCGCCGGCCCGAACTGCGGCAGCGCGACGGCCATCATCCCACGGTAGTCGCCATCGGAACGGCGGAAGCGGAACTGGTACTCGAAGGGCAGCAATCCCGTGACGGCTTGCTCGTAGGTCGTGGCGTACCCTTCCCGATCCTCGGGATGCAGGTAGTACGTCCAGGCATTGCCGAGCACGTCGTGCGACTCGACGCCCAGGAATTCGAGGTAGGCCTGGTTCACGTACTCCATCCCCTCCAGGCCGCTCACCCAGATCAGGACGGGGGCGCTGTTCATCAGCGCGCGGAAGCGCGCCTCGCGCCGCCGGAGCTGCGTCTCCGTTTCTTTCCGCTCGCTGATGTCCTCGGCGATGCCGACGCTGAAGGCCGGCCGGCCCTCCGGACCCGGAATGATGAACCGGTGCAGCTCGACCCACACCGCCTGTCCGTTCTCCCGGAGATAGCGCTTCTCACGCCGCACCGAGGGCACATCCCCGGCGCGCAGCCGCTCGAAGTCCTCGCGTTGCGACACCAGATCGTCGGGGTGCGTGATGTCTTCGGACCGCAAGGTCAACAGCGCATCACGAGAGCGGCCCGTCAGCTCGCAGAAGCAGTCATTCACGCGCTGGAAGCGTCCCTCCAGATCGGTCTCGAAGATTCCCACCGGGGCCCGGTCGTACATGATGCGCAGCCGTTCGGCACCAACGCGCAGCGACTCGGCGGTCTGCTTGATCGAATCGATATCGATCAGCGCCAGGACGGCGCCCTCGATGCGATTCTCCATGGTGCGATAGGGGCGCACCCGCAGCGAATACCAGCGGCCGTTCCGGTCCTGGACTTCGCGCTGGACGGGTTGGATGCTCTCGAGCACCTCGTGGAGAATGGCATCGAGATCTGGAACGTCGACGTTGAGCTTGATGTCGGTCAGCGGCCGGCCCACATCCGTGGGAATCAGGTTGAGCATCGTTTCGGCCATGGGCGTGAAGCGGCGAATGCGAAGATCGGGACCCAGCATGACGATCGCCATATGGACGCTCGCCAGCAGATTCATCAGGTCGTTGTTGCTCCGTCCCAGCTCGGCGTTGCGATTCTGCAGCTCTTCGTTGACGGTCGCCAGCTCCTCGTTGCTCGACTCCATCTCCTCCTTGGATGTTTCAATCTCCTCGTTGATGCTCTGCAGCTCCTCGTTGGCCGACTGGACTTCCTCATTGGCCGACTGCAGCTCCTCGTTCGCCGCCTCCTGCTGTTCGATGACCGACTGGAGGTAGTCCTTCGTCGCGACGAGCTCGGCTTTGAGGTCCGACGCCTCCTGGTCGATCGTGTGCGTGTCGACCGACTCGCTCGCAGGGACCGTGGGGGCGGCGGGTCGCGCCTCGAACAGGACCAGGAAGACACTCTTGCCCGCCGCCGTTCCCTTCACCGGTACGACTTCGATGGCCGCGCGCCGCGGCGTGCCGGCGACCTTGACCCGCACGTCGTCGGTCCGAACCACGGTGCGATCTTTTTTGGCACGCGCGATCGCGGCCCGGATCGGCGCCAGCAGGCCCTCGCGGACCATTTTCACGAGATTCAGCGACGCTTTGCCGGACAGCGGTGCGAGGTAGGCACTCGTGTCACCGTGGAACTGGAGCACCTCCAGGTCTTCGGTGACAAGGACGCCCGGCGGGGTGTAGCGCTCCAGGAGCGTGCGTTCGGCTTCGCGCTGCGCGCCGTCGAACCGCCGCAGCTCCTGCGCGACCGCGGCATCGTCTGGAACGCGGCGGTCGCCGAGCGGCCGTGGTGCCAGCGGCGTCGGCAAGCGCACGGCGGTCGGCTTCTTCGCGTACATGCGGTGCTTCGCGTCGATCGGCTCGAACAGCGGAGTGAAGGCGGTGGTCGACTCGGACCCCCCCAGGAGCATCACGCCCGAGGGCTTGAGCGCATAATGGAGTGTCGGAATGAGGTGCTGCTGCAGCACGGGCTCGAGATAGATGAGCATGTTGCGGCAGCTGACCATGTCCAGGCGCGAAAACGGCGGGTCGACGAGCACGTTGTGTTTGGCAAAGATGCACATGTCGCGGATCGCCTTCGCCACCCGATACTTGCCGTCCAGCTCGTAGAAGTAGCGGCGTAACCGCTCGGCCGACACGCGCTCGGCGATGCTCTTGGGATAGACGCCGCTGCGCGCGCGCTCCACCGCGGCGCCGTTCAGGTCGGTCGCAAAGACCTGCATTGGCCAGGCGCGGCCCTGCTGCTCCATGAACTCCGTGAACACGATGGCGAGAGAATACGCCTCCTCGCCGCTCGAGCACCCCACCACCCACAGCCGGACTGAATCCGACGCGCCGCGCTCGGCGATGATCCGCGGAAAGACCTTGGACTTGAGCAGATCGAACGTTTCCGGGTCGCGGAAGAACGAGGTGACGTTGATGAGGATGTCCTGAAACAGCGCGTCGAGCTCGGCGGGGTGTGTCCGCAGGAAGTCGGTGTAGTCGCTGACCTTCTCGAGCTTGTGGAGCGCCATGCGCCGCGCGATGCGCCGCTGCAGCGTGGACGCCTTGTAGTGCGTGAAATCGACTCCCATCGTCTGATGCAGCTGCCGCAGGATCGTCGCCGTTTTGCCGCCATCGATGATGCGCTCGGGCGCGTCCACCGCGCCGACGTAGGCGTGACGGGCGATCTTGCCGAGCTCACGGGCGATGTCCGCCGGTGCCAGACGAAAGTCCACCGCCCCCGCCATCGCGGCGCTGCGCGGCATGCCCTCGTACGCCGCCGATTCATCCTGCGCGAACGTGATGCCACCCGCGGCCTTGATCTCGTCCATGCCCTGCGTCCCGTCGCTGCCCGTCCCCGAGAGGATGATCGCGATCGACTTGTGCCGCTGATCATGCGCCAGGGATTCGAGAAACACGTCGATCGGGTGATGGCGGCCATCCACCGTGTGGCGGGGCAGGAGCTGCAGCGATCCCTTTGCGATGATCATGCTGCTATCGGGCGGGATGACGTACACACAGTTGGGCTGAACCGACGCCTCGTCCTTCACTTCAGTCACGGGCATCTGCGTCGCGCGCGACAGGATCTCGGCGAGATGACTGGCGTGCGACGGGGAGAGATGCGTGACGAGGACGAACGCCATGCCCGTGTCGGTCGGCAGCGCGCCCAGCAACTGGGTAAACGCTTCCAGCCCGCCAGCCGACGCGCCAACGCACACCACCGGAAATGGGAGCGCCGGCTGACTGTGGTCGGACCCGTCGTCCTCGGGTGAAGCCACCGCTGGAGCTGAAGTGTCCGGATGGGCGGCAGAAGTGCGCCGCCCCTCGCCACTCGACCGCCGCGGGGGTGCCATAGACTTTAGAATTTAGCTGACTGTGGCACTGCCGCTACAGTGCTAGTCGATCCTGCAGGTAGCGAGCCTGATGCCACGGGGCGCGCAGCATGCCGTGGGGAGGCGAGATCTCACGCGTGCCAGTGGGGCGCCACGCAAGCGCCTCTGGGTTCCACTCGAGGCGAATGTTGCCCTGCAGCGTTTTGTGCCCAATGGGATCAGCCGCGGTGAACCACCACCCGCGCACGCCGTCCTCGATGACCGTGACGATGAATCGCCGGCCATCAGCTAGAATCAGCGCGTCACCCGATCGCGGCGACCGGGACCCGTTCCCGTGGGGCATCGACCACAGAAGTGCACTCAAAAGGGAGAATCGTCAAGCCGGATCGCCATGCGAATTCTTTCAGGGCGATGTAGGTGAGCTGGTGATCGGCGTCACATATCTTGCAAGTTCACAGCCATGACCGTGGTCGCGATCGCACTCCTCATTGGACTGGGCCTCATCGGACTCGCGATGATCCCGCTCGGCCTGCCCGGGTTGTGGGTGATGGTGGCCGGCATTCTCGCCTACGGCGGGCTCACCGGTTTTCGCACCGTCGGCGTCGCGACGATTGCGATCGTCCTGGGACTCGCATTCCTCGGCGAGATCATCGAGAACTGGATCGGGTTCCGCTACGCCAAACGGTACGGCGGATCCACGCGCTCGGGGTGGGGCGCGCTGATCGGTGGACTCATCGGCGCCGTGATCGGCGTGCCCGTCGCCATCATCGGCAGTGTGATTGGTGCGTTTCTCGGATCGTTCATCGGCGCGGCGTTGTTCGAGTACACCTACTCACGCCATGCCGGCGTTGCAACTCGCGCCGGGTGGGGGGCCGTCGTCGGCCGCGCCGCCGGAGCCGCGGTCAAGATCGCGCTGGGGTTGATCATCGCCGTCGTCGGGCTTTTCGCCGCGTTATCTTAGGGACATGACTCGATCAACCTTCATCGTCGCCCTGCTCGTGCCTGCTGCGATCTCGCTGGCCGGGCAGACGTCGCAGCAAACCGCAACCACGCCGCCGCCGGCGCCGACCAATCGCTGGTCCGCCGATCCCGCGCATAGCGCGATAAACTTTCGTGTGCGCCATCTCGGCATCACGTGGGTGAACGGCACGTTCGGGCAGTGGACCGCCGACCTGAATTACGATCCGAGCAAGCCGGAAGCTGCAAGCGTAACGGCCCACATTCAAACGGCCAGCGTCACGACCGGGAACGACCGCCGCGACAACGATCTGCGCCAGAACTACCTCGCCATCGACAGCTTTCCCGAGATCACGTTCGTCAGTACACGCGTGGAGAAGGTCGCACCCGATAAGCTGCGCATCAGCGGCGACCTCACGATGCGACGCGTCACCCGCCCCGTGGTGCTCGACGCCGACATGGGCGGTGTGTTGACGACGTCCCGGGGCCGCCGGACTGCCTTCTCGGCAACCACCACCATCAAGCGCCAGGACTACGGCATCACGCGGAACGGCTTCATGGAAGGCGCGCAGATCGTTGGGGATGAAGTCCGCATCACGATCGACGTCGAGGCGACCGAGCGCGCGACCCCTTGAGTGCACACCGCGGCTTTGGGGTCGCGGTCGCCTGCCAGCTGGCGCTGGCACCAGGCGTTTCCGCTCAAGCTCACAACATCCGTTGGTGGGAAGCCGCCATCGCCGTCGGCACGATCGGCGTCGTCAGCGCGTTCGACCATGGGGTAGACGGCTGGGTGCAGGACCACCGCTCGCCCGGCAGCGACAGGGTCGCGCGGGTGTTCAAGTACGGCGGCGAACCGGTACTCGTCCTCGGCATCAGCGGCGGGATTCTCGCGGCCGGGGTCATCAGCGGTCGGCCGGCGCTCGAGCGGCGCGGCGGCCGGGTGTTGGCCTCTGTCATCGCCGCCGGGGTGACGACCGGAGCGCTGAAGGAGATGACCGGCCGGTTCCGGCCCGATAACACCACCGATCCGTACGTCTTTCACGCATTCACCAATCACGACGCCTTTCCTTCGGGACACGCCACCATGGCGTTCGCGCTCGCGACGTCGCTCTCGGCGGAGATCCACCGGCCCTGGGCGACCGCGCTCCTGTACGCCGGCGCGACGGGGACCGCGTGGTCACGTCTCAACGATCACAAGCATTGGCTATCCGATGTCGTCGCCGGCGCGACGGTGGGCATCACGGCGGCAAAGGTGATGGAGGGCCGCTGGCGCCTTTTCGGCCTTGGCCCGCCGCGCTTTCTCGTCGACCCGCACGGCGCCCGGCTGGAGTGGCGCGCCGCCTTGTGAATTAGGGATTGAGTCGGGAGGTAGGCCGGATCTCGACGAGCTCACGCACCAGCGCTTCGAGGCGATCCGCCAACGTCTCGCACTCGCGCAGGCGTTTCGTACTGGTGCGGCGATAGACGGTGCGCGCCGTGAAATACGTGATCCCCAACCAAACGGGAATGACGGTCACGACCGCCGCACCGACCAGGTGCAGCGCGCCCACTCCCACGCCGATGATCGGGCCCATGCCCCCGCCGCCCATGCCGCCGCCGATGCCGCCGTACACGGCGCCGATCAGTTGATTCATGTTTTCCTGAATCGAGATCCGGGTCTGTCCGCGCCGCACGGAGACGGCTACTTCTAAATCGCGGCGAATCGCCGGTCCGCGCGCAGCAATCCAGGAAAACGAACGGCCGAACTGACTCACCTGCCCCGCGTTACGCAACACGCGCCGGATCTCTTCAACCACCGTCGCGTACTCGGATTCTGGGAGCTCCCCCTCGACGACGCGCTCGAAAAACAGCTCGGTTGGTCCGGCGACCCAGTTATTCGTGCGGTTGGCTTGCGGCGCGACAAAGCGAGGTACCTCGAGCGATTCCGCCGCGGCCCGAACGACCTCTGGTGCAACTCCGACTTCACCCGCCAGGGCCTGCACACCGCCGATCGTCATCGCGCCGGAGGCGGTCTTGTGCGCCTCCAATTCCGTGGCGCGCTTCACGATCTCCTGAACCTCATCCTGATCGTAACGCCGGCGTGGTCCCGATCCGCCTCGGGTCAGCTCGTCGATCAGCGCGGCGGTCGTCGCGGTGCGCTGGTCGTGACGGATCGCCAGCCCGCGTACCAGGGCGCCTTCGACTTTCGCGCCGAGACCCGTCAGCCGGGGCCGATGGCTCGCCGAGGCCTCGAGGAAACGACCCGCGCGCACCGCGTCCTCCGTCGGCCAGCGTCCCGGGACGTCGCCCACCAGCATTTCGTACACGACGACCGCGAGGCTATAGACATCGGTGCGCTCATCGAGCTCCGTCAAACCCGCCGCCTGCTCGGGGCTCATGTACCCGGGGGTCCCCACCGGGAATCCCGTGCGCGTGAGGTTCGCGCCGCCCGCGGTGCTCACGGCTTTCGCGATCCCGAAATCCGCGACGATCGGATGCCCCTGCGAGAACAGGATGTTCTCCGGTTTGATGTCGCGGTGCAGCACGCCCATGCGATGCGCGTATGACAGCGCGTCCGCCACCGGTTCGGCGATCGCCAGCGCGTGCTGCGGCGACAGGGCGCGCCGCGGCGGCCCTTCGAGCTGCTGCCGCAACGAGGCGCCCTCGATGTACGGCATGACATAGTAGAGGAAGCCGCCCGCCTCGCCGGAGTCGTGCAGCGTCAGGATGTGCGGGTGCTGGAGGCGGGCGGCGATCTGGATCTCTTTCAGAAACCGCTCGACGCCGAGGTAGGCGGCGAGGCCGGGCAGCAGCACCTTCAGCGCGACGGCCCGGTAGTGCTTCTTGTCGTCCGCGAGATAGACCGTCGCCATCCCGCCGCGGCCGAGCACGCGGCGCAGTGTGTAGCGATCGGCCAGCGCGGCGTCGAGTTCGGCGGGAATCTCCACGCTACGCAGCTTCGGCCGCTCTGGTTACCGCGCGGGAGGCGTCATACTCACCTTCCCAGCGCGCCATCACGACGGTCGCCAGACAGTTGCCGATGAGGTTCACCGTGGTTCGCGCCATGTCCATGAGCACGTCCACACCGATCAACGCGATCGCCGCCTCGCTGGGCAGATTGAACGACGCTACCGTGCCCATGAGAATCACGAGCGACGCCCGCGGCACGCCGGCGACGCCTTTGCTCGTCAACATCAGCGTGAGCATCATGAGCAGCTGCTGGCCGAGGGACAGCGAAATCCCGCTCGCCTGCGCGACGAAGATCAACGCCACCGACAGGTAGAGCGTGCTGCCGTCGAGGTTGAACGAGTATCCGGTCGGCATCACGAACGCGACGATGCGGCGCGGGACGCCGAACGCTTCCATGCGCTCCATGGCTTTCGGCAGCGCTGCTTCAGACGACGCCGTCGAAAACGCGATCAGCGCCGGCTCCTTCACGGCGGCCGTAAACGCGCCGATCGGTACGCGCGCGATGCGCGCCACCGGGTACAGCACGAACAGGCCGAAGACGACGAGGGCGACGTAGAGCGTGATGACCACGAGGGCCAGGCTTTGGAGGTTTCTGAGGCCACCCGGCTTGCCCACCGTCACCGCCAGCGCCGCGGCCACGGCGAACGGCGCGAACTTCATGACGATCCCCGTAAACTTGAACATCACTTCGGCAACGGCCTCGCAGAACCCGAGCATCGTCTCCTTGGGCCGGCCGCGCACCTGCGTCAGGCCGATCGCGAAGAGCACCGACCACAACACGATCTGCAGCATTTCGTTGCGCGCCGCCGCGTCGAAGAAACTCTGCGGCACGATGTGTTCGAGGACGCTGGCGAATGTGACGGGCTCACTGGCCAGCGGCGTGGCGCCGGCTGCGGGCGCCGCGAGGGCGGCACCCACGCCGGGCTTCATGACGTTGACCGTCAGCAGGCCGAGGAAGAGGGCCAACGTGGTGATGATTTCGAAATAGATGATGGACTTCAGCGCGAGCCGGCCGACACGCTTCATGTCGTCGCCGTGCCCCGCGATGCCGACGACCAGGGTGCCGAAGATCAACGGCACGATGATCGCCTTGATGATCCGAATGAATGCGGTGGAGATCGGCAGCAGCGAGACGCCGAACGCCGGAAACCAGACCCCGATCGCCACGCCGGCGAACATGGCCACGACGATCCACTGCGTCAGGGTGCGGCGGCGGAGGACGCTCCACATAGGGCGTGAACGATAACCGCCCTAAATCGACAATCGCTAGCGCTTGATAAACGTCCCGCGTCGCAGCTCGTCGTACGCGGTCTGCAGCTCCTCTTTGGTGTTCATCACGATCGGCCCCTGCCAGGCCACGGGCTCCTGCAGCGGCTGGCCTGACACGAGCAGGAACCGCATGCCCTGCTCGCCCGCCTGCACCGCGATCTCGTCGCCCGAATCGAACAGCACGAGCGAACGGTTTCCCGTCTCCTGCGCGCTCTCACTGCCCGCATCGCGGCCGCCCGCGGAGACGCGATCGGTCCGAACGCCTTGTGGCACCGCGGCATCGCGGAATGTGCCGTTGCCCTCGAACACGTAGGCGAACGCGTGCCGCGACGACTCCACCGGAATCGTCTTGCGCATGCGCGGCGGAATCCAGATGTCCAGGTAGCGGGGATCGGCGGCGACGCCCTCGACAGGACCGCGCTTGCCCCAGAAATCGCCGGCGACGACACGCACCCGCGTGCCGTCATCGTCCACGACCTCGGGGATCTCCTTGGCATGAATATCCTGATAGCGCGGATCGGTCATCTTCAAGCTGCGGGGCAGGTTCGCCCAGAGCTGGAAGCCATGCATGCGGCCGCGCTCGTCACCCTTCGGCATCTCCTGATGCAGGATGCCGCTGCCCGCGGTCATCCATTGCACGTCGCCCGCCCCCATGGTGCCTTTGTTGCCAAGGCTGTCGCCGTGCTGGACGCTGCCGCTCAGCACGTAGGTGATGGTCTCGATGCCCCGATGCGGGTGCCACGGAAAGCCCGGGAGGTAATCCTCGGGATGCTCGTTGCGAAAGTCATCCAGCAGCAGGAACGGATCAAAGTCGCTCGTCTTCCCGAACCCAAAGGCGCGGCGGAGCTTCACGCCGGCGCCCTCGAGCGTGGGGAGCGACTGGGAAATCGATTTGACGGCGCGGATCGACATGATACCCTCGTGGAACCAGTTGCTACCAGAACACTAACCGGTTCCCGGAATGACGTAGGGGCGCAGCATGCTGCGCCCCTACGTTCATCCCTCAACTCCCTAGAATCCCAACCAGTACGTCATTTTGATGAGGAAGATGTTCTCCGAGGGCCCCTGGAACAGGGCGCTCGCGTCGTCCCCGAACTGAATGTTGCCGCGCGGCAGCGTCGGAATCTGGCTGCTGCGCGTCCAGACCAGGAACAGCGTCGACCCCGGGTGATACTCCCACCGCAGCACCGCGTTGCCGCGCAGCGAACGGAACGTGAAGCTCGGGTCGGTGAGGGTATCCGCCGGGGCTCCGCCTCCCGCGTCCAGGATAATCGTCGCCGGATCGCGCGAGGGGTTCGCCGCCGGCTGGACGACCACGGTACCGAAATCCTTGCCGTACTCCAGCCGCTGCGCGCTCCGGGGCGCGGCGTATACGTTGTAGCGGCTGTAGGCACCCGTGGCGATCAGGGGCTGCATGAACAGCTCGAGAGTCGTCGTCGGCGAGAACGTCACATTGAAGCGCGTGTCCATCGAGATGGCGTTCTGCTCCAGGTGCGCGAAGACATACCGGGTGCCGTAGAAGTTGGTCGCGCTCGGATCGGCGTAGCTCCCGACGAATTGGAATCCCGTTTGGGAGTGGTCGATTCCCGGATTGAGCGACACCGTCACGTTGGAGCGCGGCCGCAGCTCGAGCCCGAGGCTCACGCTGTTACCGCAGTCTCCATCGGCGTTACACCGGTAACTCGCGTTGAATTGCCCGACCACCTTCTTGCGGGAGTCGGTGTTGACGTTGAGCGAGTGGAAGTCGCCGCTCGGTACCCGCACCAGCGGACCGCCGCGCGTGAGCCGGTCATCGAACACGCTCGCCCGGTGAATCCAGAACGAGCTGACGTTCCAGTAGCTCAATGTTTCGATCTGACCGTACAGCCGCCCCTCGCGGTCGTTCAGGTCCCCGTCGAAGGTGTACTGCTGCTGGCCTCCGACGATGACAAACAGCTGCCGGTACCACTTCGTTGGCTTGGTCCACAGGGGAAAGATGTTCGCGGACATCCACCAGTAATCGGCACTCGAGAAGAACGCGATGTCGTTGTTGTTGAACGACCGTGTCCGAAAGTTCGTGGTGATCTCCCAGAGCCAATGCCCCTGCTCCTTGGAGAGCCGCGCGAAGCCGCCGAGCCCGGCCATGCCGGTGCGCGGGGCCCGCGCGTCGGCCGTGTCGGGCCGATCGGGCCGCTGGAAGAAATGCGCGGAGCCAAACCGGATCCGTCGCAGCGCCGCCGTGTCGCCCTCGACGTGGGTCCCCGCCAGCTGCGCCATCAACCGGTACGTGCGCTTGCCCCACCAGCTGTCGCTCGAGACCCCAAACGCCTCGGAGTGATGGGACAAGCGGCTCTGGAGATAGGGATCGCCGAGGTCGCGATACACCGACGTGGCCATCGCCTTGACCTGCGTCGCGCCCCCGCTCAGATCCTTGGCCACGCGGGCCGCGAAGTAATTCGTGGCCGGCTCGACCTCGAACTGGCCGCGCGTCGAGTCCGTGAAGTCCACCGGCGCACGCTCGCGCTTGGTCACGGCGTCGAGAGCGCCGATCGACCAGCCGGTGGGGGTGCGCCCCGTGAGCTTGGCAGCGCCGAGGATCGTGGAGTTCTCAGGCATGTCGGCATACGCCACCGACGTCCCCAGGTCGCTGCGGTAGGGCGAGACTTGCGGCGGGCGGCCGATCCGACGCGTGGCGAGCATCGAGAGACTCGACACGTTGGAGCAGAAGAAGCAGTTGAAACCGCCGAGGCCGAAGTACCCCGCGCCCTCGACGAAAAACGGCCGCTTCTCGTCGAAAAATGTCTCGAACGCCGACAGATTGACGACGGCGGGATCGACTTCGACCTGGCCGAAGTCGGGGTTCACGGTCGCATTCATCGTGAGATTCGAGGTGACGCGGTACATCGCGTCGCCGCCCACACGGCCGTCGAGCGCGCTCGGATCGAAGAATGGATCGCTGCGGTCGCCGGGAACGCTCGACGAGCGCCCCACCATGTACGGCGTAACCTCGGCGCGACCGGGGGGGTGGGTAATCACGAGGCCCTGCAGGTGGCCGAACATGGACGGGCCGCCGGTCTCGTCCAACCGCCACCACGCCCACTGCGACAATTCGTTGAGCCGGTTTTCCTGGCGCCAGATCTGCAGGCCCCAGGTCTGCTCCGCGGACGTGGACGGGTAGCGCAGCTGCGAGAACGGAATCCGCAGCTCGGCGGTCCAGCCCAGCGAGTCGATCTTGGTCGCAACTTCCCAGACCGGATCCCAGGACGGATCGGCGCCGCCGCCGAGGCCGTTGGCGTCCTGCTTGACGCCCGATGGATTGACCTGGAAGAACAGGCGTCCGATGTGGTCGTGATAGGTGTCGAAGATGACTTCGAGGTAGTCGGAGTTCATGTCGGCGTCGCGTCGCACGAGGCGAGTCCGGACGCCGCGCGCACCGGAGTCGTCGTACATCCGCGCGCCGACGTAGATCGCCGCGTCGTCGTACGCGAACCGCACCTCGGTGCGCTGGGTGGCGGAGTCGCCGGAGTGCGGCTGTGACTGGCGCAAGCCGGTCGCCACCGGGGCCGTCCGCCACACGTCCTCGTCGAGCTTGCCGTCGAGATGGATCGGCTCGCGGAGCTGCACCGCCCGGACTTCAGGCGGGGTGTGGGGGTGGACGTTCTGGGCTATTAAGGAAGCGGGAAGCGCGACGGCGCAGAGCACGGCGAGACGGGCGGAGGCGCTCGGCATGATAGTCACTTGGGCTAGGATACATGGTTGGACGCGGCCCGCGCAGAAAAGGTTGCGGCTCTGACTGGAGCCTTACAATCTCTTTCATTAGATATGTCTCACCCGATGCCACCCTCTCAGCCGTCTCCGCCGGCCGCTCCTGCGGCCTCTGCTCCGACTCCCGCTGCCCCGCCCAATCATCTCCCGGAACGCATCCGGCTGCTGGCCGACATCAGCCAGAATCTGTGGTGGAGCTGGCAGCTCGACGCGCGTGAGCTGTTCCATCGTATCGACCGCCGCCTCTGGGAAGGGACACGGCACAACGCGGTGCAGTTTCTGCGGCAAGTCTCCGCGGACCGCCTCGCGGAACACGCCGCAGACCCGATCTCCCTCGAGCGCTACGACCGCGTCGTACGACGGTTCGAGCTGCTCACGCAGAAAAACGGCACCTGGTTTGCCGGCCGCTATCCCGAGCTGCGGCACCGCCCGATTGCCTACTTCTCCGCGGAATTCGCCCTGCACCGCTCGCTCCCGATCTATTCCGGCGGCCTCGGCGTCCTGGCCGGCGACCATTGCAAGGAAGCCTCGGACCTCGGCGTCCCGCTGATCGGCGTCGGCCTCTACTACCACGGCGGGTACTTCGATCAGCTGATTGGCCTGGATGGCTGGCAGCGCGACTCGGACGATCCCGTCGATCCCACGGTGAACCCTGTCGTCCGGGTCCACGGCGCTGACGGCAAACCGTGCGTGGTCGCGGTCACCATCTCAGGTCGCGAAGTCCAGGTCGGCGCCTGGCGCGTCATGGTGGGGCGGATTCCGGTGTACCTGCTCGACACCGACCTCGAAGGCAACCATGGAGACGACCGCCAGCTCACCGCGCGCCTGTATACGGGCGCGCCGGAGTGGCGGCTGCGGCAGGAGTGGGTGCTGGGCGTCGGCGGCGTCCGGGTGTTGCGCGCCCTCGGCGTTCAACCGGAAGTCTGGCATGCGAACGAGGGCCACGCCGCGTTCATGTTCATCGAGCGCATGCGCGAGCTGATGGGAAAGGGGCTCACGCCCACGCAGGCGGAAGAGCAGATCCGCGCGACCAGTGTGTTTACGACGCACACGCCCGTCGCGGCAGGTCACGACGTCTTTACCGCCGAGCAGCTCGAGCAAGTCGCCGGGGCGTTCTGGAATACCATGGGACTCACCCGCGACCAATTCATGGCGTTCGGACGACCGGGCGGCGCGGATGACCAGCGCTACGAGATGACCGTGTTGTCGCTGCGGCTCGCCGGCCGCGTGAACGCGGTGTCGGCGCGACACCGCGAAGAATCACGCCGCATCTGGCGCTGGATGTGGGGCAACAAGCCTGCCGCAGAAGTTCCTATCGGCCACGTGACGAATGGTGTGCACCTCAGCACCTGGATGGCGCGGCCAATTCGCGACCTGTTGGCAAAATCCCTCGGCTCGGAATGGGAGGTCGAGGCTGAACCGGCGGCGGTCAGCGAGGCCGTACGGCAGCTCGATGATGACCGGCTGTGGGCAGCTCACGAAAGCCTGCGCCAGCTGCTGTTCCACTACATCCGCGAGGAGGCCCGCAACCGCTGGCGGGACAAATGGAAGGATCCGACGAAACTCGCCGGCTCGGGCGCGCTGCTCTCCCCTCCCGTTTTCACGATCGGGTTCGCCCGGCGCTTCGCGACCTACAAGCGGGCCGACCTGCTGTTCCGCGATCGCGAACGGTTGCGGCGCCTATTGACCGACTCGAGCCGTCCCGTCCAGATCATCTTCTCGGGCAAAGCGCACCCCGCCGACGACCCGGGCAAGCGCGTGCTCCAGCAGGTGTTCACGGCGGCGCAGGATCCCGCGTTCGAGGGCCGGATCGCCTTCCTCGAGGACTATGAGATGCATTTGGCGCACCGCATGGTGGCCGGCGTGGACCTCTGGCTCAATCTCCCCCGGGTGCCGCTCGAGGCCTGCGGCACGAGCGGCATGAAGGCGGCGCTGAATGGCGTGCCGCAGCTGGGCACCCTGGATGGCTGGTGGGCGGAGGGTTACACGGGTGAGAACGGCTGGGCGATACCGCTGGCGTCCGGGGATGGTGACCCGGACCAGCAGGACATGGAGCATCTCTTCGCCCTGCTCGAGGACAAAGTAGTTCCGATGTATTACGATCGACTCCCTGGCCAGCACTCAGCGGAGTGGGTACATATGATGAAAGGGGCGCTCGCGGTCGCGGTGGAACGCTTCACGACCCGGCGGATGCTCCAGACATACGTCACAGGCTACTACGTTCCCGCTGTTGCCGGCGAAGCAACCCCCGGCGATCCACCACTGTAGCGACGAGGGTTCGTTGAAGACCCGGGTTCTCCACCTCACCGCCGAATTGTGGCCGTACGCCCGCACGGGCGGCCTGGGTCAGGCGGTCGCGGGCCTCGCCGATTATCAAGCGGGGAGCGGCACGGAGAGCCACGTCGTCCTGCCGCTGTATCGGGAGGCCCGCGCCCACGCGGGCAAGCTCGAGCCGTTGTCCGATCCTTTCACGGTCGAGAGTGGCGGCCGGGGCGAGGAAGTCCGCGTCTGGCATGAGGTGGGCGACGACTATCCGAAGACGATGTTTCTCGAGCACAATCCGTCGTTCGACCGGCCGGGCATCTACGGCGATGCGAAGGGCGACTACCCGGACAATCCGCGCCGCTTTGCGCTGTTCGCCTCAGCCGCGATCGAGATCGCCCGCCGGATCGGCGAGGGCAACCTCATTCTGCACGCGCACGATTGGCATGCCTCGCTCGTGCCGGTGTTCCTGCGTCGAGTGTACCGCGACGAGCCCGATCTGCAGCGCCTGCCGTGCGTCTTGACCGTCCATAACGGCGGATTCCAGGGCGTCTATCCGTACGAGGTGCTCAAAGACATCGGCCTGCCCGATGACTTATGGTCGCCCGAATTCATGGAGTGGTACGGCCGGCTGAACTACCTGAAGGGTGGTCTCCTGTACGCCGACATGGTGACCACGGTGAGCCCGACGCACGCCTTCGAGCTGTTGACGGACCTCGGCGGTTTCGGCCTGCAGCACAGCTTCCGGCAGCTCGGCGATCGGCTCGTGGGGATCCGCAACGGCATCGACGTCGACAAATGGAATCCGGCCGACGACCCGGACATCGTCGCGCGCTTCACCGCCGACGACATGTCGGGCAAAGCGCGCTGCAAGGCGACCCTGCAGGAAGCCTGGGGCCTGCCGCTCCGCGCCGACGTGCCGCTGTTCGGCATGAGCGCGCGCCTCGTCGCCCAGAAAGGCCTCGATCAGATCGTCGCCTCACAATCGCTGCGGTTGCTCGACGCGCAATTCATCTTCCTGGGCGCCGGTGAAGCGCAGTTCGAAACGGCGCTGCGCGAGCTCGCCGCTCGCTTCCCACAGCGGGTCGGCGTGAACACCGCGTTTACCGACACCCTCGAGCATCATCTGCTCGCCGGTGCCGACTTTCTGATGATGCCGTCGTTGTACGAGCCGTGCGGGTTGACGCAGATGCGCGCGCAGCTGTACGGCGCGCTCCCGGTGGCGCGTCGCGTCGGCGGGCTCGCCGATACGATCGAAGACGGTGTTACCGGCATCCTCTACGATGCGTACAGTCCGGAAGCGTTCGACCATGCCGTGCAACGCGCCGTGACGTTGTTTCAGGACCGCGCCTGGTTCAGCGAGCTGGCGCGCGGCGCGATGCGCAAGGACTTCTCCTGGCGCCACCCGTCCGAGCTGTACGCGGCGGTCTATCGCCGCGCGACGGCGGCCCGCGCCATTCCCGACACGTCCGCCGCCGACAAGGGCGAACGCGCGCCCCGCAAGCGGTCCGCCCGCGGTAAGGGTGGACGAGGCGTGAACGCCCGTCGCTAAAGGCTCCCCGATGGATTTCGTGCTGACGCTTCACGGTCATCTGCCCTACGTCCTGCAGCATGGCCGCTGGCCGCACGGCAGCGTGTGGCTGTGCGAAGCCGCGTTCGACAGCTACCTGCCGCTGATTGAAGCGCTGCAAGCACTCGAGCGGGAGAAGATCGCGGCGCCGATCACACTCGGGATCACGCCCGTGCTCGCCAATCAGCTCGCGCACCCGGCGTTTGTCAGCGAGTTCGAGGCGTACATGGCGCGGCGCATCGAAGGCGCTGCCGGCGCCCCGGCGCACCTCTCCGCGTCGGGAGACGCGCAGCTCGTACCGATCGCGAAGTTCTGGCACGACCGGCTGACGCGCCTGCTCGCGTTGTTTCGATCGCTGGACGGCGATCTCGTGGCAGCGTTCCGCGGGTTCGAGGACCGCGGCCGCATCGAGCTGATTTCGTCCGCGGCGACGCACGGCTTTCTCCCCTTGCTCGCACGGGACGAGAGCATCCGGCTGCAGCTCGCGGTGGGCGTGGCGGAACACAAACGGCTGTTCGGCCACGCACCGACCGGCTGCTGGCTGCCGGAGTGCGCCTATCGCCCCGGCGGACCATGGGGACCGGCCGGCGCACGGCCGCAGTCCTATCGCGCCGGCACCGACGAGCACCTCGCCGCCGCCGGGTATCGTTACTTCTTTGTCGATACGCACCTCGTGCGGGCCGGTGAAGCACTCGGCTACCCGGACATCGACGCCATTCCGGTCACCGGTGAGCGCACGCCGTACGTCGCGTATCGCGTCGCGTCCGCGAAACGCCGGGCCCACGATCTCTTCGCGCTGGTGCGCGATCCCAAAGCATCGAGTCAGGTGTGGTCGCGCGCCCAGGGCTACCCCGGCGATGAGTGGTACCTCGAATTCCACAAGATCCGCTGGCCCGACGGCCTGCGGCTCTGGCGCGTCACGGGCAGCGGCGTGGATCTCGGCGGGAAGCAACGCTATGACCCCGGCGCCGCGGGCAACTCCGCACGCAATCACGCCGAGCACTTCGCGAGTGTGTTGCGCGAGACGGCGAAACTCATCGCCGCAGAGCAGTCGGCGCGCGCGCCAGCGCCCGTGGTGACCGCGCCGTTCGATGCCGAGCTGTTCGGCCACTGGTGGTTCGAGGGCGTCGACTTTGTCGAGCAGCTGTATCGCCAGCTCGCCGGCAACGGCGTGCGGCCCGTCACGGCACGCCAGCACATCGGAGATGGGAAGTCGCGGCCCACGATCCAGCTCACCGAGGGCTCGTGGGGCAAGAACGGCGACTTTTCCATGTGGCTGAACGAGCAAACGTCCTGGACGTGGAAGCGGCTCTGGGCGCTCGAGGAAGCCTACTGGGCCGTCGCCGCCAAGGCGCTCGGGGGCGGTCCCAAGCCCCGCGCGGTGCTCGCGCAGGCGACGCGTTCGATGCTGCTCGCCCAAGCCTCTGATTGGCAGTTCATCATCTCCACGGGTGAGGCCGCCGACTACGCCAATCAGCGGTTCGACGAGCACTGCGGGCAGGCCGAGGATCTCGTGCGGGTGCTCGCGAGCGGCAAGATCGATGACGCGACGATGCAGCGGGTGGAAGCACTCGGCGCACAGGACAGCATTTTCCCGAACGTCCTGCGCAGCATCGCCCAGGTCATCAAGTGAACGGACGCGTCGTCATTCACGGACACTTCTACCAGCCACCCCGCGAAAACCCCTGGACCGGTCAGGTCGATGTCGAGCTATCGGCGGCGCCCGATCACGACTGGAACGTTCGCATCACGAGGGAAGCGTACCGACCGCTCGTCCCCGTCTATGAGTTCCTGAGCTTCGATTTCGGACCGACGCTGCTCGACTGGATGGAGCGCGAGGCTCCCGAGACCTACGCGGGGGTGATGCGCTCCGACCACGGCAACGCGCTGGCGATGCCCTACCACCACATCATCCTGCCGCTCGCCACCCGCCGCGATAAGGAGACAGAAATGCGCTGGGGCATCGCGCACTTCAAGCGCCTGTTTCGGCGAGATCCCGTCGGATTC
>DASWDA010000014.1:0-39704 GCA_036395695.1 Gemmatimonadales bacterium
TGCGCCAGCTCCGTCAGCTCTTCCTTCAGGATTTTCATGCGGCGCGGCTTGGACGCCAGGATCTCCTTGCACTCCTTGATGAACTTGCGGACGTCCTTCAGCTCCTCGTCGAGCTTCGTGATCTCGAGGGCAGTGAGCCGCGCGAGCCGCATGTTGAGGATTTCGGCCGACTGCTTTTCCGAGAGCTTGAACCGCTTGCGCAGCGCGGCGTCGGCGCTCGGCGTGTCCTTGGACTTCTTGATGAGGCGGATGACCTCGTCGATGTGATCGACGGCGATCTTCAAGCCTTCGAGGATGTGCTCGCGGTCCTGCGCGCGCTGCAGCTCGAACTCGGTGCGGAGCGTGATGACGGTGTGGCGGTGCTCGATGAAATGCTGCAGCAACTCGACGAGCGTCAGCTCCTTGGGCGTGCCGTCCACCAGCGCCAGCATGATCGCGCCGAACGTCTGCTGCATCTGCGTGTGCTTGTAGAGCTGGTTGAGAACGACCATCGGGATGACGTCGCGCTTCAGCTCGATGACGAGCCGGATCCCTTCCTTGTCGGATTCGTTGCGGACGTCACTGATGCCTTCGAGCTTCTTGGCGAGCGCGAGGTCGCGGATCTGCTCGTGCACGCGCTCGGGACTGACCTGATACGGGAACTCCGTCACCACGATCTGCTGCTTGCCGGTCGATTCCTTCTCTTCCGCGATCGCGCGCGCTCGGATGACGATGCGACCGCGACCTTTCTCGTAGCACTCCTTGATGCCGTCGCGGCCGTAGATGATCGCCCCGGTCGGGAAGTCGGGACCCTTGACGAACTTCCGGATGTCCTTGAGCGTGGCGTTGGGATGGTCCACCAGGTGCACCACCGCCTGCACGACCTCGCCCAGGTTGTGGGGCGGGATGTTGGTGGTCATGCCCACCGCGATGCCCGCCGAGCCGTTGACGAGCAGGTTGGGCAGACGGCCGGGAAGCACCGTCGGCTCCTTCAGCCGGTCGTCGAAGTTGGGCACGAACGCGACGGTGTTCTTGTCGATGTCTTCCAGCATCGTCATGGCGACGCGCGTGAGGCGCGCTTCGGTATAGCGGTACGCGGCGGCGGAGTCGCCGTCCACCGACCCGAAATTCCCTTGCCCATCCACCAGGGGGTAACGCAGAGAGAAGTCCTGGACCATGCGCACCAGGGTGTCGTACAAGGCCACGTCGCCATGGGGGTGATACTTGCCGAGCACATCGCCGACGACGGTCGCGCTCTTCTTGTACGGCCGGCCGGGAACCAGCCCCAGTTCGTGCATGGCGTACAGGATGCGCCGGTGCACGGGCTTCAGGCCGTCGCGCACGTCGGGCAGCGCGCGCGATACGATCACGCTCATCGAATAGTCGAGGAACGATTCCTTTAACTCGTCTTCGATGAGGCGCGGAAGAATGCGTTCGCGGACGTTAGGACCGGTCATGAAGAGGCGGTTTCTGGTGTCAGGTGTCGGGTGTCAGGTGATGCCCGAAATGGGCTAAGATGTGGAAAATTAACTACTTAGAATTCGGAAGGCAACTCCACGACGATCTTCCCCAACTGCTCGCCCTTGGCCAGCCGCTCAAATGCATCTCGCGCCTGCTCCATAGGATACACGCGATCGACAACTGGCCGCAGCTCGCCCTGCCCCAGCCGGCGCACGACCTCCGTGTACTCGGCCGCGTTGCCCATCGTTGAGCCGAGGATGCTCCAGTGATGCCAGAACAGCCGCCGGATATCGAGCCCGACTTGCGGGCCTGACGTCGCCCCGCAGGTGACGAGTCGGCCGCCGCGACACAGGCAGCGGAGTGAGTCGTTCCACGTGGCGGCGCCGACGTTCTCGACCACCACGTCGACACCGCGTTTGTTCGTCAGCGCCCGGACTTCCTGTGCGACCTTCTGCGTTTTGTGATTGAAAGTGATGTCGGCACCGAGCTGCTTCGCTCTGGCGAGCTTCGCATCGTCGGACGAGGTCACGATCACGCGGGCGCCGAGCAGCTTTGCGATGCGCAGCGCGGTCAGCGATACGCCGCCCCCAATTCCCCAGATCAGTGCCGTTTCACCGGGCTGGAGGCGCGCGCGGGTAACGACCATGCGCCACGCCGTGAGGGTGACCAGCGAGAACGCCGCTGCTTCCGCCCAGGTCAGCACGGGAGAGAGTGCCGGTATTCTGGCGACGTTGTGGGCGGGAACCGTCACAAGCTCCGCCATCGACCCTGGCAGCTGCTCTCCCAGCATCCGGTAGCTCACGCAGAGGGAATGCTCGCCCGCGCGGCAGAACTCACAGGTGTAGTCGGAAATACCTGGATTTACCATGACCTTGTCGCCTGGCCGGACCGTGCCAACCCCAGGACCGACGGACTCGATGACACCTGCCCCATCCGCGCCCACGATGTGCGGGAAGGGCGGCGCGCTGCCGGGCAGTCCATCGGCGACAAAGAGATCGAGGTGATTCAACGCGGCCGCGCGAATCGCGACGCGTACCTCGCCCGCCTTAGGGGTGGGCGCATCGGGAACATCGCTGATGTGGAGGTGCTCAATACCGCCGGTAGCCGTCAGAACCGCCGCACGCACCCCTAGCCCCCAGTCCCTAACCCCGAGTCCCTATCAAGGCCGGAACGTGGGCGTGATCATCTGCTCCATGCCCGTGGCGGGCAGGGGGATCGGCGTCGCGGAGCTGACCGGCTGGACATATACGCGATAGGTCGGGTTGCGGCGATTCTGCGGCTCGGCGTTTACGACCAGCGCGACGAGATCGCCGGACGGCGACACCGCGAACGACGCGATCGCCAAATCGGTGCCCGTCATGGCGGTCGTTGCGCCCGTCGCGAGATCGGCGCGCATGACCTGTTGCACGGTGCGATTGTTTTCCCGCCGCTCGACCAGATAGGCCAGCGTCCCATCGCGCAGGAACCGAGGCTCCGACTCGCGTTGCTGCGGCGAACGCGTGAACTGCCGCTGATTGGAGCCATCCCGCGCCATCAGCCAGATGTCGCCGTCTTTGTTGCGCGTAGACACGTAGGCAACCGTCTGCCCATCCGGCGACACCGTGGGTGAGGAGTTCACCGAGTCGCGCGTCAGCTGGGTGAGGCCGGTGCCGTCCAGGTTCACGGTCCAGATCTGCTGCTTGCCGGCAGTCCGCGCGGAGTGGAACACGAGCGCTTGCCCGTCAGGCGTGAACGCGGGCCGGCCGTCGGGTTGCGGGTCGTTCGTGACGCGCGTCGCGCCCGTTCCGTCCGCATTCATCACATAGATCTCGGCATTGCCGTCGCGGAGCGAGACAAAGGCGATGCGCGAGGCGTCGGGGGAAAACGCCGGATCGCTGGCCGATGTCGTATCGGGCGTGAGCTTGGTAAGCTGCGCGAGGTTGGACCGCTCGACGGCATACAGCTGGAACTTGCCGGGCGTGTTCGGGAAGCCGCGCGAGCTCGCGACGACGATTTCGCCCACGACGTAAATGTCGGCCGTTGCGGTCTTTCCGCCGGGGGCGGTGGCGGTGACCTTCGCATGCCCGTAGCCAGCGCCCGAGACCGTGCCGTCCTCACCAACGGGGGCTATCTGCGCGTTGTCACTGCTCCAGGTGAGATTGGACGCGGGTCCCAGCACATTCCCCTGATCGTCAGCGTAATTGGCGCGCAGCGGGTGCCGCTGATTGATACCAATCCCAACCCGCGGCTGCGTGAATTTCACCGCGCCCGCGATCACGCTCACGTTCCAGGTCACCGCCAGCCCGGCACCTGGCCCGCGCGCCGTCAATTGTGTCTTTCCGACGGCGCGGCCGGTGAGCAGGCCCGTCGGCGCGTCGAAGCTTGCGATCACGGGATCGGCGACGCTCCAGCGCAGCGGAGCCTCGGGAACAGGAGCGTTCTCGGCCGTCAGAGCCTGCGCCTCGAATTTTGCGGTGCCCGTGAGCGGAACCTGCACCTCTTCGGCGAGGCGCGGGCGTACTGAGAGCTTGGTAACGACCTGGTGGACCGAAACTTCGATGCTCTTGCTCTGCAGCAGCCCCGCGACGGTCAGAATCGCCTTGCCGGGACCGACCGCGGTGACGACGCCGGCCAGGCTTACCCGCGCGACGCTTTGATCACTCGACGCCCATTGCAGCACGAGCGGATTCACGGTGCGGTTGTTCTGGGTCGCGACGATGACGTGGACCGTGTCGAGCTCTCCCGGCGAGAGCATCAACGAGGTTCCTTCCCGCACACTGTACTCCGCCTGCTGCACGACGACGGGTGCGGTCGCGGTAAGACCACCGGTACCGGTCGCCTGGATCGTGCCCTGACCCGGCGAAAGCGCGACGACATTGCCGCTCTGGTCGACGCTCGCCACGTCCGGACGCAGTGACGTCCAGGTAACGAGAACAGGAGCAGCCGGTGAGCCGTCTTCCCGCAGGGCCCGCGGCGAAACGCGTGTATTCTCTGAGGCCAGCAGATAGACCACCCCCGGCTCGAGCCGTAACGCGACCGCCGGACCACTGCCGGGGGGTTGGCCGGAGAATGGATCGGGGCCCGGAGGCGCTGGAGGCGCCGCGGTCGGCCCGGGGGGCGCTGGGGGGGGTGCGGCGGCGGCCCCGCCGGTTACCTGGATGGCGGCTTGCCCGCGCCGGGCGCCCACGCGTGCCTCGATGATGGCCACGCCATTGGCGACCCCGGTGATGGTGCCGTTGTTGTCGACCTTGGCGACGTTGACGTTGTTCGACGACCAGATGATGCGCACGGTCGGGATCACATTGCCGATCCGATCGAAGGCCGTGGCGAGCAGACCGCTGCGCTCCCCGACGCGAAGCGTCACCGTAGGAGGCGCTACCTGAACTTCGGCGACGTTCTGCGCCCCCGCGGCGCCCGGCAGGAGGCAGGCGAGCGTGAGGACGAGTCCGCGTCTAATCATGGCTCGCGAATGTGTGTCCGGCTAAATGCCGTTGTCAAGCCAACTTGTCACAATCGACTGCGATTGGAGACACCCAAAGCGCGGTACTCCGTGTCACTTGCGAGGTCTGAATCCCGGGGTAAGCTATAGGCCACCGACGACGCCCCTGCACCTATCAGCATAGGAGAAGATCCGATGCTTGAGCAGATGGAGTTCACGGAGAGCAGTTGGCCTGGACCGGGGTTCATGGAACCGATGTTCCCTTCGGCGCCCGCGCCTGCGCCGAGCCCCTCGTCGATGCCGATGGAAGAGTCGCGCCCCTCTTCCAAGCCGAAAGCGAAGAAGAAGAAGGCCGCCAAGAAGAAGGCCGCCAAGAAGAAATCGCGGCCCAAGGCCAAGAAGAAGAAACCGGCGAAGAAGAAAAAGGCCGCTAAAAAGAAACGCCGCCGCTAACAGATCTCGCTCCAACACCCGCGGGAGCGTCTCGACGAGACGCTCCCGCGGCCACGTTAAGGAGACTCATGCGTTTTCTCTTCAGCGCTTTGCTTCTGACATCCTGTTCAGCACCCAAGATCCCGTTCGGGAATCCGCCGCAAGAAATCGCCGCGATGCTGCAGCGCTCCGCGTCCGACTGGAATCATGGCGACCTCGCGGCCTTCATGAGCGACTACGCCAAGGACTCGCTCACGAGCTACATGGCGGCCGGTCACGTCATGTATGGATGGCAGGCGATGTACGACCGCTATCAAGCGAACTACTTCGCGCCCGGCAAATCGCGCGACTCGCTGTCTTTTGATGAGCTGCACGTGCGAGTCCTGACACCCGATTTCGCGTACGCCACCGCCCGCTTCACGCTGTTACGCCGCGACTCGGTCGTGGCCAGCGGACCCTTCACGCTGGTCCTGCAGAAACAGGGCGATCGTTGGCGGATCCTGCACGATCACACATCGGCGGACACCAAGTGACGGTCGGTCTACTCCTTCTTCTGCTCCTCGGCGGTTGCTCCAAGCTCTTGCCGCCGAAGGATCACGTCATCGCGCTCGAGGGCGCGACGCTGATCGACGGCGCCGGCGGCCCGCCGAAACAGGACGCCCTCATCATCATCCGCAACGGTCACATCGAAGCGATTGCGCGTGTCAACGAAATCCCGGTGCCGCGGGGCGCGGAGCGCATCAGTCTCGTGGGGAAGACGGTGATTCCGGGGTTGATCGATGCGCATGCGCACGTCGAACGGTGGGCGACCGGTCGCTATGTCGCCTGGGGCGTGACGACCGTGCGCGATCTGCACGGCGCGAGCGACACCGTGCTCGCGCTGCGCAACGCTTTGAACCTGGGGTCGATCGTCGGGCCGCGGATGTTCAGCGCAGGCGCGATGATCGACGGCGTCCCGCCGACCTACGCCAATGCCACCGGGATCTCGACGCCCGACCAGGCGCGGCGCGCCGTCGACCAGCATGCGGTCGTCGGGGTCGATTATCTCAAGGTCTACACGAAGGTGACGCCCGCATTGCTGCGGCCCCTGCTCGACGAAGCGGAGAAGCTTCACCTGCCGGTCGCCGCGCATCTGGGGAAGACCGACGCGCTGACCGCGGCACGCGCCGGCGTGGTCTCGATCGAGCACATGTCCGGCGTCGTACAGGCGGCGACCGGCGATCCGTCGTACGCGAACGCGCACGACAGCTTCCTCGCGGGTTGGACGGCGGAAGAAAAAGGTTGGGCGGGCATCGACTCCGGGACGCTGGCGCGCACCGCCCAGGCGCTCGCGCAGACCAAGGTGACGATCGTCCCCACCCTGGTGGTGCACGACATGCTCGCCCGCCTCGACAATCCGATTCTCCTGACACGTCCCGGCATGGAGGACGTGCCCGAGAGCGCCCAGAGCGTCCGCAGCGTGGCGAGCTTGCTGCGCCGCACGGGCTGGCGCTCGAGCGATTTCGACGCCTTCCGCCGCTCCCGCCGCCGCGAAGATCAGTTCGTGCGCGAGTACAAGCGCGCCGGCGGGCCGATTGCCGCGGGCTCCGATGCCGCGAATCAGCTGCTGATTCCCGGCTACTCGCTGCATGAAGAAATGGCGCTCCTCGTGGCGGCCGGTCTCACGCCGCTCGAGGCGATCACCGCGGCCACCCGCCGCGGCGCGCAGCTGCTGCGGGCCGACTCCCTCGGCATGCTGGCGCCGGGCAAAGTCGCCGACATCGTCGTGCTCAACGGCAATCCCGCCGGCAACATCCTTGCGACGCGCAACATCGCGCTGGTCCTAATCCGCGGCCGGGTCATCCGGCCGGATTCCCTGAGAGCCACATGGAAATGACAAAAACGCCATCGGCCATCAGCCGTCTGTGCTTCCTCTTATTGATCACCGCCTGCGGCACGGGCGGCTCCGCCGCGAACGACGGACCCTATGACGTGATCCTCAAGGGCGGCTGGATCGTGGACGGCAGCGGCAATCCCAGATATCGCGGCGACGTCGCGGTTCGCGGGGACCGGATTGCGGCCGCCGGGTTCCTCGGCGCGGCCGGGGCCCGCGAGACGCTGGACGTGAGCGGCCTGGTGGTCGCGCCCGGGTTCATCGACATGATGGGGCAGTCGGAGATCAACGTGCTCATCGATAACCGCGTCCTGTCGAAGCTCACGCAAGGCATCACCACCGAAGTCACGGGCGAAGGCGGGTCCGTCGCCCCACTCACCGACAAGCTGGCCGCCGCCGATTCGGACGGCATGAAGAAGTGGCACTACCGTGAAGACTGGCGCGATTTGAACGGCTATTTCGCGCAGCTCGAGCGCCAGACGTCCGCGCTCAACTTCGCGACGTTCGTGGGAGCGACGCAGGTCCGACTCGCGGTGATTGGAAACGAGAATCGCGATCCCACTGCCGCCGAACTCGCCCACATGGTGGCGATCGTCGATACGCTCATGGAGCAGGGCGCGCTGGGCGTCTGGACCGCGCTCGAGTATGCCCCCGCCAGCTATTCCAAGACCGACGAGCTGATCGCGCTCGCGCGCGCCGCGAGCCGGCACGGCGGCATCTATGCGTCGCACATGCGTGACGAAGGCCAGCATATCGACGACGCGCTGAACGAAGTCTTCCGCATTGCGAAGGAAGCGAACATTCCGGCCGAGGTCTCGCATCTCAAGCTCTCGGGACGCCGGAGCTGGGGCCAGATGCCCCGGGTCCTCGCGAAAATCGATTCGGCGCGCGCCGCGGGCCTGGACGTGACGGCCGACCAGTATCCCTACATCCGCGCGGCGACGTCGTTGGACGCGTCGATCCCCACCTGGGCAGAGAGCGGGGGCTGGGATTCGCTGCTGATCCGGTTGCGCGACCCGGTGACCCGCGCGCGGTTGCGCAGCGAAATCGTCAATCCGAGCACCGAGAGCTTCTACGTCGCCGCGGGTGGCGGCGCGGGCGTCCTCATCACCGGGACGTTCCAGGACTCGCTGCGCTACATGCAGGGCAAGACCGTCGCCGAGATCGCTGCGCTGCATCATCGCGATCCGGTCGAAACCGTGTTCGACATCGTCCTCGCCGAGGGTGGCCATCGCACCGACGCGGTCTACGCGATCATGGACGAGCCCGACGTGCAGGCGGCGATGAAACAGTGGTGGGTCTCGGTCAACACCGACTTCGGCGGCGTCGCGCCCGACGGGCCCTTGGGCACGCAGTCCGCGCACCCCCGCGCCTACGGCACATTCCCGCGGATCCTCGGCCACTATTCGCGCGACTTGAAGCTGTTTCCGCTCGAGTTCGCGGTGCGCAAGATGACGTCGCTCGCGGCGCAGCGGGTGGGCCTCACCGATCGGGGTCTCGTTCGTCCGGGGATGTTCGCCGACATCACCGTCTTCAATCCCGCGACGGTCATGGATCGCGCCACGTTCGAGCAGCCGCACCAGACGTCCGTCGGCATCGAGTACGTCCTGGTGAACGGCCAGGTAGTATTGAAGAAGGGCCAGCTCACGAACGCGCGTCCGGGCCGCGGCCTCAGAGGTCCCGGATACCGCCGGTAGTGTGACACCCGGCCGGCTCATCCTCGCCTGGCTCCCCGTGGCGGCGCTCTTTGCCGTGGCGCCACCAATCGGGTACCGCTGGGGAGGAGGGGGGGACCTGCCGCCCGGCCAGCGCGCGGTCGTCTGGTCGTTCAACGCCTGGGAAATCTTCTGGCGACTCGTCGAAGCGGCCGTGGTGACGCTGTTCGCATCGCTCTGGTTCGACACGCTGGGCGCTGGTGGCTATTGGGTGCTGTTCCTGCTCGTCGGCCTGCTGGTCGCATTCCCGCGCCGGCTGGTGATGTGGCAGCATGTGGAGCCCGTGCGACGGCGCCATTTGCTGGTCCATGCCATGCTCGACGTTGCGCGGTATATCCTCGCCGGAGCCCTGCTCGCCTGGCGTCTTTCGTAGCTAGCTTCGACCTGTAAGGTTTCCTCACCGCCACACGTTTCTCTCTAGAGACTGCTGTGCCAGCACCAGAGCCGTCGATTCCATCCAAGAATGAACGCTCGGACGACGCAGCGCTCGTTGAGCGCTTGTCCAACGGTGATCTGGAGGCGCTGGATGTCCTCTTCCATCGGTACGCGAGTGCGCTCTTGAATCTCGCGCGCCGAGTAACGGGATCGTCCGTCGATGCGGAGGATGTCGTGCAGGATTTGTTCGTGGGTTTACCTGTGGCGGTTCGCCGTTACCGCGAGCGTGGCAGCTTCGGCGCGTGGTTGCGCACCGTGACGGTGCGGCTCGCGCTCGACCGCGTTCGGCGCGGTACCCGCCGGCATGAGGTTCCTCTCGACCACGCGAGTGAGCAGCTCGCGGCGTCAGAGACGCCCGAGGTTCGCTGGGATCTCGAACGCGCCCTCGCGGCGCTTCCTCACGACCTGCGAGTCGTATTTGTGCTGAAGGAGGTCGAGGGATTCTCGCACTTGGAGATCGGGAGGTTGCTCGGCATCCGCACGGGAACGAGTGAGGTGCGGTTACACCGCGCGATGCGTGCGCTGCGGCGTGCGTTGGGAGGTGGAGCGTGAACGATTCCTGGATCCGCGAGATGAAGACGGCGATCGCGCGGTTGCCGACGACAGCGGCGTCCCCTGAGCTGCTCGAGCGCATTCACGAGCGCCTCGCTGCAAACGAGCACGTCATTCTGCCGCTCGCCGATCCGCCCCTTGCGTCTGCCCGCTGGCGAGTCGCCGCCGCAGCCGTTCTGGTGCTTGCAGCAGGCGCAGGACTTTGGTTCGCCTGGCCCACGGCAACGCTGACGGCGGGCGATATCCAGGGCGAGCTTACACTAACTCCGGGGACGCCGCGCGCCGGTCAGACGGTGCAGGTCGCTTATCGCGCGCCCAGCACCCTTATCGGCCGCGACCGGCTCGTCCTCAGAGCGCGTTACCGTAGCACGCGTGACGACGCCTACCAGCGCACGACGAGGCAGACAGTCGCCGCGCAGCTGACGCGCGCCGGAGCCGGATTGTTCCGAACCACCCTTCGCTTGCCGGACTCGGTCGTGTACGCCGCGTTCGCGGTGGAGGACGCGGATGGACGGATCGTTGACAGCAACGGTCGTCGCTTATGGGAACTGCTGGTCCACGACCCCGAGGGCCGGCCGACGTTCGACGCCCTGATGCAGCGTGAAAACGACATGATGGGTCGGAACTGGGAGCAGGGCTACGAGACGGCGCGCCAGGTTGCGGCACTGTATCCCGATCGCGTAGCCAGCTGGTCGGGGCTCCTCTTCTACGAGAAGTTCGTGCTCGGCGAGTCGCACCTGGACAGCACTCTCGCCGCGCACCAGGCCCGTCTAAACGCCTTCCACCACCGGCTCGCGCCGCGCGCTTCCCTCACAGCCGACGACCTCGGCTGGATGCTCTGGTACGCGCGGTCCGTGGGTGACTCGACGCTCGAGCGGTACTGGAGGGATCGTCTGGAGCGAGAGGCACCGGCGTCGCCATTGGCCGTTCAGGAACGGGCGATCGCCATCGGAAACCGCGCGTGGAAGGACAAGGACTCCGTGCGGGCGCTGGCCGACCTGGACCGCCTGTGGGACGAAGCAGGTCCGGCACACGGCAACCTGGTCAACGTGGGGTGGAGCATGGCGCAGCGCGTGGGAGACTCCGCCGGGCTCGTACGCTGGGCGGATCACTACCTGGTGATGAACCCGCGCGACTCCTCCTGGATTGCCACCGTGTTCACCCGCTACCCCGTCCTGCGCGAGGAGGGAATGCAGCGGTTACGCAGTCAAGTGCGAGCTCTCCAGACGCGCAACGACTCGCGACGCGCGCTCGACCGCACCGTCGAGGAGCAGCGTGCCGTCGACGTCGCGAGCGCGCGCCGGATTCTGGTCGCGTTGGGCGACGCGCTGGTGGCGAGCGGACGAACGACGGCGGGCCTCGACACACTCAAATTAGCCGTGCGGGAGGGCTGGGACGTTTCACTGTTCCGTCGCGTCGCTGAGATCGAGCGTTCGAGCGGCGATACGGCCGGCGCGCTCCGATTGCTCGCGCTCGTGGCCGCCGACCCCGCCACGGAGGAGCTCACCGGGGCCTCGGTCGACTCCACGTCTTGGACGCGACTCCTCCAGGACGGCCGCAGCGAGATGCGCCGACGCCTGCTGGATATGGCGGTCCGCCGAGGCCTCCCTCCGGGAGTGCGGCTGGAAGCGGCCGGTGGCAGCGCGGCGCGCCTCGACACGCTCACGCGCGGTCGCGTGACATTCGTCGCCTTCTGGTCCCGCCATTGCGGCCCGTCGTTGGAGGAGCTGCCCGCGTTGGAGCGTCTGACCGCTCGGCTGCGGAAACAGGGGGTGGCCATCGTGACGATCACGGACGAGCGTGTCTCGGACGCCTTGCAGCGGTTCCTCGCGGACCAGAAGCTCACATTCCCCGTCTACGCCGACGCGGGGCGGGAGGCGAGCCGCGCCTTCAGCCAGTGGGGCACACCCTCCTATTTCGTCCTCGACGCTGATGGGCTCGTGCGCTTCGAGTACCATGAGCTGAACCAGATTCCCGCGGAGGTTGCCGTCCTGCAGTAGTTCCCTCCATCTTCCGCGCACGATGTCGACGCAATCCATCGTGCGGCTGACCAGCTACTCGCACGGCGCCGGCTGAGCCTGCAAGCTCGGCCCCGCCGAGTTGGCGCAGGTCTTGCGCCACGTGCCGACGATCTCGGATCCACGCATCCTGGTCGATGCTTCGACGCGGGACGACGCCGCCGTGTACCAGTTAACGCCGGACCGCGCGATCGTCGCGACCGTGGATTTCTTCACGCCGATCGTCGATGACGCATATGACTTCGGCCGCATCGCCGCCGCCAATGCGTTCTCGGACGTCTATGCGATGGGGGGAACGCCGCTGCTCGCCCTGAACCTCGTCGGCTGGCCGCGCGACACGCTGCCCTACGAGCTGCTGGGCGACGTGCTGCGCGGCGGTGCCGACATCGCAAAAGAAGCGGGCGCCTTCGTACTCGGCGGACACTCCGTCGATGACCCCGAGCCCAAGTACGGCATGGTCGCGATCGGCGAGGTACACCCCAATCGCATCATCACGCTGGCACGCGCGCGCGCCGGTGACGCCCTCGTGCTGACCAAGTCGATCGGCACCGGCGTGCTCACCACCGCATTGAAGCGGGATCTCGCGACGGCGGCCGACCTTGCGGGCGCGGTAAAATCGATGGCCACGCTAAACGCCGGCGCGGCGCGCGCGATGCGCGCCACCGGCGGCGGCGTCCACGCCGCGACAGATGTCACGGGGTTCGGTCTCCTGGGTCATCTGCACAACATGCTCATGGCGAGCGGCCTGGCAGCCGAGATCGATGCCGGATCGGTGCCCCTGCTGCCGCAGGCGGTGGAGCTGGCCGAGCGGGGTGCGATTCCAGGCGGGACGAAACGCAACCGGGACGCTCTGGCCACCCACGTAACGTTCGGTGGTGCGGTCCCGGAGCCCCTTCGCGTGCTGCTGTTCGATGCGCAGACATCGGGCGGGTTGTTGATTGCAGTGGATCCTGATCGCGCGAGCGCGCTGGTGGCGACGCTGGAGCGCGAGGGCACGCCTGCCGCGGCGAAGATTGGGCGCCTCGCGCGCGGCGTGGCCGGTGCGATCACGGTGAGCTGAGTGCGGGTACCCTCCCCCAGGATCCCGGAGTACCGCGCGCTGACGCCGGAGGCACTGGACGCGTTGGAGCGCGCCGTGCGTCAGCATCTGCGGGTAGCGCTGCGGCGTCGCGGCACCGAATATGTCGTGGTGGCCGAACGTCTCGAGACGAGCGGACGTGACGACGCCCTGGCGGGACGGCTCCCGATGACCGGCGAGCTGCTCACGTTCCGGCTCCGCGAGCTGGAGAGTTTCGCGGTGCTGCCCTGAGCACCGCCTAGCGCCGTGTTCACGCGCTTGCTCGTAGGTCTGGACGGCAGTCCCAGCGCCGACGAAGCGCTGGAGCAGGCCGTCCACCTCGGCCTCCGTTTCAAATCCCGTGTGGTCGTCGCCTACGTGAAGGAGCCGCATTTCGCGGGCCCTCCCCGCACGTCCGACTCGGGCGCGCTGTTGCAGCGGGCGCACGAGCGCGTCGCGGATGCGGGCCTTGCGGTGGAGACGATTCACCAGCACGGCCATCCGGACGCCGAGCTGGCGGCGCTCGCGCGCGACGTCGACACGGTGCTGGTAGGGCGCCGCGGCCGCTCGTCTCCAGCCGACGTCCTGGGCAGGACGGTCTCGTCGTTGATTCGCATCGCCGAGCGCACGGTGATCGTGTGCGGCAGCAAGCCGTCGCCGATGAAGGCGTGCGCGGTCGCATACGATGGCCGCGCGACGGCGCAGCGCGCCCTGGAGCTCGTCGCGCGCTTCGCGAGCGTCACACACAGCACGGTGCACGTTATTCATGCGACGATCGATCCCGCGAGCGGGACCAGAGTGGTGGGCGAGGCCGAAGCGGTGCTTTCGCTCGAGGGGGTGACGTTCGTCACCCACCTCGAGCCGGGTACCCCCGGGGAGGCGGTCGCCCGCGTGATTCAGCGAACGGCGTGCGACGCCCTGTTTGCAGGCGCCCATGTCGGGTCGGGGCGGCGCAGCGACGTGACGGTTTCGCACGCCGAGCAGATCCTGCTGCATACCGACATTCCAGTGGTCATTCAGCCATGACGACGCCGTTCGTGCTCGTGCATGCCGACGAGAGTTGCCTCGGCAACGATTCCACAAAGGCGAGTCGGGGTGGCAACGCCGCGTTGATCGAAGCGCCGGCGGGGGACAGCGTGGCGCGCTGGGATCTCTACGAGTGTTCGCCACAGACGACGAACAACAAGATGGCGCTCGCCGGGGCCATCGCGTCGCTCGAGTGGATCCGCCGCCAGTGGCGGCACGCCCACGTCCGCTTCGTTTCCGACTCCGAGTATCTCGTCAAAGGAATGACGGAATGGATCAAAGGCTGGGAGACACGCGGCTGGCGCCGCAAAACGGGCGTGCTCGAGAACGTCGAGCTGTGGCAGAAACTGGCCCAGGCGGCGGCGGCGCATACTGTGGACTGGCGCTGGGTCCGGGGCCACAACGAACACGTCAAGAACGAGTACGCCAACGCGCTGGCGATCCGCTCGGCCGATCAGCAGGAGCGCTCCAACGGCCTCGTCCCCTCCGGCTTCGACACCTGGCTCGCGCAGCAGCGCGCCCGCGGCAAGTATCTGGACTTCGATCCCGACAAGGAGCTGCATGAGCACACCCAGTAAGGACCATCTGATCGCCTCGGATCAGTCCGTTCCCGTCGAGCGGATACCGTTGTACGAGGTGTACATGCGTATGGCGGAAGAGCTGGCCAAACGCTCTACGTGCGTTCGGCTGCAGGTGGGGACGGTCGTCACCGACCAGCGGCTCGAGAACGTCCTCGCGATCGGCTACAACGGCAACGCGCGTGGCCTGCCGAACAAATGCGACTCCGCGGTGCCGGGAAACTGCGGCTGTATTCACTCCGAGATGAACGCGCTCGTGAAGGCACCGGGCAGCGTGCGCGACAAAGTCGTGTTCGTCAGCGCGTCGCCCTGTGTGATGTGCGCCAAGCTGATCATCAATTCCGGCGTCACGCACGTGTTCTACCGCAAAGCGTACCGCGATCCGTCCGGCGTGGAAGTGCTGCAGCAGGGCGGTGTGGTACCGGTCCTCTATGATCGCTGGGTGAGTGCGTGGAGAAATGGTGCCTGACCCGTCTTCACACCCTAAAGGGTGCGCTCGGCAGTCAATGTCCTTAAGGACAATGTTGGCCGAGCACAGGCTTCAGCCTGTGAAAAACGTCGATGGATGAGCTCGACCGGTTGTTTGGGCTCTTGGTCGCTGCGCTCGCGCGGGAGACGCGGGTCGCGGTACCCTTCCCGGCCTCCCAGGTTTACGAGCGGCTCGTGCCGTATCGCTCCAACCGGTCGCGGCTGAACGTCGCGACGCACCAGGATTACGAGATGGCAGTGCTGCGGCTCCTCGCAGGAGAGCGCAACTACGTGCAGCTCGAGCCGGAGACCGTCCGTGAGGCGATGCAGCGCGAGATCGCCACCATCAATCCTGATCCCGCCTACTTCCGCAGCTTTCCCGACGCGCAGGTGATGGTGAACGGCCGAGCCGCCGAGCGGGTCCTGCTGGCCGACCGCACATACGCTCCGGCGACCCCGGACGAGGACGAAGATCTCGTCGACACGACGGGAGAGAACCCCGTCCCGGTGCCGTACATTCCCCCGCCACGCCCGAGCTCGTATCGGGCCGCCTCCTCGCCTCCGTCCGGCGCGAAACCCAAAGATCCCCTCACCGCGAATCAGTGCGAGTACTGCGGCGGCGGGTTACCGGGGAACCGGGAGGCGCGGTTCTGCCCGCACTGCGGCCAGCCGCAGGAAGGAGACCTGCGGTGCCAGGGATGCGGGAGTGAGTTGGATGTGGGCTGGGCCTACTGCCTGGCGTGCGGGCGCCCGACGGGGTTTGAATGATGGGCGGATGGGCTGATGGGCGGATGGGCCGTTGAAAACACACAAGATTGCGGTGATCGCGGGGGACGGCATTGGACCCGAGGTCATCGAAGCGGCGATCCCGATACTCGAACGGGTGGCGGCGACGCAGGGGTTCTCACTCGCGTGGGAGCGCCTGCCCTATTCCGCCGATCATTTTCTGAAAACTGGAGAAACACTCCCCGACGCTGCGTTTCAGCATCTGCGCGATGACGTGGATGGAATCTTTCTGGGCGCGCTGGGGGACCCACGCGTTCCAGGCAACGAGCACGCGCGCGACATTCTGCTTGGGCTGCGTTTCAGGCTCGATCTGTATGTAAACTTCCGGCCCGTAGAGCTCCTGCATCCTGACCTGTCGCCGCTCCGCCTTCCGGCCGACCGGCCGTCCGGCCGTCCGGCCATCGACTTCGTGATCTTTCGGGAGAATACAGAAGGCCAGTATTTGGGCCGCGGCCGCTCCAATGGCGATGAGCACGTCGCGGAGGAGGTCAACACCGGCAAGGGCGTCGAGCGGATCATCCGCGCGGCCTTCGAGTGGGCGAAAGCGCACGGCCAGAAGCGCGTGACGATGAGCGACAAATCGAACGCGATTCCCACGCACCGGATTTGGCAGGATCGCTTCAAGGCCATCGCGCAGGAGTACCCGACCATCGCGGCCGAGCACAGGTATGTCGACGCCCTGGCACTGGAGATGGTGCGGGAGCCGCAACGTTTTCAGGTCATCGTAACGAACAACCTCTACGGCGATATCCTGTCCGACCTCGGTGCCGGGCTGGTGGGCGGGCTTGGCGTCGCCGCGAGCGCCAACCTCCATCCCGGGAGGCCGCACGCCCTGTTCGAGCCGGTCCACGGCTCGGCTCCAGCCCTGACCGGCCAGGGGGTGGCCAACCCGCTTGCCGCCGTGCTGACTGGCGGGCTGCTATTCGAGCACCTCGGCCATCCTGCAGCCGCCGCCCAGGTCAAGCGCGCCGTGCGGGAACTCCTCTCCAGCACGGTCCGCCCCCCCGATCTAGGCGGGAGCGCCGGCACCGAGGCGGTCGCAAAGGCTCTGAGCGACCTGGTTTGAACCCTGGTTGACGGCGTGAACTCATTGTTTCAATCTGGGTAGAATTAATTCTAATCCGGGACAAGGTAGTATATGCCGCCGCTTCCCTTGGCCAAGATTCTCGATGTGGCGTTGCCGTCGTTAGCTGGCGAAGCACGCGCGGTCGTCAACGTGCTCGCCTGCAAGAACGGCCTGCTGCCGCCCGCCGGTGACGTCGCGACCTTCCTCGGACTCCGAACCCGTCATCAAGTCGCCAGGACGTTGCGTCGCGCCAGCTTGCCGCCGCTCGAGGAGCTGGCCGCGTGGACCCGGCTGTTCTATTGGGTTCTTCAATCCGAGCAAACCGGGGCATCGTTGCTCGCGCTGGCCCGTCAATCCCGTCTCGAGCCCGCAACCTGCTACCGCCTGGTGCGCCGTTTGATGGGGCAGCCGTGGTCGCGGGTCCGGCGCGGCGGCATTGCGGGCGCGATTCTGCGCTTCCGAACGATCCGGGGAGACACCGGGATCCACGAGCTGGTGCTGCAGCCGTACCTGGTGGCCGTGGCCCAGCGCGAAGCGTACGCGGCGATCGCGGTGGGTGGTGGCAGCGCGGGATCCAGTTTTTCGATTCGCGCTGCGCGAACCGCCCCTCCCGGCCAGGCCGAGGCGGCGGGAAGGCCTCGCGGCGTACTCGCCTCACGGCTCGTGATCGCCGGCTATCCGTTCGACGTCGCGATCGCGCCGGATGGCTCGGCCTTGCTCACCCGGCTGCACGCGGCCGTGCTCGAACGTCTGCAATTACAGCCGCTCGCGTCCACGGGCGTCATTCGTGTTGGCGTCGCTCCTACGCGCGTCATCCTCGCACCCTCGGGCGAACGTGCGTGGGTAACCAATCAATTCACCAAAGACGTCGCCATCGTCGATCTCGTGTCGCGCCGCCGCGTGGGCTCCATCGCGATGGAAGGTGATCCGCTCGCCGCGGCGCTGTCGCCGGAGCTGCGCACCCTGTACGTCTCGACCAACCTCGATCGTCTCTGCGCGTGCGCGCTGACCGACAATGGCGGCCGGATCGTGCGATCAACCGCTCTGCCGCAAGCGTGTACCGAGCTGGCTGTGCATCCTGGGGGTCACCGCATCTTCGTACCCACCTGGAAGGCGGGCCACATCCTGGAGCTCGACGCGCGGAGCCTCTCGCTCATTCACCGCTATGAGGTCGGTGGCGCGCCGTTGGGCGTCGCAGTCTCCTCCGACGGCCTGCGCCTCTACTGCGGCAACGAACACGGCTGGCTCGACCTGGTGCATTTGCCGACGGGCAAAATCGTGAGACGGACCTTCGAGACTCCGGTGGACGAAGTGGCGCTGACGCCCGACCAGACGACGGTGTACGCCAGCCTCCGATCGGCCGGGCGGATCGCGATGGTCGACGCGCATACGCTGGTCAGCGTTGGAACGCTCGAGACGGGGGGCCTGCCCCGCCATGTCGCCTTCGACCGTCTCGGCAGGGTAGCGATTGTCGCGAATGAATCGGGGTGGGTCGACCTCGTGCGTTGACACTTCCGCGCACGCGCCAGGACACGCGGCGGATGGGGAACAAGCCCATCCGCCGCTCGTGTTTTTGCTCCATGACCTACCGTCGCATTCGGCGCAGGCCCATATTCCGCCCACTTATGATGGAGTTGGTCTCATGAAAACCCAGGGCGCCACCAAAGACGTTGTCTTCCTGTCCGGCGTACGGACGGGATTCGGAGCGTTCGGCGGCTCTTTGAAGGACTTGTCGGCCATCGACTTGGGTGTGGCTGCCGCCCGGCACGCGATTCAACGCTCGGGCGTTCCGGCGAGCGACTTCGGACACACTGTGTTCGGGAATGCGCTCCAAACGTCGGCCGATGCCATCTACATGGCGCGCCACGTCGGATTGAAAGCAGGGCTCCCGATCGAGACGCCGGCCGTCACCGTCAACCGGCTGTGCGGCTCAGGGTTCGAGGCAATCACGCAGGGCGCGCAGCTGATTCTGCTCGGCGAGGCCGACGCCGTGCTCGCCGGCGGCGCCGAGTCGATGAGCCAGGCGCCGCACGTCGTGCGCGGCGCGCGCTGGGGCCTGCGGCTCGGGCCGGCGCCGCTCGAGGACCTGCTGTGGGAGTCGCTGAAGGACCCGCAATGCGGCCTGTCGATGGCCGAGACCGCCGAGAGCCTCGCCGAGAAGTACAAGCTCACACGCAAGGAAGTAGATGAAGTCGCAGTCGCCTCCCAAGTACGCGCGAAGCGCGCCTGGGATGCCTGCGCGTTCCAGGACGAAGTCATCCCCGTGACGATCAAGGTGAAGGGTAAGGAAGTCGAATTCCGCGCCGACGAGCACATGCGACCGGAGACGACGCTCGAGATCCTCAGCACCTTGAAGCCGTACTTCAAGAAGGATGGGCTGGTCACGGCTGGAAACGCCTCGGGCATCTCGGACGGCGGAGCGGCAACGGTCATCGCCAGCGAGGAGTATGCAAAGGGACACGGGTTGAAGCCGCTCGGCCGCCTCGTGGCGTGGGCCGTTGCCGGCGTCGAGCCGAAGCACATGGGGATCGGTCCGGTACCGGCGGCCCGGAAAGCGCTGGAGAAGGCCAAGATGAAACTCGAGCAGATGGATCTCGTCGAAGTGAACGAAGCGTTTGCGCCCCAGTACCTCGCGGTCGAGCGAGAGCTGGGGCTCGATCGTGCCCGCACCAACGCGTGCGGCGGCGCGATCGCGATCGGGCATCCCCTCGCCGCCACCGGGACACGCATCACCATTCACCTGCTGCACGCGCTGCGCCGTGAGAAGAAGCGTTTTGCACTCGGCTCCGCGTGCATTGGGGGAGGTCAGGGGGCGGCAGTGATCGTCGAAGCGTTGTGAGCGACATACTCCTCGGCGCGATCGGTCTCATCGCGCTCTATCTGTTTTCGGGCCTGCGTGTGCTGCGCGAGTACGAGCGCGGCGTCTACTTCCTGCTCGGCCGGCTGCGGCCCACCAAGGGACCGGGGCTGATCTTTCTTCCTCCGGTGCTGGCGCGGATGCAGAAGGTGTCGCTGCGCGTCATGGCCATCGACGTCCCGCCCCAGGACGTGATCACGCGCGACAACATCTCCATCAAGGTCAATGCCGTCCTGTACATGCGCGTCAAGACGCCTGACAAGGCCGTCGTGGCAGTGGAGAATTACCTCTACGCGACGAGCCAGCTGGCGCAGACGACGCTGCGATCGGTGCTGGGCGAGACCGAGATGGACGAGCTGCTCGCAAATCGTGACAAGATCAACGCGATCCTGCGCCAAACGATCGATACGCGGACGGAGGACTGGGGCATCGAGGTCTCCGCCGTAGAAGTAAAGGACGTAGACCTTCCGCCGGAGATGAAGCGCGCCATGGCCCGCCAGGCGGAAGCAGAGCGCGAGCGCCGCGCCAAGGTGATCAACGCCGAAGGCGAGCTGCAGGCAGCCGAGAAGCTCGCGCAAGCCGCGCACATCATCGGCAAAGAGCCGGCAGCCATTCAACTCCGCTATCTACAAACGGTCAACGAAATCGCGTCCGAGAACAACTCGACGACGATCTTTCCGATTCCGATCGACTTGTTCAAGGGGTTCATGGAGAAGATCGCCGACTCCGGCAGCCGCGCCCTGCCCGCCCACACAGCCGGTGAGCGCCTGCCGGCACTCCGCAATAAAGGAAAGACAAAGGTCTGATGGGGAACGACCTCATCAGCCGTGAAGCGCTCGAACGCATCATCAAGCGCGCCGCCGAGCTGCAGGCCGGAGAACGCGACATCGGCGAAGGGCTCACCAGCAACGAAGTCCTCTCGCTCGGCAAGGATGTCGGGATTCCTGACCGCTATCTCCGCCAAGCCATGCTGGAAGAGCAGACGCGGATCACGCCGGAAGTAGCGACGGGCACGTGGGCGTGGCTGACGGGTCCGCGATCGATCATCGCGCACCGGGTGGTGCCCGGCGAACGGGCGTCGGTCGAGCGCGCCGTGAGCCGCTGGATGACCGAGGAAGCGCTGCTGCAGCCCAAGCGGCATTACCCGGACCGCACGTCGTGGGAGCCAAAAGCGGGGGCGCTGGCGTCGATTCAGCGCGCGCTCGCCGGCAAACGCCGCTACTCACTGGCGCAGGCCGAGGAGATCACCGCGCAGGTTGTTCAGCTCGAGCCTGGATTCTGCCTGGTGCGGCTTGAGGCGGATATCCGGCCGCAGCGCACCAAACGCATCTCCGGCGCCACCGTGCTGGCCGTGGTCGGGTGGGCCGTCACAGGGGCGACCGCGCTCATCGCACCGCCTCTCGCCCTCGCGCAAGTCCTGTTGCTCGTTCCCGGCGTTGGCCTGACGATCGGGGGCGCGGCCATCGCCCGTACGTATCGGGGAGCCAACGAGCGGATGCAGATCGCCCTCGAGCAGGTGCTCGACCGGCTGGAGCGCGGCGACACTCGGTCGTCCAGTCAGGACGCCCTGCCCGGCGTGCAGGCGTTTACCCGCATCGCCGAGGAAGTCCGCAAAGCGTTCGAGAATCCCAAGCCGAAACCACGAGGCTAACGAGGCGATGACCGATATCAAACGCGTCGGGGTGCTGGGGTGTGGCCTGATGGGGAGCGGGATCGCGCAAGTCGCCGCCAGCGCCGGCTACGACACGATCGTGCGCGACGTGTCGAAGGAGTTTCTCGATCGCGGCCGCGCCGTGATCGAGAAGTCGCTCGCGAAGTTGGTCGAAAAAGGAAAGCTCGAGGCCTCGGACCGCGACGCGACGCTCCAGCGGCTGACGCTCACGACCGCGGTCGCCGACCTGAAGCAGTCGGATATCGTCATTGAGGCAATCACCGAGGATCTGGCGCTCAAGAATGCGCTCTTCAAGGAACTGGACGCGCTCTGCGGCCCAGGAACGATCTTCGCGTCGAACACCTCCAGCCTGACGATCGCGGAGATGGCGGGCGCGACCAGGCGCGCCGACCGCTTCGTCGGACTGCACTTCTTCAACCCCGTGCCGCTCATGCCCCTGGTGGAAGTCGTGCGCACCGTGACGACATCCGAGGAGACGTTCAAGCGCGCATTCGCGTTCGCCGCATCGCTCCGCAAGGAGCCGATCGCGGCGAAGGACAACTCCGGGTTCATCGTGAACCTGCTGCTCGTGCCGTACCTGCTCGATGCGATTCGCGCGGTGGAGCGCGGCGTGGGCAGCGTTCCCGACATCGACAAGGCGATGCAGCTCGGATGCGGCTATCCTATGGGACCGCTGACCCTGCTCGACTTCGTTGGTCTCGACACGACGCACCACATCGCCGAGATCATGTTCAACGAGTATCGCGAAGCGCGCTACGCGCCGCCGCCGCTGCTCAAGCGGATGGTGCTGGCGGGGATGCACGGCAAGAAGAGCGGGAAAGGGTTCTATGACTACTCGGCCAACCCACCCATCGTGAGCAACCTGGGGCTCTAATGCTCGGCTACGACGCTGCGCGCTGGCACGCGGTCCTGAACGACCTTCCCGCGGCACTGCTCCTCGTCGCGGTGCTGTTCGATCTCGCTGCTGCCGCCACGAAGCGCGAGTCGCTCATGTGGGCGGGAATCTGGACGCTGTGGGCCGGTGTAATCGGCGGCTGGGCGGCGGTCGTGGCGGGCAAACTCGCCTCTGGCACCATCGAGCACGGTGAAGCGATCCACGAAATCATGGACAAGCACGAAGACATGGCGCTCCTGACGATGGGCCTGTTCACCGTCGTCCTCGTCTGGCGGCTCGCCCGCCGCTTCCAGATGCCCACGCAAGAGCTGGCCCTGACGCGCGCGCTGAGCATCGTGGGCATCCTGGGATTGGTGTGGACCGGCGTGCTCGGTGGCCGGTTAGTGTTCGACCACGCGGCCGGCATCCCGTCCAAGAAACTGCAGGCCGAGATCGAAAACCGGGAAGAAGGGCATCACCACGAGGCCGGCGAGGAACGCGAGCACGCTGACACCGTAAAGGCATCGCACACAGATCCGCCTGGCACGCCGCCGCATTCCCATTAATGCGAAATTCGGAAGTCGAAATGCGAAATAACCGTGCTCTTCAATTTCGCATTTCGCATTTCGCATTTGCCCTTCTTGTTTCCGCATGCACGCCCGCCACGACGCGCCCGTCATTCGCGCCGATCCCCGAAGCGCTCCACGTCGTGATCAACGCACCGCCGCCACGCGTCACCCAGTTCGCGGACTCGTTGCTGCGCGCCGACACGATCGCGGTGCATTTCGTCAGCCCGCGTGACGGGTTTCTCGAAACGGACGAATTCGCCGGGACGTATCGCCTGCGCCTCTGGGCCGATCCGGACGTGCCAGGAAAGGCGCGCGTGACGATCGAGGCGGTGTTCCGGCCGGCCGACGATCCGTCCCGTACGGCGCGGGACCTCGAGCGCGCCGCGCCACCCGGCTCGCCAGGACAGCTCCGCGCCGAGCAGCTTCTCGCCTCCGTAAAGGACAAGCTTGGAGTCACGACTTACTAAGGGCCTCGGCGCACTCGAGTACTTCACATTCGGATTCGGGAGCATGGTGGGGGCCGGCTGGCTCGTCGTGATGGACGACTGGCTCGGTCGCGGTGGCCCGGGCGGCGCCATGCTCGGCTTTTGCATCGGCGCGTTCCTGCTCCTCCCCATCGCGCAGACCTATGGGCGCATGGTGCGGATGATTCCCGATGCCGGCGCCGAGGTCGCGTACACCGAGCGCGTGTTCCCCCCCATCGTCAGCTTTGCCGCTGGTTGGATGATGGTGCTCGCGTACGCGATCGTCTGTCCCTGGGAGGCGGTGGCGATCGGGAACTTGCTCGCGCGACTGTTCCCGGGGATGAACGCGGTCGTGCTGTACACGGTGGCCGGCAAGGCGATCGCGTTGCCGCGGCTTGTCGCGGGACTCGCCCTGACCGCCACGATCGGCGTCGTGAACTATCGCGGGATTCGCCTGAGCGGGCGCTTTCAGAACGTCACCACGATCGGCTTGCTGGCGTGCTTCGCGCTGTTCGTCGCCCTGGGCATCGGTCGCGGCGCGCCGGCCAACGTCCAGCCGCTCTTCGGGCCCGCGGGCGCGTTCGTGTCGATCCTTCTGACCTTGCAGATTGTGCCCTACTTCATGACCGGCTTCGAGTCGATTCCCAAGGCGTCGGAAGAGGCCCTGCCTGAGCTGCGACCCGGCACGCTGTCACGCCTCATCACCGCCGCGTTGCTCTCCGGGGGTTTGTTCTACGTCGTGATCGTGGGCATCGTGGCCTGGGTGTATCCATGGACCGACTTCGTCACGAATCACCTCGGCACCGACGCGGCGTTCGCGCGCACCTTCGGCACACCCTGGATCGCGCGGCTGATACTCGCGGCGGCCGTGCTGTCGCTCTTCAAGGTCTTCAACGGGAACTTCGTCGCGGCGACGCGATTGGTGTACGCCCTGGGCAAGCGCGGCCTCGTGCCGCCCGCCGTGGGCGCCGTGAATCCGAGGTTCGGGACACCGGCCGTGGCGATCGCGCTCGTCGCGATCCCTACCGCCGCGGCGGCGTTCCTGGGCGACGCGGTGCTCGTGCCGATCAGCGAGGTGGGCGCAGCGGTGGGGGCGATGGGATGGTGCGCTACCTGCCTGGCGTTCATCGCCGGCGCCCGTCGCGCCGGCCAGCACGAGGGCATGATGACCGCCACCCTCGGCGTGCTCGTCAGCGTCGCCATCATTCTGATGAAGGTGATCCCGGCCGTCCCGGGCAGCCTCACGCGCGTCGAGTGGCTCGCGTTTCTTGGCTGGTGCGCGGTTGGTGGGGCGGTGCTGCTATCGCGTCGAGCTAGGACGTCGAGACCAGACCCTGCACCCACTTCTCCATCTGGTCGAGGTCGATAGCCGCGTCACGACACGGGCCGTTGGGGAGCTGCATCGTGAGCCCGAGCACCGGCAGCTTGCCGGCGACGTCGCGCAGCCCGGTCATCATGTCGCGCTCGCACGCGACCGCGACGACGGCGCGGGGCCGACGCTCGCGGATCACGCGGCGGGCGAGCTGCCCACGCGTCGCGACGAATACCGGAACCTCGTAGCGGCCCGCGATCTCCAGCACGCCGTCCAGCGCCTGCTTCGATAGACAGCGGGGGATCAGGACCAGCAGCTCGCCCTTCCCCACCCTCCGGCCCCGCCGCTCAGCCAACGTGTTGTAGACGTCGATCGCGGCGTGCTCGACCCAGTCGCGTTTCCCGAAGCCCCTAGCGATCAACGACGCGTAGTTCATGAGCTGCAGATACGGACCCCGCTCCATCAGGCGCTCGGGCAACAGGTTCCGGCCGCCGTAAAACGAGGCGGCGAGCACAATCAGGTACAGCGTGGCGAGCCCCAGGGCGGCCGCGAGGACGAGCCAGAGATCCCTGGCTAAGGGCGGCGAGAGCGTGACGAGCCGCGGTGCGACGAGATACAGAAGAAAGGCGGCGCCGGCCGCAAAGGCGGCGAGCGTCAGGGCCGCAAAGCGGAAAAGCAGCCCCGGGGCCGCCGAGAAGTCACCGCCCCCGGGCAGCGGCCGGCCGTTCCATTCGTCCCACTCATGGCCCAGCCGCCGGTCCACCTCGATATGGATCAGCTGAGCACGGGGTGCTTGAGAAGGCGCCGGCGCGGTCTGTGGGGCAGCCATCGGGAGTCGAAGCTTCACGTTGTGGTTCGCCCGTGTCAAGTTTGGGGCGTGTTAGTCACCGATCCTCGTGTCCGGGCGGCTTACGCCGAAGGCGCAGGGATCTATCGTATCGTGCCCTCCGCCGTCGCAATTCCCAAGAACCGAGACGACGTCGTCGCACTCGTTCGCCACGCCGCCGAGTCGCATCTCGCGTTGATCCCGCGGGGCGCGGGGAGCGGGATGCCGGGCGGCAATGTCGGTAGCGGCGTCATCGTCGACATGAGCAGGGGATTCTCAGAGCTGGTCGTCGATCCCCACGCCCGGATCGCGCGGGCCGGTGCCTCGGTGACCTGGGCAGCCGTGAACGATGCCGCCAAACCCTACGGCCTGCGGCTGCCACCCGATCCGTCCTCCGGTGCATTTGCCACCAGTGGCGGCATGGTCGCCACAAACGCCGCCGGTCCGCGCGCAGTGCGATACGGCAGTGTAAGGAAGTGGGTGGAGGGTCTGGAGATCGTCGAGGCTGACGGATCCGTCAGGATCTTGGAGCGAGGAGCCGGGAGCCAGGGACGGTTTACCCTGACTCCCGACTCCCGACTCCTGATTCCCACACATTTCCCCAAGACCCGCAAGAACTCGTGTGGCTACGCGCTCGATCGCTTTGCTGAATCAGGCGATGAGATCGATCTCCTCGTTGGATCCGAAGGCACGCTCGGTATCGTGACCGGAGTCCATTGGCGTCTCGACCCCATTCCAGCGGACATCGCGGGAGTGGCGCTCGGGTTTGCCGACCTCGATGCCATGGCCGAGGCGGTCCCGTACCTCCTGACCCTGGAGCCGTCCGCCGTCGAGCTGCTGGATGCTTCGTTGTTGCGTTTTGTTCCAAGCGCGCCGCAGGTCGCCTGTCTGTTGCTCGTGGAATTTGAGCGCGAGACGGGCGGGGCGGCACGGGGTGTCGTTGGGGACGCGGTTCGCGGGCTCAAGGAGTCCGCAGTTCACGTGGAGACGGCGGTCGACCGCGCCGGACTCGAGCAGCTGTGGAGCGTGCGGCGACTCGCCTCTCCGGCGCTCGCTCGCCTCCCGGCCAGCCAGCGTTCGTTGCAGGTAATCGAGGATGGGTGTGTGCCGCTCGACGCGTTGGGCGTGTACGTCGCCGGCCTCCGGACCGCGGCGGCGCGCCGCGGCATTCCGATCGTGATCTTCGGGCACGCCGGCGACGGCCATGTGCACGTCAACGTGCTGCCCGACACGACGACGGACGGATGGCGCGGCGCGCTGCACGAGCTGTTCGACGACGCCACCGATCTGGTGTGGGGACTCGGCGGCGTGCCGGCGGGTGAGCACGGCGTCGGCCGCTTGCGCGCGGGGGTCCTGGAGCGTTTCTATGGAAAGGCAGTGATGGACCTGTTTCGCGCCGTGAAGCGCGCCTACGACCCGCTGTCGATCTTGAACCCTGGTGTTATCATTCCGGCGACCGACTGGTCGCCCGTGGCGGCGCTGAAGGTGGGCGCTGATGCCGCGGCCATCCCTGACGACATCGCAACGCGACTACGCGAGCTGGAGCGCAGCGCCGCATGGGACACGCCGAAACTCGAGCTGACACGCTAGCGCCGGTGGAAGTCTTTCGCACGCCGCGCATCTCGCTCATCGCGCGTCCGGAGTTTCTCGAACCTGAGCATCTCGCGGTGCAGTGGCGCGGTGAGGCAAGCGATGGGGAGCGGCTGGCGGAGTACGCGGGCCGCCTGTGCTACATGAGCCAGCACAATCCCATCAACCGCACGACGGCCGACTACCTCGAGAACATCAAGAAGCAGGGTCACGGCTCGGTCCTCGAGCACGCCGTCTACGTGCTGCTCATCGAAGGCATCTCCCGGTCCTGCTCCCACGAGCTGGTCCGTCACCGCGCGGGGTTCGGCTATTCGCAGATCTCGCAGCGCTACGTCGACGAATCGCACGCGGCGTTCGTTATGCCGCCCGCCATCCTCGGCGATCCGCGGCTCGAAGAGGAATGGCTGCAGCAGGTCACCGACGCACAGGCCGCCTACGTCCGCGCAGTCGAGGGGTTGATGCAACGCTACGAGTGGGTGAGCGACAAGGTGCACCGGAGAAAAATGGCGCGTGAAGCGGCCCGCAGCGTGCTGCCGAACGCGACCGAGGTGAAGATCGTCGTGTCCGGCAACGCACGCGCGTGGCGCACCATGCTCGAGCTCCGCTGCGGCGAAGGCGCCGAGCTGGAAATCCGCCGGATGGCGATCGGTGTGTTGCGCGTGCTACAGAAGGAAGCGGGCTCGCTGTTCTCCGATTTCGAGATCTACAGCGCCGACGACAAACAGGAAGCCGCGCGAGTCACGTATCACAAAGTCTGAAAGGCGTCGAGCAGAGTCGTCTAACAACACCGTCTAGCAACACCGTCTAGCAACACCGTCTAACAAAAACGTATTGGGGTTCTGCTCGACGAATCTGCTCGACGTTTTTTCTCGACGTTTGTTGCCGTCTCTCTCTTGCGCATCTCATGCTCATTTCGTATTCTGATTTACGAATGCGAATCGGTCTCGCATACAACGAGAAGCCTGACGCGCCCGCAGCGTCTGACGCCTACGCAGAATGGGATGACCCGTCGACGATTGACGCGGTCGAACAGGCGTTGAGTCTCTTCGGCCCCGTCGTGCGTCTCGAAGCCGACGAGTTCTTCCCGCAAAAACTTTCGCTCGCGCATCCCGACATCGTCTTCAACATGGCGGAGGGATTGCACGGCCCGTGTCGCGAGTCGCACGTCCCCGCGCTGTGTGAGTTCCTGAACATTCCGTACACGGGCTCGGATCCACTCGCGCTCGCGCTGACGCTGCACAAGGGACGCACGAAGGAGATTCTCGCCTACCGCGGTGTGCCGACGGCGCCGTTCCGCGTCATCGAAGCGGCGTCCGATCTCGAGCGCATGCCCCTGCCCTATCCACTCTTCGTAAAGCCGGTCGCGGAGGGGTCTGGGAAGGGCATATTTGTCAATAACTTATGCGAGTCGCCCGCGCAGCTGGCCGAGCGCGTGCCTTTCCTCTTAGATCGGTACGCCCAGCCGGTCCTCGTCGAGACGTACCTCCCGGGGCCGGAGTTCACGGTCGCGATCCTCGGCAACAACGGCGACGTGCGGTGTCTCCCGATCGTCGAATTCGATTTCGACACGCTCCCGGCCGGCGCGCCGCCCGTGTACGGCTACGAGGCGAAATGGATTTGGGACACGCGCGAGCATCCGCTCGACATTTTCCAGTGCCCGCCGACCGGCGTCTCCGACGCGCTCTGTCGCGAGACCGAGCGCGCCGCGCTCGACGCGTATCGCGCGCTCGGCTGCCGTGATTGGTGCCGCATCGATGTCCGCGTGGACCGTTTTGGCGTGCCGAACGTCGTCGAATTGAACCCGCTGCCGGGCATCATCCCGGATCCGGCGATGAACTCCTGCTTCCCCAAGGCGGCGCGCGTCGCCGGCTACAGCTACGACGAGCTGATCCAGGAGGTCGTGCGGATCGCCTGGACGCGGATCACGGGACACACGATTCCGGCCGCCCAGGCGGCGGCCAGCGCGTGAAGGTCGTCATCCTCTACGATCCCGGCGCCGAAGACTGGACGGCCGAGGACATCGCCGGTGTGATGGAAGCGGTCGATGATATCGCCGCAATCTTCGGACGGCTCAACCACCAGGTGCGGCGGGTTCCGGTCCGGCACGACATGCGCTGGTTCAACGCCTGCCGCCGCGCGGACCTCGTCTTCAACCTGTGCGAAGGCGTGCGCGGCGTCGCCCAGTGGGAAGACCACGTCGTCGGTACGCTCGAGCTCGCCGGCATCGCGTACACCGGCTGCGGGCCGTGGACCACGGGCGTGTGCCGCCGCAAGGCCGTCTCCAACACGCTGCTCGAGCACGCCGGCCTGCCGGTGCCGCGCTGGACGATTGCCCAAGGCAAGATCGAGGACGACTTCCCGCTGCCCGCGATCGTAAAACCGGCGGCGGAGGATGCGAGCGCGGGCGTCGATCGGTCGTCGGTCGTCACCGACCGCAAGACGCTCAAGGCCCGGATCGCCGCGATGACGGAGCAGTTCGACGACGTCCTGGTGCAGCAGTACATCGCCGGGCGTGAGTTCAACGTCGGAATCGTCGGCGAGCGCACGTTACCGGTCGCGGAGATCGACTTCAGCTCGATGCCCGAGGGCACCTGGCACATCCTGACGTACGCCGCGAAATGGCAGGTGGGATCGCCCGAGGACCTGGGTAGCCGTCCGGTGTGCCCCGCACAAATCCCGCAGCGCCTAGCCGACCGGTTGTGCCGGCTGGCCGAAACCGCGTGGCGGACGGTGCAAGGGAAGAGCTACGGGCGGATCGACCTGCGCGTCGACGATGCCGGGCGTCCCTGGATTCTCGAAGTGAACCCCAACCCCGATCTCACCGACGAAGCCGGCCTGTCGCGCATGGCAAAGGCGGCAGGATGGGACTACCCCGAGCTGATCCGCCGCATCGCCGAGCTGGCGCTGCGCGAAGCTCAAGGCACGAAAGCCGCGCGTGAGCTGCTCGCTGCGCCCGCTCGGGCGCGCGCACCGCGCACGGCTTGAGCGGCTGACGCGCGCCACCGGTCTCTTCCGCGAGGAGGAGGTCGCCACCGCGGTCGGGCTGCTCGACGAGTCTTTGGCCGGCGACGAAGACTATCAATTCGTCGGCGGGTTCGAAGGAGATGAGCTGATCGGGTACGGCTGTTGGGGGCCCACCCCCGGCACCGTGGCGACGAGCGACCTGTACTGGATTGTCGTCGATCGCGTCCGGCAGGGCGCCGGCATCGGCTCACAGTTGCTCGCAGAGGTGGAGCGCCGGCTGACGGCGGATGGCCGACGGCTCGTCGTCGTCGAAACCTCCTCTCGGCCCGATTACGAGGCGACGAGGGGTTTCTACGAAGCACGCGGCTACACCAGAGCCGCAACCATCCCGGGGTACTACGCGCCCGGTGACGACCTGGTGATCTATACAAAGGATCTGACTGCTGGAGACCTGGCAAGAACTACTCCGTAAAAAGAGCATCGCGTCGCTCGAAGCTCTGGCCGCGCGCTTCGGCGCGGAACACGTCGGGGATATCGCCCGGCTCCGGCAGGCCGCCGTGAACTTTGAATTCCGCATCTCCCCAGCGATGGTCGATCTGATCAAGTCGCCCGGGGACCCCATCTGGCTGCAATACGTGCCCACCGTGCAGGAGCTGGAAGTCCATGACGGGCTGGTCGATTCGCTCGAGGAGGACGCCAACTCGCCGGTGCCCAACATCACGCACCGTTATCCGGACCGTGCCCTCTTCCTCGTCTCGCCGGTGTGCGCCGCCTACTGCCGCTTCTGTACGCGCCGCCGCAAGGTCGGCGACCCCGAGAAGATCCCGCTGGCCCAGCTCGAGTCCGGGTTCCGCTATCTCGAGGAGCACCACGAGATCCGCGACGTCATCATGTCGGGCGGCGATCCCCTGCTTTTGTCCGACCGCCGGATCGACGAGATCTGCCGGCGCCTCCGGGCCATTCCGCATCTCGAGGTCCTGCGGATCGGGAGCCGGGTGCCTTGTCACCTGCCCGAGCGGGTGACGCCGGAGCTGTGCGGGATCCTCAAGAAATACCATCCGCTCTACATCAACACCCATTTCAACCATCCCGACGAGCTGACGCCCGCCGCCGTGCGGGCGCTGGGCATGCTGGCCGACGCCGGGATCCCGCTGGGCTGCCAAACCGTGCTCCTCAAGGGCGTGAACGACGACCCCGAGGTCATGAAGCTGCTGATGCAGCGCCTGCTCGCCGCGCGAGTACGGCCCTACTACATCTATATGTGTGACCAGGTTGCGGGCGCCGAGCACTTCCGGACCACGGTCGAGAAGGGGCTCGAGATCATCAAGGCGCTGCGGGGGTGGACGTCCGGCCTGGCGGTTCCGCACTTCGTGATCGACGCTCCGGGCGGCGGCGGCAAGATTCCGCTCTTGCCCGAATACGTCGTGAAGCTGACCGACAAGGAAATCATTCTCCGCAATTACGCCGGCAAGATCTACCGCTACAGCCAACCGCTCGAGCCGATTCTGGTAGGGTGAGGGTGAGGTGAACAGTAGGGGCGCAGCATGCTGCGCCCCTACTCCATCCACGCAGCGCCACCCCTTGCACAATTTCGAACCCAATCGCATATTTATGTTAACCAATGCATAAACATACGATGCACCTGCCGCTGGCGAATATTACCGACGGACCCTCTCGGGGGAGCGGCGGGGCTCGCTAGCGTGACGAGACGACCAGAACCCAGCCAGCCCGCTCCCTCAGCAGAGCGGGCTTTTCGTTTGCTCGACCCGTGGCGCGAGCGCGACGCCTGCGGCGTCGGCTTCGTCGCCCGCGCCGACGGCGAGCGCACCCGCGACATCCTGACGATGGCCCTGACGGCCGTCGCCCGGCTCGCGCATCGCGGCGCCGCCTCCAACGACAAGTCGGGCGATGGCGCCGGCGTCCTCACCCAGATCCCCCACCGCCTGCTCGGCGTGGGCCCGGTCGAACGCGTCGCCCTCGGCATGTTCTTCCTGCCGGCGTCCGGCCCGGCGCGCGACATCGCGATCGACCTCATCGAAACCGTCGTCGTGGGGCTGGGCATGTCGGTGCTCGGCTGGCGGGTCGTTCCGGTAAACGCCGGCGTCCTCGGCCCGCTCGCCGCGGCGAGCCAGCCGGCGATCCGGCAGCTGTTCGTCGGCCCGCCGTCCGGCCCGGCCAACGCGCAAGCCTGGGAGCGGCGGCTCTACCTCGCGCGCCGGGTGATCGAGCGCCGCGCGGCGAGCGCCGGGCTTTCGGTGTTCGTCTGTTCCCTGTCGTGCCGCACGGTCGTCTACAAGGCGCTGCTGGTCGGGACCGAGCTGCCGGCGTTTTACGCCGATCTCAAATCACCGCTGTTCGAGACCGGCATCGCCGTGTTCCACCAGCGGTACTCGACGAACACACTGCCCAGCTGGCCGCTCGCGCAGCCGTTCCGGCTGCTCGCGCATAACGGCGAGATCAATACGCTATGGGGAAATCGCAACGCGATGCTCGCGCGGGAACCGGCGCTCGCGGCGCCGGCGTGGGAGCGAGACGTCGAGCTGCTGAAGCCCGTCATCTGGGAGGACGGCAGCGACTCCACGAGTCTCGACAATGCCTTCGAGCTGCTCGTCCGCTCGGGACGCGATCCGGTCCACGCCCTGATGATGCTGCTCCCCGAGGCGTGGGAACGCATCCCCGATATGCCTCCGGCACTGCGGAGCTTCTACGAGTATCACGCGGGATTGATGGAGCCATGGGACGGACCTGCTGCGCTCGCGTTCAGTGACGGCGTCGTCGCGGGCGCCGCGCTGGACCGCAACGGGCTGCGGCCGTGCCGCTACAAGGTGACGCGCGACAACGTCGTCGTCGCCGGATCGGAGGTCGGCATCGTCGACCTCGATCCCGCCGACGTCGTCGAGTCCGGCCGGCTCGGTCCGGGCGAGCTGCTGGTGGTCGATACGCTCCGCAACGTCGTCCTCCGCAGCGCCGACGCGAAGCTCGAGGTCGCGCAGCGGTGCCCGTACCGCCGCTGGGCCACGCGCGTCATTCGCCAGCTGCCCGCCGAAGTCCCTGCGCTGGGGCCCGCGCTCCCCGCCGATGAGCTGACCGCCCGCCAGCACGCGTTCGGATACAGCCACGAAGACCTGCGCTACGTCGTCGCGCCAATGGCGGCCGAAGGGCGCGACGCGATCTGGAGCATGGGCGACGACACGCCCATCGCGCCGCTCTCCAAGTTGCCGCAGAGCCTGTACGCGTATGTGCGCCAGCGCTTCGCGCAGGTGACGAATCCGGCGATCGATCCGCTCCGCGAGGAGCTGGTCATGTCGCTCGTCATGTACCTCGGCCGGCGCGGCTCGGTGCTCGCGCAGCGGCCGGGCGGCAAGACACTGCTGCGCATCGAGCACCCGGTGCTCCTGGCAGAGGAAATGGCTGCCCTGCGGCGCGCCGGCGGGGGCGGGGGGGGCGGCTTGGACCCGACAACGTTGAGCGCCGTGTGGGAGGCCGCGGCAGGCCCCGAGGAGCTGGAGCGCGCACTCGAGACGCTCGCGCGCGACGCCGTGACGGCGGTACGCCGCGGCGCCACGATTCTCGTTATCAGCGACCGCGACGCCGACAAGTCGCGCGCGCCGATTCCGATGCTGCTCGCCATCGGTGCCGTGCACCAACGCCTCGTGCAGGCCAAGCAGCGGATCCGCGTGGGGCTCGTCGCCGAGGCCGGCGATGCGTGGGATGTGCATCATCTGGCGGCGCTCTTCGGGTACGGCGCCGAGGCGGTGCACCCCTGGCTCGCGTTGCAGTGCCTGCGCGACGTCGAGTCCTCGGCCGAGAAATACCGCAGCGCCGCGGAGAAGGGGCTGCTCAAGATTCTCTCGAAGATGGGGATCTCGACGCTGCAGTCGTATGCCGGGGCGCAGATCTTCGAGGCCATCGGGCTCGGCCCCGCTGTGATCGAGCGCTGCTTTACCGGCACGGCGTCGGTCATCGGCGGTATCGGCTTCAGGGAAATCGCCGAGGATGTGCTGGCCAGGCACCACAGCGCCGGCGTCCTGCCCGATCACGGCCGCGTGCGCTATCGCCGCGACGGCGAAGATCACGGCTGGTCGCCACCGCTGGTGCGCGCGCTCCAGCACGGGGAGTACGCCGGATTCGTCGCAGGCACACGCGCGCGCGCGCCCGCCGGCCCGCGCGATCTGCTCGATTTCCGCGCCCAGACGCCGGTGCCGCTCGACGAGGTCGAGCCTGCCGAAGACATTCGGCGCCGGTTCATCTCGAGCGCGATGTCGCTCGGCGCGTTGTCACCGGAGGCGCACGCCACGCTCGCGATTGCGATGAATCGCATGCACGCGCGGTCGAATTCGGGAGAAGGCGGCGAGGATCCGGCGACGTATGGCGTCCGGGGCGACGGGGACCGCGCCGATAACCGGATCAAGCAGGTCGCCTCGGGCCGGTTCGGGGTGACGGCGGAGTACCTGGTGCGCGCGGACGAGCTCGAGATCAAGATCGCGCAGGGCTCGAAGCCCGGTGAAGGCGGCCAGCTCCCCGGCCACAAGGTCACCGAGCTCATCGCGCGGCTGCGCCATGCAGTCCCGGGGATCCCGCTCATTTCTCCCCCGCCGCACCACGACATCTACTCGATCGAGGATCTGGCGCAGTTGATCCACGATCTCAAGCAAGTGAACCCGACGGCGCGGGTGGGCGTGAAGCTCGTGGCCGAGGCGGGCGTGGGCACCGTCGCCGCCGGCGTCGCGAAAGCGTACGCCGACTACGTCCTCATCTCGGGCCACAACGGCGGGACGGGCGCGTCACCGCTGTCGTCGATCAAGCACGCCGGCTCGCCCTGGGAACTCGGGCTTGCCGAGACGCAAGCGATCCTGATGCGCAACAAGCTGCGCGAGCGCATCGAGGTCCGGACCGACGGCGGGCTGCGCACCGGACGCGATGTCGTAATCGCCGCGCTGCTGGGCGCCGAGGCATTCGGGTTTGGGACGGCGACGGTCGTGGCGGTCGGCTGCGCCATGGCGCGCCAGTGTCACCTGAATACCTGCCCCACGGGGATCGCAACACAGCGGCCCGACCTGCGCGCCAAGTTCAAGGGCACGCCGGAGCAGGTCATCGCGTATTTCACGCACATTGCGGAAGACGTCCGGCGCATCATGGCATCACTCGGCGTGCGCCGCATGGATGACCTCATCGGCCACGTGGAGCTGCTGCAACGAATCGAGCGCAGCGAGACGCCCCGCGCCGCCCTGCTCGATCTGTCCGCGTTGCTGACGCCGCCCACCGACCCCACCGAGGCCCGCCGGCGCACGATCGCGCGGAATACGCGGCCGGGCATTGTGTCGCTCGACGCCGACATCCTGGCGCAGCGGATCACCGCTCCTCACGTGGTCTCGATCGGGAATCATCACCTCACGGTCGGCGCGCGGATCGCCGGCGAGCTCGCGCGCGAGCACGGGAGTCAGGGCCCCGGCACGCCGCTCAAGCTCCGGTTCCGCGGCAGCGCGGGGCAGAGCTTTGGCGCGTTCACGCTCCCAGGCATGCACCTGCAGCTCGAGGGCGAAGCGAACGACCACGTCGGCAAGGGGCTGTGCGGCGGCGAGATCGTCATCCGGCCCTTCCGCGGCGCCGCCTACGCGGGTGGCGCGCACGTGCTGCTCGGCAACACCGCGCTCTATGGGGCGACCTCAGGCCGGCTGTTCGCGGCCGGCGTGGCCGGCGACCGGTTCGCGGTCCGGAATTCCGGCGCCATCGCCGTGATCGAGGGCGCCGGCGACCACTGCTGCGAGTACATGACCGGTGGCGTGGTGGTCGTCTTGGGAACCGTGGGCCGGAATTTCGCGGCCGGGATGTCGAACGGCATCGCGTACGTGTTCGACGAGCAGGGCGTGCTCGAGGCGCGCTGCAACCGCGAGATGGTGGCGGTCAGCGGGCTCAATTCGATGGATGAGCGCGTCCTGCGCAAACTCGTGCAGCAGCACTTCCACAAGACCGGCAGCGCCCGTGCCCGGTTGATCCTCGCGCGGTGGGAATCGTATCGCACCCTCTTTCGCAAGGTCGCACCGCCCGTGGCGGTGCTCGAACCAGTAGCTCACTTCCAATCGACGGGGAGCACTCCATGAAGCTCATCACGACGATCGTTCGTCCCGACCGCGTTCCCGAAGTCAAGGCAGCGCTGTTCCGGGCCGGAATCACAGGGATCACGCTGAGCCGCGTGAGCGGGCACGGCGGTGAGCACGAGCGGTTCGAGCAGTATCGGGGCACCGCGCTCGTGATGGAGTTTCACGAGAAAGTCAAAATCGAAATGGCGTGTTCTGAGCCCTTCGTCGAGCCGTGTGTGCAGGCGATTCTCTCGGCGGCCCGCACCGGCGAGGTCGGCGACGGCAAGATTTTCGTGCAACCGATCGAGCGCGTGATCCGCATCCGCACCGGTGAGGTAGACAACGCCGCCCTGACCGCCGTCAATGCCGACGCGGTCCAACGCGCGGCGATCAAGGCAATCGTACCAGACGTCGCGTGACGCCAGCCACCGTGTCCTCGGGGGATACGGCGTGGGTTCTCACGTCGAGCGCGCTCGTGCTGCTCATGACCGTGGGCCTCGCGTTCTTCTACGGCGGTCTGGTACGCCCCAAGAACGCCCTGAACACGATGATGATGAGCGTGGTCGCGCTCGCGTGATCGGCCTGCAGTGGATGTTGGTCGGATATTCAATCGCATTCGGCCCCGGTAACTCGTGGTTCGGTGGTCTGTCGTGGCTCGGCCTGAATCACGTGGGGCGCATTCGTCGCGGCGCCGACCTCCGCGCCCGAGCCGGCCGGATGACGCGGGATCGCGGGAAACCGAAGATGACGAGCAGGGTGTTCTAAGCGTATTCTTCATCCCCATGACGACGTCGTTGCCGTCGCAGTTCAAGGTCGGGCTCGTGCAGATGAGCATGAGCGACGACACCGAGTCGAACCTCGGTAAAGCTGTCGCCCGCATTCGCGACGCCGCGCAGCAGGGCGCGACGCTCGTGTGCCTGCCGGAGCTGTTCCGCACGCAGTACATCGGCCAGCGCGAGGATCACGCGCTGTTCGATCTCGCCGAGGCCGTTCCGGGGCCCACGACCGAGACGCTCGGCAAAATCGCAAAGGAGAACGGCGTCGTGGTGATCGCGTCGCTGTTCGAGCGCCGCGCCGCCGGCCTGTATCACAATACGGCCGCGGTCATCGACGCCGACGGGAAGGTCAAGGGAATCTATCGCAAGATGCACATCCCCGATGATCCCGCCTATTACGAGAAGTTCTACTTCACGCCGGGCGACCTCGGTTTTCGCGCCTTCGACACGAAGGTCGGCCCGATCGGCACGCTGGTGTGCTGGGACCAGTGGTATCCCGAAGCGGCGCGCCTCACGGCCCTGCAGGGCGCAAACATTCTGCTCTATCCGACCGCCATCGGTTGGCACCCGGCGGAGAAAGCGCAGCTCGGCGAGCAGCAGCTCGACGCGTGGAAGACGATTCAGCGCAGTCATGCGATTGCGAACGGCTGCTGGGTCGCCGCCGTAAACCGCGTCGGCCTGGAGAAGCTCGATGGCGAGGGGGCCGGGATCGAGTTCTGGGGCCACTCCTTTGTGTGCGATCCGTTCGGCGTCATCGTCGCCGAGGCCGCCGAGGATGAGGCGCTGGTGCTGGCGCAGGTCGATCTCGGGCGGATCGAGGAAGTACGCCGCAATTGGCCGTTCCTGCGCGATCGCCGCACAGACGCGTACAGCGATATCCAACACCGGTTTCTCCGAGATTGAGCCATGGCTTCGTTATGCCGGCCGAGTGGGAGCCGCATGCGGCGACCTGGATCGGCTGGCCGCATAACGTCACCGATTGGCCCGGCAAGTTTCCGCCGATCCCCTGGGTCTATGGTGAGATCGTCCGCGCGCTCACGCGGGGCGAAGTCGTCCGGATTCTCGTCACTTCCGCGCGCCACCAGGCTCAGGCGAGCCGGATTCTCAAGCAGGTCGGCGTCGATCTCGAGCGCGTGGATTTTCTGCGCTTCCCCACGAATCGCGGCTGGACGCGTGACTACGGTCCGATCTTCGTGCGAAGCCCGGCTGACCCCGGGCGCAAGCCCGGGGATCACGGGGATCTCGCCATTGCCCGCTTCCATTTCAACGCCTGGGCCAAGTACAAGGACTGGAAGAGGGACGACAAGATCCCCGTGCTTGCGGCGAAGCGTCTCAAGCTCCCGCTGGTCGACGCGAAGATCGTCCTGGAAGGGGGCAGCATCGACGTCAACGGCCGCGGTACGCTACTCACGACCGAAGAGTGTCTGCTCGATCCGAACGTGCAGACCCGCAATCCGAGGTTGTCGCGCTACGAGATCGAGAACGTCTTTCGGGACACGCTCGGCGTCACGAATACGCTCTGGCTTGGCAGAGGCATCGCCGGGGACGACACCCACGGCCACGTGGACGATCTCTGCCGCTTCGTGAAGCCCGGGACCGTCGTCCTATGCCGTGAGGACAATCCGAAGGACATCAATTACAAGCCGCTCGCCGAGAACCGCGAGCGGCTTCACGGCATGCACCTGGAAAGAGGGGCGAGCATCGAGGTAATCGACCTCCCGATGCCCGCCCCGCTCTACTTCGATGGTGTCCAGCTTCCCGCCAGCTACGCCAACTTCTACATCGCCAACGCCGCCGTGCTCGTGCCCACGTTCAACGATCCCAAGGATCGCGTGGCGCTCGGCATCCTCGCCGAGCTGTTTCCGGATCGCCCCGTGGTCGGGATCCACGCCGTGGATCTCGTCTGGGGGCTCGGCACCTTGCACTGCCTCACGCAGCAGGAACCGAAGCCGTAGTCCGTCACCGCGCCTCCGTTAATGGCGCGAGCGACGAGCCCTCCGACTGCAGCGCAGCTTGCAGCCGCGCGGCGAGGTCGGAAACGAGCACTCCGGCTGCTGGCGTCGCCAGCGTCTTCCCGGCGCCAGGGATGGCGGTCTCTTCGAGGTCGGCCCGCTCCCAGAACGACTGCATGAGCTCTCGATCACCGTAGAGCGGCACGCCCGCGATCAAGACGAGCCGCACGTCTTCGGGTGTGGCGTCAACGACTGTGCGATAAGGATCGACATCATCATCGTCCTCTTCCCCGCCGACCACCAGCAGGTCCGCGCGCAATCCGGGACGAATGAAGCCGACTTCGTCGTCCACGCCGGCGACATGGGCGGGCACGGACGTGACCATGTCCACGAGTTGACGGTCGGTCAGCCGCCCGCCGAGGTGCTCGCGATTCCACTGCGCGGCGGTCTTGAGCTCGTCGAGCATATTGCTGCTGCCGGTGAGCGCCCAATCGGGTGCCAGGGCAATCTCGACACCGGCGTCAAGCGCGGCCGCGATGTTCGCGGTCGTCCCGTACAGCTCGAGGTTCGACCGAGGCGACCAGACCAGGGCTGTGCCGGTCGCGGCCATCGCCAGGAAGTCGCTCGCGCCGAGGGAGATTCCGTGGATCAGGATGCCCTTCGGATTCAAGAGAGCCCGCGACTGCAGGAATGTGAACTGCTCTTCCGCGTAGGCGTCGGTGCCCTCGGCGACGTGCATCGCGAGCGCCTCGTAGAACGGGTTCGCGATCAAGAAGCGAGCGACCTGCACGAACGCGGCGCGGCCGGCGACGTCCGAGGGCGGCGGGAGCTGGAATCCGGCGGCATTGAAGATGTGCTCGCGGTCGAGCTCGGTTGTCCCGTAGAACCCGCTGTTGTAATCCAG
>DASWDA010000015.1:0-9582 GCA_036395695.1 Gemmatimonadales bacterium
TACCAACCGTGGACACGTCGACGTGGACCTTCTCCGTTTCCGGGCTGGTCGAGCACCCCTTCTCGCTGACGTGGGCCGATTTGCTTGCCCTGCCGCGCAAGACGGTCGAATGCGACATCCATTGCGTCACGACCTGGAGCCGACTCGATAACACTTTCGAAGGCGTGCCGGTGCAGGCGCTGCTCGAGCGCGCCGGCCTGAAACCGGCGGCCCAGTTTTGCCTGGTGGTCGCGGAGCAGGGCTTCACCACCAACTTGCCGCTGTCTGATCTGAACCGGCCCGAGAATCTCATCGCGCTCACATGGGCGGGCGAGCCTCTGACTCCCGAACACGGCGGGCCGGCACGGCTGCTCGTGCCGCATCTCTATTTTTGGAAGAGCGCGAAATGGGTGCGCGGGTTCGAGCTGCTCGACGACGACCTGCCGGGCTTCTGGGAGCAGAACGGCTATCACATGCGGGGCGATCCCTGGAAGGAAGAGCGGTACGGGGGCCGCGGGCTGACACAACACGAGATCAACAAGTTTCGGAACGCGAGTAAGAGACACGGAGTCGGGAGTTAGGAGTCTGGAGTCAGGGGTGCGTGCAAACGCTCCAACCGGCGTAGGAATGGTGCGGTGGTTGTTGGGCGCGCATCTCAGATTGAGCAATGCCCACGACCGCTGCCAGTCGGACATCCGGACCCGTACGTGGGTACCGCGATCTGATCGTGTGGCAGGACTCGATGGACCTTGTCCTGTCGATCTACCGCATTACGGCAGCCTTCCCCAAAGAAGAGCGCTACTCCCTAGTTAGCCAGCTGCGGCGCGCAGCCGTTTCGGTGCCTTCGAATATTGCGGAGGGACACGGAAGATCGAGAACCGGTGATTACCTGCGCCACCTCTCTGTTGCTGTCGGATCGCTGAGCGAGGTCGAAACCCAGGTCCAGATCGCGCGACGGCTGGAATACATCACCGAGGACGATCAGAGCCGACTCTTGGAATCGTGCAACGCCATTGCCAAGATGTTTGGTGGATTGATACGATCCCTGCGCAGACGGCTTCACTTTGGAGCCGGGACTCAGAAGATCAGCCCGGACTCCTGACTCCAGACTCCTGACTCCCCAGCAGCCCGTAGAAGGTCCGGAACACTTCGATTCCGTCCCACAGCTGCTTCAAGTCGAGCTTTTCGTTCGGGGCGTGCAACCGGTCATCGGGAAGCCCGATACCGGTGAGAATCACCGGAGCGCCGGCTGAGGCGAGCGCCGGCACCACCGGGATCGATCCGCCGGCGCGCGCCGGGACGGTCCCGCGCCCGGTGACTTGCCTGAAGGCTGCGTCCAGCAACTTGAACGCGGGATTGTCGACCTTGATCTGCGCGGGATCGGCGCCGTGCAGGAACTGGACGCTGGCGGTGACATGCTTCGGCGCCAGGCGCTTCACGGCGGCCGCGAGCTGGCGTTGGACCGTTGCCAGTTTCTGATTCGGCACAAGCCGCATGCTGACCTTGGCGGTCGCGGCAGCGGGAATCACGGTCTTGGCGCCTTCACCCGTGAAGCCGCCCAGGATACCATGGATTTCGAAGGTTGGAAGCGCCCACAGCCGCTCGAGCACGGAGTACTGCTTCAGGCCGACAAGACCCTTCCCTTGGACGCGCTTATTCAGGAAGTCTTTCTCGTTGAATGGCAGCTTCTTCCACGTGGCGAGCTCCGCTTTGGAGGGGCGCTTCACCGCGGCATAAAAGCCGGGAATGTTGATCTTACCGTCTGCGCCCTTCAGTCGCGTCAGGAGCCGAGCCAGCTCTTCGTGCGCATTCGGGGCCGCGCCGCCGTATTCGCCCGAGTGCAGATCGGTTTTGGACGTGCGAACGGTGATCTCCGCGTAGCAGAGACCGCGCAGCGTCGTATACACCGCGGGCCAGCCGGGGGCGACGTACGACATGTCCGCGACGACCACGACATCGACGCGCACGCGCTGCGGCTCGCGCTTCAAGAGATCGAACAGCACTTTCGAGCCGTACTCCTCTTCCCCCTCGATCAGGAACCGGAAATTGACCCTCGGGTTCGTGGAATCGATGGCCTTCAGCAGACAGAAGACCTGCCCCTTGTCGTCGGCCGAGCCGCGGGCGTAGAGCTTGCCGTCGCGCTGTGTCGGCTCAAAGGGCGGAGTCGTCCACTCGGCGAGCGGATCGGGCGGCTGCACGTCGTAGTGTCCGTAGATCAGCAGTGTGGGCGCACCGGGAACGTCGGGACCTTTGCCCCAGACGACCGGATGCGTGTCGCTCCCGAGAAACGCGACGTCGTGACACCCGAGACGGCGCAGCTCTGCGGCGACCCACTCCGCGGCGGCACGGCAATCCTGGTTGTGTGCTGGCAATGTCGAAACGGAAGGAATCCGGAGAAACTCGCTCAGCTCGCGCAGCAAACGCTCTTGATCCATGGCGGCAGAAATGTAGACAGACCGGTCGCTGCTAGCCAGCGAGTGGGGCCCGGGTAGATTTGAGCGCCATGCGCACGACCGCGTCGTACGACTTGTTTCCAGACGCCCGGAGCGAACGGGCACTCGCCCGTGCGCGCTGGCTCGCGCGCGAGGGACGCATGCAGGATGCGCAGTCGGCGTACGACGAGCTGCTGGCCACCAAACCCGAGATCAAAGCATGTTGGGCCGAGTACTTCGAGCTGTTGCGCACGAGCGGCAGGGGTGAGGAGGCGTTGCAGCTCGCCGACCGCGCGCGCGCGGTGTTCGGCGCGACCGGATTCTCCTGCACCCTGCGGGGTGCCGCCCTCACCGAGCTGGGACGCTATCCGGAGGCTCTAGCGGAGCTCGAGCGCGCGGTCGAAGTCGATCCCGATCTCGCGCTCGTGTGGCACGAGCTCGGGTACGCCGCCTGGAAGCTGGGCGATCGGAACCGGGCGTTGCTGGCACTGGACCGCGCCTTTGCGCTCGAGCCGCATACCGACACGCTCAAACTGCGCGGCCAGGTGCTGCGCGAAGCGGGCCGGTATCAGGCGGCGGAGGTCGCCTTCGAGGGTGCCGCCCAGGCGGCCGAGCACCCCGAGCAGCGCGATGATGCCGAGCGCGAGATTGCCACGACGCGCCGGTACGGGCTCTACACGCCTCGGCGACCCGACGACCTGAGCGCGGCGGAGCGCTGGTTTGCCGACACCGGCAGCGTCGTGCTGGCATCGACGCCAGGCCCCGTGGCACCCAGCGATGAGACGATCGTCGCCACCTTCGCCGAGGTCGCAACGAACTGCGACTGGCACTTCGGCCAACTGGTCCTGCTCGGCCCGGAGTTCCCCGCCTGCAACGATCTCGCGTACCGCCTGGGAGCGCCGCTGGTGACGTCTGCCGGACTCGACCCCGACGTCTGTCCCCTGATCATCGGCCTGCAGCCGCTGCCGGGCGATCGCACCTGGAACGGGATCGTCGGAAAACTGACGAGCCAGCAGATCGGTCTCGTCTTCGCTCTCGAGCATCCGGCCGACGCTCCGGATGGCACCACCACCACCGACGTGATTGGCGTGTTGACGGACGGGGGGAAGCGCCGGGAGCGGGCGCCGAATCCCGCCCAGTCGCTGACCGAGGCGCAAAGCCCCGGTGCCCGCCTCGCGGGCCGTCGCCTCCGGCCCACGTGATTTCGCATCGCTTATCACACCCTCAAGGGTGTGCTCGGCCAACATTGTCCTTAAGGACACTGCTTGCCGAGCACAGGCTTGAGCCTGTGAAATCCCAACGCCTATGACTCCAACCGAACCGTCCCCGCGCCCCAGTCGTGCGCCGATGTCCGGCCGCGCCATCGTCCAGAATCAGTTCGACCGCGCCGCCGACCTGATCAACCTCGAAGCCTACATGCGGAAGATCCTGATGTCGCCATTCCGCGAGGTGCAGGTCGAGGTACCGGTGCGCATGGACGACGGACGGATCGAGGTGTTCACCGGCTATCGCATCCAGCACAACGGCGCGCGCGGGCCCTGCAAGGGCGGGATCCGCTATCACCCGGAAGCCGATCACGACGAGGTCCTGGGTCTCGCGACGATCATGACCTGGAAGACGGCGCTCATGGACATTCCCTTCGGGGGCGCCAAGGGCGGCGTCACGGTCGATCCGAAGAAGCTGTCCAAACTCGAGCTCGAACGACTGACGCGCCGGTTCACGCAGCGGATCGCCATCGTGCTCGGCCCCTACCGCGACATCCCCGCCCCCGACGTCAACACCAACGCGCAAGTGATGGCCTGGATTCTCGACGAGTACTCGAGCCGCCAGGGCTACACTCCCGCGGTCGTCACGGGGAAACCGGTCTCGCTCGGCGGCTCGCTCGGCCGCGAAGAGGCGACGGGCCGGGGTGTGATGTACGTGATGCAGGAGTACGCGCGTGACTTTGGTATTCCGCTCAAGGGCGGACGCGTCGTCATTCAGGGTTTCGGCAACGTCGGCAGTCACCTCGCCCGCCTCCTCGATAGCGAAGCGGGCGCCAAAGTCATCGCGGTCAGCTCCGTCGACGGCGGCGTCTCCAACGACAAGGGCCTCGATATTCCCGGACTCCTCGCCCACGTCGCACAGGGGAAGCCCGTTCCCGAATGGCCTGGCGGCAAACGGATCAGTAATGAAGAGCTGTGGACGATCCCGTGCGATTGGCTCGTGCCGGCAGCGCTGGGCGGTGTCATTACAAAGGAAGCGAACGCCAAGACCGTCGACTGCAAGGTCGTCGTCGAAGGCGCGAACGAGCCGACGACGCCCACGGCCGATTCGATCCTCGAAGAGCGCGGCATCGCCGTGATCCCCGACTTTCTCGCCAACGCCGGCGGCGTGACCGTCAGTTACTACGAGTGGGCGCAGAACCTCCAGCAGTACCGCTGGACCCACGAGCAGGTGAACCGGGAGCTCAAAGCGACGATCACGAAGGCTTATCTGTCGGTGAGGGATTTGGCTAAGGAGAAGGGGACGACGTTTCGAACGGCCGCCTATGGGATTGCGTTGCAGCGCGTGGCGGATGCAGAGCGCCTGCGCGGTAATTAGGACGGTCAAGAAACGACTGCGGCGGTCGGACGGTCAAAAAGCAAATGCGGCGGTCAAATACCAACAACGACGGTCGGGCGGTCAAAAAGCAACGGCGGCGGTCACCTAAGCGATTTGCACAAGTGCCATGTAAGCTTGCTCGCCTCCGCGCGAAGCTGATCGAGTGCACGCCATTCCTCCAGTGACAAATACTCGAGTCTCTTCGCTACGTGCAGCGCGTAAGCCACTTCAGATAGCGACCCTATACTAATGTCGAGGTATCTTCGGAACTCGCGGGAACCGCGCTTCGCCGATCCTTCGGCGATATTGGCTGCAGAACTAAACGCCGCGCGTCGCGCTTGAGACGTTAGCCCGTACAACTCATGTCGCGGAAATGCATCAGTCGCCTTGTACACAGCGACGGTGAGGTCATCGCAAGCCTTCCAAGCGTGGAGGCGTTCGTAGGGCATCATGCTAGTGGTTATTCTACCGCTGGGCTCGGGGGAGCACGTACCAAATCAATGCACCCAGGACCGCCCGACCGCCGCCTTTGTCTTTTGACCGCCGCAGTTGCAGTTTGACCGCCCCGGCCGCCGCCTTTGTGTTTTGACCGCCGCCTTTGCAGTTTGACCGCCGATTATTCCACCTTCATCCCTGGCCGCGAGTACAAGGCCTGGTAGGGATCACCGGCCTGCGTAAAGACCCGGATCTGAATGGCGCGAATCGTCTCCGCAATGTCCGCATTGTTCTGCAGATAGATCTCATCAAACAGGTTTAGATCCATCCGGTACAGTCGCTCGGCAATGATTACGGCGTTGTTGAGCGGCGCCTGCGCGAACCACCGCCAGTCGTACGTCTCGAGCGATTGCCCGACGGGGCCACGGAACTGGTTGTGCGCCCAGGCGAACAACGACGTACGCACCTGCTCCAGCCGCTCGCCTCCCAACGGCTCCGCGTAGGCCGAATCGAGCCGCCGAGCGAGCTCGGCATAGAAGACATCCAGCGTGCGCTCGTCGCGCCAGCGGGCGGCGGCGCGCCGCGCATCGAGCGTGTCGCGACGCGAGCGGAAGAATGCCTCGGCACCGCGATAGCCGACGAAGCTCGCAAAACTTTCGTTGAACGGCGTCTGGCTCTTCACGTAGAGGGTATTGTGCGCCAGCTCGTGCAGCACCGTCGCCACGAGCTCCATGGTGTCGCGGCTCATCGCGGTCGAGAACAGCGGGTCGCTGAAGTAGCCCAGCGTCGAGAACGCGCCTGAAGGGCGCAGGAAGACATCCAGTCCCTGCGACTCGAGCCGCTCTGCGTCACTGCGCGCCCGCGCGGCCTTGAAGAATCCCTTGTACGGAACGATCCCGACGATCGGATAGCGCCAGGTGACCTCGCGCAGCTTGTCGCGCCGGCTCGCCGACAGCACGAGCAGCAGCGTATCGCGGCCCACATCCACGTAGGTCGTGTAGGTCTTTCCCACCGCCAGTCCGAGCGAATCGGCGGCGAAGGCCCGCGCGGCCAGGACCAACGTGAGCCGCTGGCGGAGCGCGGCGGGCGACGCGGTGTCGGCGATCAGCGCGTCGATCGCGCGGCGCTTGAACAGCAACCGGCCTTCTTCGATACCGGCCCGGGCGATGTAGCGCGCGTCCGCGCTGAAGAGCAGCATCAGCACGACCCCCGCGGCCGCCGCACCCGCGGCGATCAACGCGATGCGCTTCAGCAGGCGGCCCCAGCGCGGCCGCGCGCGCTCGGTCAGGGCGTCCATCGAAGTCCCACGCGATGGGTCCCGCCACCCAGGGCGTCATATGCCTGAAAGGCGTAATCCATCGCCAGCCGGCTCAGCACGATCCCCCCGCCAAACGTCACGCGCGAGGCATCGGTGACCGCGGGCCGGGTGGCGTATCCGAGACGCGCCACGAGTCCGACGCCGCCCGTCACCACACCGCCTTCGACGCCCTGGACGAGCACGGCGCTCTGGCCGCGCGTCCATTGGCCCTCGAGCGTGGTGAGGAGGCGAAAGGTGCCCTGGGGGTCGGTGTAGTTGAGCGTCAGGCCGGCGCGGGTGCGCCGCGGCAGCAGCGCGCCGTTGCCCAGATCCCCGCCCAGATTCTGCACACTCAGGCCGAACGCCATGATGTCGAAGACCGCGACCGCCACCCCGACGTCACCAGCCCAGGCGTCGCTCACTTCCGCGCCGATCTGCTGACGATTGTATTTGGCCGTGACGCCGAACGCCGTGAGGCCGCGGCGGTAGACGAGTGACGTGGTCGCCAGTGCTTCGTACGGATGGAACGACGCGCCGGTCGGCATGCCGCGCCGCCCGCCGGTGGCCGGATCGGGTACGATCTCCGCCTCTGATCCGTAGTCGAGCGTCTGGGCTCCGAATCCCCACGTAAAGCGGCTGACGCGCAACGCGAGGGCCGCGCTCGATACGGCACTCCCCGCGAGGTATGGCTCATACGAGCCTTCAATACTGAGATGACGAATCGTGGCGATCCCCGCGGGGTTCGCGAACATCGCCCCCGCGTCGCCGACGAGCGCGGCGCCGGCCCCGCCGAGCGCGGCCGCGCGCGTAGAGCCGGGGAGCATGGAGAGTATGGAGCCCTCGGACTGGGCGGCCAGGCGGTGGAGCGGCTGGGCGGTGAGCAGCACAACCGCGACGCCAACCGCCCATCCGCCCATCCGCCCATCCGCCCCGCTCATTGCAGTCGGATCACATTCAGTCGCGGCACAAGCGCCGGGTTGAGCATCGCACCGCTCGGAGTGCTGAAGCTGATGGTGAATCCGGGATCGCCCGCAACCTGTGTCGCCCGGAGGTAGATCCCCGAACCCGAGCGCAGGGTACCCGTCAGGGCGACGTTACGCCCGGCGCTGACGGTCGGCACGAGCGGGTAGATCTTGGGAAACTGGCTCGAACGGGCGTTCAGCGCGGCATACACGGCATGCAAGTTCCAGGAATCGTACTGGAGCTCGGGCGGCACGCCACCACGATCGGTCGCGTAGAGCGCCAGGGCCCAGCGCGTGACCACGGTGGCAAAAGGATCGCCGGTCACCGTCGCGATGTTCTGCGCGCCCGTCTGCGACGTGCCGACGAGGGACCGCGTCAGCGCATTCCAGGCGCTCACGGTGCTGGCGGCGGCGTATTTGTCCACGGTGTAGCGCACGAACAGCCACGCCGATCCCCGTTCCGCGAGCGTCCCGATCCCCGCCGCCGGTGGTAACAGGAAATGCTTGGTGATCGTGTCCATGTAGGAGTAGGCGTTCAGCAAGTCACCGGCATAAAAGTGACACTCCGTGGTCCCGCTCACGCAGTTGGACACCTGCGCGTCTGGGGACGCCGCGTAGCTCCGTCCGCCCAACTCCTCGGCATAGTGAGAGAACCCCTCGTTCAACCACAGTACCTCACCCGTGCCGCCCCGCAGGAGCACGTGCTGATTGAAGCTGATCATGTGCTGGAACTCATGAATGAACGTCACGGGCACGAATGTCTGAACATCCGCGGCCGTGTGCGCACAACTGAGCGTTCCGGTGGGGTCGGCGACGATGGAATAGAAGACCTCGCCCTTGTTCGACCGCGAATCAGTCCGAAATGCGGGATCGATATCGGCGCCAAAGAAAAATCCCGCGATGAAGCCGCCGCCGGGCAGGTTGCACTCTTGGGCCGTCACCAGCTTGTTCACCGTGTTGGTCATCAAGACCAGGACGACCGTGTTCGAATCGATGTCCGACTCCCGCCCAAAGGCGGCTGTGTCGACCGCGTACAGGCGCTGATCGAAGAGCCTGGCGATGCTGTCGAGCGCGGTAGAATCGAGGCCACCCGCCGGCGCCAGCGAATCGACGTAGATGACCACTTTGGCCGAAGCGGCGCGCACCCGCGCCACGACGCGGTCGAACCGCATGCAGTCGGTCGTCGCGCACACCTGAAAGACCCGCCGCGAGTTCATCCCTGGCGGGCTCCCCGCGGCCGAGAGCTGGGGGAGGAAGCCCTGCGCCGAGCTCGTTTCGGGCGCAAAGCCCCAGGAACGTCGCTCGTCACCCAGCCGCAGATACGTGTGAAAGCGCTCGGCGGGACTCAGCTCCGCCAATTGCTCGGGTGTGGGCGCCGACGGGGCGGGCAGAATCGTATCGCCGCCCAGCCGGAAACCCGTCGTCTGACCGGGCACGCCGGACGCGAACTGGGGAACCAGGAGGTATTCGGCTGGCACTATGGGTGATGCCGGAAAGACAAAGCACCCCGAAGCAGGGCCGGGGTCGATCGATGCATACTGGTTCACGGCAAGCGTCACCGCCGCGTCGGCGGCGGTACAAGGACGGAAGTGCGGCTCGGTGCCGCCGCTACACGCGGCTCCCGCCGTCAGCAACCACAGAATCCCTGCTTGCCACCGTCGCGCCGTCCTGAGCATTCGCCTCCCCCACCCCCGCACTCTGTGTGACTTCACCGGCGCGCCGCAGCACCCAGTTGAAGCAGATCGGCCCAGCCAGCTGGTGCACGCCAATCATCGCCACGAGCAGTGCTTCCAGCGTGACATTCCACTCCGGGAACGCCCGCCGTAACACGGCGGCGAGCGTGACAGCCAATCCGCCCTGTGACACCAACCCCAGCCAGCCATAGTTGATCCAG
>DASWDA010000016.1:0-14539 GCA_036395695.1 Gemmatimonadales bacterium
GCCATCCTCTCCCAGGAACGTGGTGACTGCGAGGGGATACTCGGTCTCAGGCACCGCGTGCAGGTGCCAGCGATTCAGCTCGCCAAATTGCTGGCGGTACTTGCCGAGATCGAGTCGGATATGGCCGGGCAGGCCGGTCCAATAGGCATATCCTTCTTCGACACTGACGTGCCCGCCTTCGAGGCTGATAAAAATCTTCGTGTGCGAGTACGGATCGAGCGCCGACTGGAAGCCGACTTCGAACTCTCTCGGATCGAAGTTCTCCCGCTGCACGCCGCGGCCGGTCGCATATCCGCGCACGTCGCCGGTGACCCCGATCTCCGGATTGAGCTGGGCCTGATTGCGCTCGCGACCCATCGCCTGCGTCAGGGTGTCTCCCTGCGCGGTGTCCCGCCCGCCGCCGGCGGCCTGACTGGCCGCGGCGCGCAACGCGGCGAGATCATCGCCGACCGGCGCCGCAGCGGGTAGAGGTGCCGGAGCCTGCCGGCTCAAAACCCGCAGTACACTGTCGAGTCTCGCGCGGAGCTGCCGCACCTGCGCAGCCAGCGAGTCCATCTGGCGCTGCGTCGGTTGCTGGCCGGCGGCCGGGGCCGCGAGTGATGCAGCGGCCAGCAGCAACGCGCACAACGTGCGTCTCATGTGATTCTCCCCCCCTGTGTGCGAAATCTGATCGCTCCGCGACGTGCGGAGCGGTGCCTACGTCAGGAGAGAGAAAGCGGCGGTGCTCGAGCGGGGGAGGTGAGCGGGACGGCAGCCGCGAACGAAACGACGCGCTGCACGGGCGTGAAGCGCACGTCCGTTGCGGGGACCGCGAGAGTAAATGCGTGTTGCGTGACGACGCGCGCGCTCGCGTACTGGCACAGCGCGCAGCGCAGCTCGTCGTGGAGGATCGCACACCGCGCCGAGTGGCTCGCTTCATAGCCAGGCGGCGCGACGACGGCGTCGCGCGCGTGCGCCAACGACACCGCGCCGCCGCCGAGGGCCTGAATGGTGAGCAAAATGGCGAGCGAAATGCGCTTGAACATGGTCTCCTTATACGCCGGCGGGTGCCCGGGTGTTGCCGCGCGCGTACGCGCGTAGCCGCCGCAGCATCCGCCGGTCGTGCCGCAGCGGATCATCCCGCTTCGGCGTCTCGATAATCTTAACGACCCCGGCTAATCGCGGGTCCCGCATGATCCGGCGGAACGGCTCCGGCCCGATTTTGCCCTCACCAATCCACTCGTGCCGATCTACCCGCGACCCCCGCGCGGCGCGGGAGTCGTTGAGATGCAAGCACTTAAGTAGATCGAACCCGATGACGCGGTCGAATTCCTCCCACACCGACTCGATACGACCGAGCTCGTAGCCGACGGCGTGCAGATGCGCCGTGTCGAGGCAAAACCCGACGCGCGTCCGGATCTGGTCCGGCAGCGCGTCGCGCAGATCGCGCAGCTCCTCGAACCGTGCGCCCAAGGCCGTTCCCGATCCTGCCGTCCCCTCGATCCAGACCCCCAAGTCACCGGGCACCGACGCCAGACACTCCGCATACCCGCGTGCGTTGCGCGCGAGTCCGGCATCACGCTCGTCGATGTAGTTCCCCGGATGCGAGACGACAGCCTCGAGACCGAGCGCCTGAGACCGCGCGAGCTCCGACCTGAAGCTTTCGATACTCCGCGCCCGGAGTACGGGATCGGGCGACGCCAGGTTGATCAGATAGCTGTCGTGCGCGACGACCTGGAGTCCATATCGCGCGACCTCGCTGCGGAACCGCTCGACGGTTTCGGCGGCAATCACCGGCTCACGCCACTGATTCGGCGTCTTGGTAAAGAGTTGAATCGCGTTCGCCCCGAGCGCTGCGCCACGTTGCGGTGCCGACGCCACGCCGCCCTGGCTCGAAACATGTGCCCCCAGAATCACCTAGTCCTCGGTGAACGCGAGCCGCGAAATCAGCGGCACGAAGCGCACGCCGCCGGCCTGGCGTTGCAGCAGTCGGTCGCCGGTGGCCGGTCGTTCCAGGATGACCAGCTCTTGCGACGCGAGGTCACCGATCGGGATGACCAGCCGCCCGCCGGGGGCCAACTGTGCCGTGAGTGGCTCGGGAACATGGGGCGCGGCCGCGCCGACGATGATCCTGTCGAACGGCGCGACCTCGGGCCAGCCCGCGGCGCCGTCCCCCAGGCGCGTCTCGATATTCGTGAGGCCGAGGCGCCGGAACCGCTCCTCCGCCTCGACGAGGAGATCGGGGAGACGCTCGACCGTGAAGATTTTGCCGTTGCCGGCGAGGTACGCCAAAATCGCGGTCTGGTACCCGGAGCCGGTGCCGATCTCGAGAATCCGGTCGGTGCGTCGCGCCCGCAGCTCCTCGGTCATGAGGGCCACGACGTAAGGCTGCGAGATGGTTTGCCCGCTGCCGATGGGAAGGGGACCGTCGCTGTAGGCGTCGCGCGCGAGCTGCGGGGGCAGGAACCACTCACGCGGTGCCCAGCGCATCGCCGCCAGCACCCGCTGATCCCGGACGCCGCGTCCCGCGAGCTGCCGCATGACCATGCGGGTGCGCGGGCCGCGCGTGTCTGCGGCGGGATGTGCGAGCCGTGGCATTGGCTGAACTATATGCTGACCTGGCCCCGCGCCAAGCCAGATAAACTCCTAGTCCAGCGTCTTTTGGAAGCGTCGTACGGAGAGCGCGATCAACACCGTCGCAAAGAGGAGCAGAATCCCCACCTCCTGCCACAACTCGGCGATGCCAACGCCCTTCAGCAGGATGCCCCGCAGCACCTTGAGGAAATGCGTGAGCGGCAGGAACGCGCCGATCCACTGGAATACCACCGGCATCGCCTGCCGTGGGAACATGAATCCAGACAGGAGGATGTTCGGCAGCACGAAGAAGAAGCTGGCCTGCATCGCCTGCTGCTGCGTGCGCACGAGGGTCGAGACGAACAGTCCCAGAGCCAGGCTGGCGGTGATGAATACGAACGCGATGCCGTAGAGGAGCAGCACATTGCCGGTCAGCGGGACGTCGAACACGAATCTGCCGAGCAGCAACACCGTCGTCATCTGCACGAGCCCCACGCCGACGTACGGAGAGATCTTGCCGAGCATCAGCTCGGTCTTGGTGATGGGCGTGACGATGAGCTGCTCGAGCGTGCCGCGCTCTCGCTCGCGCACGATCGCCATCGCGGTCACGAGCACCATCGTGATCGTGAGAATCACGCCCACGAGCCCGGGGACGATGTAGTTGGCGCTGCGGAGACCGGGATTGTAGCGCGGCCGGATACGTGTCTCGAGCGGCAGCTCACGGCTGTGCGCCGCGGCCGACAGCACGGCGAGGTTTCGGACCTGCGCGATCCCGGCAGCCGACGCCAACGCGGCCTGCGACGACAGCGGATCCGAGGCATCCACGATCACCTGGATGGTGGCGGTCGTCCCGCGCGCCAGATCGCGCGGGAAGTCGTGCGGGATCGCGATGGCGGCCTGGGCGTCGCCTCGCGCGATCCAGCCGTCGAGCGCGTCGCGCCCGTCGACGTACGCCACGATCCGGAAGTTGCCCGTATTCTGAAATGCGGCGATCAGCTCGCGGCTGGTCGGGGTCCGTGATTCGTCCAGCACGACGGTCGGGATGTGACGCACGTCCGTTTGGATCGCGAAGCCAAACAGGAGCAGCTGGATCACGGGGATGCCGATCATGATGCCGAGCGTGAGGCGATCCCGCCGCATCTGGATGAACTCTTTGCGGAACATCGGGCCGAACCGCTTCACGCGTCCTGCTCCTTCTCGTCGCGCTCCTGCAGAATGATGAACGCGTCCTCGAGCGTCTTGCCGCCGACCTGCTTCGCGACCTCGTCGGGCGTGCCCAGGGCGATGAGATGGCCCTGGCTCAGCAGGGCAACGCGCCAGCACTGCGCCGCTTCGTCCATGTAGTGCGTCGTCACAATGACGGTCGTGCCCTGTGTGGCGAGCGTATGGATCGTGCTCCAGAAGCCGCGCCGGGCCGCCGGGTCGACGCCGGCCGTGGGCTCGTCGAGAAAAATCACGGCGGGGCCGTGCATCAGCGCGCACGCGAGCGCCAGCCGCTGCTTCCAGCCGCCCGACAGCGTGCTGGCCATCTGGTTCAGGCGCCGGTCGAGGCCCAGGAACTTCACGACCTCCGCGATGCGGCCCCGCCGGCCCGCGCCCTCGAGGCCGTAGATCCCGCCGTAAAAATCCATGTTCTCGGCGACGGTGAGGTCTTCGTACAGGCCGAAGCGCTGCGACATGTAGCCGATCTTCTCTTTGATCAGATCTGGTGACTGGACGACGTCGACGCCGGCGACGATGGCGGTGCCCTCGGAGGGGGCGAGCAGGCCGCACAGCATGCGAATCGTCGTCGTCTTGCCCGACCCGTTGGGGCCGAGCAGGCCGAAGACTTCTCCCTTGGCAATCGCGAGATTGAGGTCCCGGACGGCGACGACGGAGCCGAAGCGCCGCGTGAGGTGGCGCGTCTCGACGGTGACAGCGGAATCGATCACGGCAGCAGCGGTATCTCCACCCGGACCGGCATGCCGGCCTTGAGCCGTCCGGCCGCGCCATCGGTCGCGACCTTGATACCGAACACGAGATCGGCGCGCTCGCGCTCGGTGAGCGCCGCGCGCGGGGTGAACTCGGCACGCGGCGCGATATCGCTGATCCGACCGATGAACGCGGAATCCGGGTATCCGTCCACGCGAATGCGGACTTCCTGACCCGCCTTGAGGCGTGCGACGAACCGCTCGCCCACGTAGGCGCGAATCCACGGATCGCGGACCAGACCGACGGACACCACGGGGACCCCTGCAGCAATGACCTCACCCGGCTCGGCGAAGCGGGTCAGGACGATGCCGTCGGCCGGGGAGAGCAGCACGAGCTGGTCGCGGACCGATTCCGTTACCTCGGCGGCAGCGTGGGCCGCCTGGGACTCACGGACCGACGCGCGGACCGATTGCAGCCGCGCAACGGCAGCCGCCGCGGCCGCTTGGAGCCGCTCCAGCTCCTGGGGTGATGCGATACCTTGCGCCGCCAGCACGCGCGCCCGGGCCAGGTCGTTCGCGATGCGCTGGCTGTCGGCTTCCGCGGCGCGGATGTCGGCCGTGCGCGTCGTCGCCGCGTCGGCGAGCGCGCGCCGCTGCTCGATTTGGGCGGACAGTCCGGGCTGCACCAGCACGGCGACGGTGTCGCCGGCATGGACCGAGTCGCCTTCGTCCTTGAGGAGACGGGAGAGGCGTCCGGCGGCGAGCGGGCTCAGGCGGACTTCGCGAATCTCGACCGTCCCCGCGACGGTGAGGGTGTTGCTGGAGCTCGTGCAGGCCGCCGCGACCAGCGCGGCGAGCGCTATCGCCGCGGCGTGCGGGGAGAGCGCAGCCAATTGCCGGGATCCAGTGCGATGCCGCCCTGGCCGCGAATCTCGAAGTGGAGGTGCGGGCCCTCGTCGCTCGACTCGCCGCCGACGTGGCCGATGAGCTGGCCCCGAATCACGCGCTCACCCTGGTGGACGGTCGCGTCCTTGAGATAGGCGTAAAAGGTGTAATACCCGCCGCCGTGATCGATCAGCACCGACGTCAGGTACAGACCCAGCGGTCCCGCGAGGCTCACGGTTCCGCCGGCGACCGCGCGCACGGCCGTGCCGACGGGCGCCTTGATCCCGATGCCGTGCCGCGGGATGCGTGTGTTGTTGGGGCCCGTCGTCGTGCCGAACGGATAGATGATCGAGCCGCCCCCGTCCACGGGCCAGTCCAGGTTGCCGAGGTCTGCCGTGGTGATGGCGCCGGTCGTCGCCGTCGTGACCCCGCGCGACTCGGCCTCGCGGCGCGCGCGCTCGAGCGTTTCGATCCGGTCGTTGAGGGTGCGCTCGTCGCGGTCCAGGCGCGTGATCCGCTGCTCCGCTTCCCGGGCGTTGCGGCGTGTCTCCCGGAGGTTGGTCTCGCGCTCGTGCTCCAGCGCGAGATAGCGGCCCAGCTCGTCGGTGCGCTCGTGCCGGCGCCGGCCCAGCGTCTCGCGCGCATCGACGAGCAGCTGGCGCTGTCGCGCCACGCGGTCGCGCAGCTTGTTCATGTCGTTGGTGAGCAGGCGATCCTGGCGGCTGACGAGGTAGAGGTATTTGTAGCGCGACAGCAGATCGCCGAAGCTCTCGGCGGCGAGCAGCACCTGCCAGCTGTACAGCGCGCCGCGCTTGTAGATGTCCACGAGGCGCCGCTCGAGCACGGCTCGCTTCTCGAGCAGCGCGTCCTGCGCGATCAGCAGATCGACCGTGATCTGGTCGATTTGCGTGCCGAGTCCCGTGATCTGCCGGTCGAGCTCATTGACGATGCGGTTGGTACTCTGCTTCTGTTGCTCGATGTTGGCGATTTCGTCCGACAGGGAGTGCGCCTGGGTGCGCAGCCGCTCGAGCTCCTGTTCGACTTCGGAGCGCTCACGCTTGATGCTTTCCAGGCGCTGCTGGTTTTCCTGCATCTGTTGCTGGTAGGTCGGGCGCTGAGCGGCGGCCGGCTGTGCCACCAACATGGCGACCACGCACCACGCACCACGCACCCGGGCTTTCATACGCGCTTCAGATGTCGGCCAACGCTCAGCGCACTTCCCAGCAAGCCGATCAACGCCCCGAAGGCCACGATCGCCGCGGCCTGTTCTTGCGTGAAGAAGGCGGACTGCAGCAAATACCGATTGATCAATACGTACGCCCCAAACGACAGGCCTACCGCGACGGCCCCCCCCAGCAGCCCTTTGACCGTGCCCTGGAGCAGAAATGGCCGCCGGATGAAGCCGTCGGTCGCGCCCACGAGCCGCATGATCGCGATCTCGCGGCTGCGCTGCAGCACCGCCATGCGAATCGTCGTGCCGATGATGATGATCGCCACCACGGCGAAGGCGGCGCCCACCACGATGCCCACCGCCGCGGCGAGCCCGCGCAGCCGATCGAGCTTCTCGACCCAGTCACGCCCGAACCGCACGTCATCGACGAACCCGAAGCCCCGCAGCCGCTCGGCCACCGCGCTGACGTGGTCGGTGTCGCGGAATCCCGGCTTGAGCTTCACTTCGATGGAGGCGGGCAGCGGGTTGCGCTCCAGCTCCTGCATCACGTCGCGCAGCTCGACCAGCTCGGCCCGCGCGCGGGCGAGGGCGTCGTCCTCGGACACGTACGTCGCGGACTGCACCTCGGGAAAGGCTTCGATGTCTTTGAGGGCCTGCGCGGTCGCTTCGATGGGGGCGCCGGGGAGCAGATAGGCGACGACTTCGACCCGTTCCTCCACGCCGTGCAGCGCGTCCTGAAGATTCACGACCACCAGACCGAAGAGGCCCAGCACAAACAGGGAGAACGCGATCGTCGTCACCGACAGCACGGAGAGCAGCGGCGCGCGCTTGAAGATGAGCATCGCTTCGCGGAACGTGAGGTTCACGGCGCGGCCGCCTGGTCGCGGGACTCGTCGACCGCCGAGTCGTAGACGAGCGCGCCTTCCTGGAGTTCGATCACGCGGTACGGCGCCTGGCGCACGAGGTCGAGGTCGTGCGTCGCCATGACGACGGCCGTGCCGCTGGCGTTGATGTCCCGGAGCAGCTGAAACACGCCGCGCGTCGCGCGCTCGTCCAGGTTGCCGGTGGGCTCGTCGGCCAGCAGCACCGTCGGTTCGTTCACGAGCGCCCGCGCGATCGCCACGCGTTGCTGCTCGCCGCCCGACAACTCGCGCGGGTACGCCTGCGCTTTCGCGGCGAGTCCGACCTGGGTGAGCACGCGCATGACGCGCGCGGGGATCGTCGAGGCGCGCGCTCCCGTGACCTCGAGCGCGAACGCGACGTTTTCCTCCGCGGTGCGGTCCTCGAGGAGGCGGAAGTCCTGAAAGACGATACCGAGCTTGCGCCGCAGCAGGGGGACCTCGCGCGGCCGCATGTCGTTCACGTTGTAGCCCGAGACGCGCACGTCGCCCGAGGTCGGGCGCTCGTCGGCGTAGATCAGCTTCATGACCGTCGACTTGCCGGCGCCGGAATGCCCGGTGAGAAATGCGAACTCACCTTTGGCGACGTGGAAGGAGACGTCCTTGAGCGCCAGGCCGCCCTTGGGGAAGGCCTTGAAGACGTTGGTGAACTTGATCACTTAGTGCCGCGCCAAGGCCTGGGCGAAGTCCGCGATGAGATCATCGGGATCCTCCAGTCCCAGGGAAAATCTCAGGAATCCGTCCGGAATGCCAGCCTGCGCTCGCTGTTCCGCCGTGAGACTGGCGTGCGACGTGAGCCGCGGCTCCGACACGAGCGTCTCGACGCCACCGAGGCTGGGGGCATGGGCGGCGATGGTCAGGGCCTTCAGGAACCGCTCGGCGGCGCGCACGCCGCCCTTCAGCTCGATGCCCAGCATGCCGCCGAACCCCCCCAGAACCCGTTTCGCCAGCTCGTGATCGGGATGGGACGGCAGGCCGGGGTAGTGGACCTTCGAGATGGTGTCCTGCTTGGCGCACCACTCCGCGATCGCGAGGCCGGTCTCGTTGTGGCGTTTGACGCGCACCGTGAGCGTACGCATCCCGCGGTCGATCAGCCAGGCGGCGAACGGATCGATCGCCTGTCCCCACACCTGCATCAGCCGGCGCACCTCTTCGACGACTTGATCCGTTCCCGCCACCGCGCCGGCGATCACGTCGGTGTGGCCATTCAGGTACTTGGTCGCCGAATGGATCACGAGATCTGCGCCGTGCTCGAGCGGGCGGTAATTCACCGGCGAGGCAAACGTCGAATCCACGATCAGCGCGAGCCCTTCCGCCTTGCACAACGTCGCTACGGGCTCGAGGTCGATCACGCGCAGCAACGGGTTGGTAGGCGTTTCGAGGAACACCCCGCGCGTCGTCTTGCGCATGGCGCGCTTCCACGCGCGCGCCTGCGTCGGATTCACGAACGAGACGTCGATGCCGAGCTTCCCGAATTCTTCGCGGAACAGGCGGTACACGCCGCCGTAAATCCACTCGCTCGCGAGCAGGTGATCGCCGGGCCGCAGCACCGCCAGATGGGCGAGCGCCGTCGCGCCCATGCCGCTCGCCAGAAACAACGCGGCATCCGCCCCCTCGAGCAGCGCCAGCTTCTTGCCGATGTCGACCTGATTGGGGTTGTTGCCGTAGCGCGTGTAGAGGACTTCGGCGCTCGAGCCGACCGGATTGGTGAACGTCGCGCTTTGGAAGAGCGGGGGAGCGACGGCGGTCCAGTCGGCGCGCGCCTTGGGGTCGCCGTGAATCGCGCGGGTGGAAAGTCCGAGGCGGCGGCGTTTCACGCCGCGGTGAGACGGATGGAGCCCCCCGGAATGCGTGCGGCCAGCCGCCGCTCGACCAGCTCGTCGAGCAGCGCCGGGGCCGGCTCACTGGCGCCGAGCCCCTCGAGCGCACCGTCGGCGCGCTCGCAGAGCACCGCGAGCCCGGCACCGGCGAGCACAGGTTCGATCGCCTCGCGGTGCGCGTCCGTCAGCCCGCGGAGCAACAGCACCTTGACCTTGTCCCGCACCAGCTTTGCCACGATCTCGTCGGCACAGGAATAGTCGAGGCAGCCCACGCCGGTGAAATCCATCACGGCGATGGTGCCGGGAAGAAGATCCCGCTCGATGTTCTCGCGCACCGCGCGGCCCGTGGGCCGTGTAACGAGGTCGGTGTAGAATCCGGCGACCGCTTGCTGCAGTACCGCCTGGACCATGATGTGTGGAATCACTGCTTCGACGGCCCCCCCGGCCCTTTCTCTGCTACTTGTTCCGGAATGATGAGCAGTACCTGCGATCCAGGAAACGCCGGCAACCCGTCCTTCAGCGGGACATCATCGTCCCAGCGCGGCACGATGGCGATGCGAGCGGTGCCGCTGCGGATTGCGACCTTGCCTTCCCACCGCGCGAGGTAGCGCCGAATTCCGGCGAGTCCCTGGCCGCGTCCCGGATCGCGAAAGCGGCTCGTGCCTTGAATCAGCGCGGCCTCCAGCGCTGCGGCATCGCCCCAGCGCTCACCAAACCGCCGGCCTTGAGTTGGCTCCAAGGAATGCCGGAATCCGACACCGGCGTCCGCGACCGCGATCACCACCACGCGGCGCGCCAGCTTGCGCCGCCAGTTGTACGCCTGCACCGCAACCCAGCCGCCGGTGCCCGCGTGCTCCACAATATTCTGACAAGACTCCGAAAGCGCCATAGCGAAGCCCATGGTCGCCTTCGGATCGAGTCCCAACTCCGAGCTGAGGATCGCCGACGCCCGTTGTTGAATCGTGCTCACGACGGCATGCACATCTTCGGCGGCTCGGACGGGCGTCACCGGCAGCAACACCTCACTCTCCACGGCCACCTTCACCTTCGGCACCTTGCCGTGCACCTCGAACAGGTCGGCCGCCTCCCGGAAGAATCCGGCGCGCGCCCAGTAGCTCACGACGTCGGGGTTGGCCGGCGCGGTGAGCAGGGGGCGTTCGCCCTTGCGGGCGGCCGCCTCTCCCGCGGCGAGCAAGCCCACGAGACCGTACGGCGATGCCCATTCCGCGGCGTGCGCGTCGAAGAGCAGGCGTTCGCCGTCCACGGCTTGCGCGTACGCGGCCGCGAACTGGTCGAAGGAGCGGTCATCGAACTGCGTGGGCACTTCGACCAGGCGCGTCATGCCACGGAGAGCTTGCCCATCAGGTGGTCGCGCAGCCCGCTGGCGCCGTGGTGGCTGAGATTCCGGGCGCCGAGCTGCGTGCCGGTGCGCAGGGCATCTTCCAGGCTGGCACCGGCGAGGAGCTTCGCGGTAACGGCGCCGCCAAACACGTCCCCGCAGCCCGTGGGATCGCTGACCTGATCGAACGCCGGTGGATGCATGGTCGGCGCCGCAATCAGCTCGGTGCGGATCGGGTTTCCGGTGAAGTACGCCGCGCCGCGTTTGCCGAGCGTGACGCACAGCGCGGTGCAGCCCTGGCGCAGCGCGTCCGCGGCGATGGCGAGGGGGTCGGACCCCAGCTGGCCCATCTCGTCCTCGTTCAGCTGCACCACACTGAAGCAGCCGAACCACGCGGGCGCCTCGGGCAGGGTGCGCGGCACACGCATGCCGTTCGGTTCTTTCCCGAGGAACAGGCTGTGCAGATCCGCATACACGAATCTGGGAAAGCCGCGCCTGAGCAGCTGCGCGGTCTCGAGATTCAGCTCGTATCCGGAAATGAAGTTGATGTAGAGCGCATCGAGGTCCTGGACGAGCGGTCCCAGCTCGGCCCACGTCCAGGGGGGCACGCCGCCGGACATCTGCTCGCAGCGCCGCTCCGCCGATTCGTAGCGCAAGGTGACGCGATTGTTCGGTTCGGGAACTTCGATAAACCTGGTGTCTGGTGTCAGGTGCCTGAGAGTGCGCAGGAACAGATTCGCGCGTGGTGCCAGATCCCGCCCGACCTTGATCAGCGGAACGATCTGCCAGTCATCCGGCAGCGTGGCATCGAGCGCCGCGAGCGCGTACGAGATCCCGCCCCACTCCTGCACGGCGGCCTGGATGGGATCGCGGCCGTGGATCGTATCCCAGACCATCGACCCGACCACACCCAATCGCTTCAGCGCAGTCCCCAATGCTTTTGGATGAACACGGCCGCAGCGCCGAACACCCCGGCCGTCCCCGGAAGCGTCCCCGGCACGATCTTGCAGGCTTCCCACGCCGGCTTGAACGCCCGGCGCTTGACCTCGGTGCGCAGCGGCTGAAAGAGCTTGTCGCCCGCCTGCGTGACGCCACCGCAGATCACAACGATTTCCGGGTTGAAGATGTTGACGAAGCTGGCGACGGCCGCGCCCAGCAGCGCGGCGGTCTCGCGTACGACCTCGAGCGCCCACGCGTCGCCGTCGTTGGCGGCCTCGTACACGATCTGGGCCGTGAGCTTCGAGAGATCGCCCTTCACATACTGCGCCAGCGACGTGTCCACGCCCGACTCGACGCCTTCGGTCGCCCGCTCCGCGATCGCCGGCCCTGAGGCATAGGCCTCGATGCAGCCGTAGTTCCCGCATTTGCAGCGCCGGCCGTTGGCATCGATCGTGACGTGCCCGAATTCGCCGGCGACGTCGGTGACCCCATGATAGATCTCACCGTCGATGACGATGCCCCCGCCGATCCCCGTGCCGAGCGTGAACCCGATGACGTACTTCGCACCGCGCGCCGCACCGCGCCACCATTCGCCGAAAATCGCGCAGTTCGCGTCGTTGTCGAGTGTCGCGGGCAGACCGAGCCCTTCGCTGACGCGATCGCGCAGCGGCATGTTCGTCCAGCCGAGGTTCGGGGTGAGGAGGACGACGCCCGTCTTCGTGTTGAGCGGACCCGGTGAGCCGATGCCCACGCCTTCGACCTTCTTGCCCGATTCCGCAATGCAGGCCGTGGCGAGTTTCACGATGCGCGCGGTGACAAGATCTGCGCCCTGCGCCGCGAGGGTCGGCTCCGACACGACGCCGTGAATCTCGGAGCCGTCCTCAGCGAGGACGCCCGCGACGAGATTCGTCCCTCCGACGTCAACCCCGACGACGTAACGCACCAAGTCCCTCGATGGCCGCGAACACGGCCGGAACAGTGAGCTCGCGCATACAGCGGTGATGGCCCAGCGGGCAGCGCGGCGGACCATGCGACGAGCAGGGCCGGCACTGCAGGCCGTCGATTCCCAATGCCACGTCGCCGGCGCGGACCGGACCAAACCCGAACTCGGTCACGGTCGGACCGAACAGTGCCACGACCGGCGTGCCCATCGCGGTCGCCAGATGCAGAGGGGCGCTGTCGTTGGTAACCAGCGCATTGGCCCGCCCGATCAGGGCCGCCGACTCCCGCAACGTCAGCCGCCCGCAGGCATTCACGGCCGGACGGCCGGACGGCTCGACGGCCGAAACGATCTGATCTCCCAGTTCGACGTCGTCTTTGCCACCCACCACAACAACAGCCACATGTTCACCAAGCTGTGCCGCCAGCTGCGCGTAGTGCGGCCACCGCTTGCTGCCCCAAATCGATCCGGGGGCGATCGCAACGAACGGACCCTCGATGAGGCGGGCTGCCGCCTCCTCATCCTCCCGCGTTGCTCGCAGTTGGGGAGGATAGACCCCCGAGACGCCGTCCGCGAGGGCCATCAGCCGGTCAGTTTCGTGACCCGTTCGGGGCTTGGGGCGGGCGTCTGTATAGAGGAAGGACCAGCCGCCCGCGAACCCGATTCTTGCGGGAATGCGGGCCAGAAAGGCTAAGGCGGCGGTCCGCAGCGATCGATGCGGCAAGTAGGCGCGCGCATACCCCTCGCCTTTCAAACGCCGCGCCAGAGTCCGCATGCCGCCCCACCCGCCGTCGGTCCCGCGTTTGTCGTAGGGAATCACCGTCCGGACCGCGGGATGCGTTTCCAGCAGGGGCGCCGCCACCGGCGTCGTCACGACGTCGACCGGGCCATGCAGCGCGGCGAGGGCGGATAACAGCGGCGTCGTCAGGACCACGTCGCCCAGGAATGCCGTTTGAATGACGAGTGTCGCCATGGCGTACGGGAATCTTACGCCGCTTTGCTGGGCTCAGCGACGGATGCGGCGAACCTCGCTGAGGAAGACTAGCCTGACGGAAAACGCGAGCCCCTTGTTGTAGATCGGCCACGTCAGCTCTGAATGGCCGGTGAAGTAGTACTGGAGCTCGGGGATGAGCGCGACACGGCTCGCGCTGAGCTGCAGCGCGAGGCTAGGGGCGACACAAGGTAACACTCCTATTGTCGGCCGGTGGCCCGTGGCTGGGTTCCGCTTGCCTGCAACAGCTGCCGCTCCAGAAACTCCGCCGCCGCTCCGTCCACCTTCACGATGTTCGCGTACCGCAGGAAATGATGCGTGTCGTCCGGAATGACGAGGGTCTCGAACCGGACGCCGGCGGCGGTAAGACGGCGGACGAGGTCGGTGCTCTGCGAGAACCGGACGTTGCGGTCGTCGTCACCATGGATCAGGAGAACGGGCGACTTCCAGCCGGCGACTGACGACACGGGCGATGAGTGCCACGCGGTGGCGAACGCTGTATCGACGTCGGGAGCCTGTTCGTAGCGTTGCCGGTCGGATGCGCGGAAATACGCGGACCAGTCATGCACGCCGTGAATGTCGACGCCCGCCGCAAACAGATCAGAATTTCGCGCCAGCGCCAGCGCGGTCAGGTAACCTCCGTAGGAGCCCCCATAGATCCCGATGCGGCTCGCATCGACGCGGGGGAGCGACCGCAGATAGGCGGCGCCCGCCTGCACATCGCGATACTCGGCTGCGCCGCGCGCGCCCGAGTTGGGTGGCTGATGGAAGTCATATCCGTAGCCGATGCCAAGCCGGTAATTCACCGACAGCACGAGAAATCCGCGGCTCGCCAGATACTGATTGAGCGCGTAGGCGTTGGAGTAATAATCCGAGTAGTGCCATCCCAGCAGCATCTGTCGCGGCGGACCACCGTGTACGAACACGATCGCGGGCTTCCGGCTTCCACCCCCCGGCGCCTCGAACAATTGACCGTGAATGGTCAGCCCATCGGCGGACCGGAATACGACCTGGCGTGGAGTGACGAGGCCGGCCGGGAAGTCCGCAGGGATGTGGTCCGCGGCGATCGTCCGCACGGCCGCGCGAGGCGAC
>DASWDA010000017.1:0-47706 GCA_036395695.1 Gemmatimonadales bacterium
GGCGTATCGGCGACCGCCTTCGTGTTACAGAGAATCGCCGCGCGAATTCGCTCAGGAAATCGGCGTAGCAGCTCGAAGACGATGTAGCCACCCAGCGAGAGGCCGCAGACCACGGCGTGGCTGATCTTCGCGCGATCGAGCAGCGCGATGAGATCGTCGGCGTACGTGCCCATCGAGTACTCATCGGCCGCAGCCGGCGCACGCGATGTACCAGCGCCTCGCAAGTCGGGCGCGAGGCACTGCCAACGCGTCAACGCCGCCACCTGATGGCGCCACAGCGTGTGATCGAACGGGAAGCCGTGAATGAAGAGGACGGCCGTCATGGCCAGGCGAAGGTATGCCAGAAGACGGTACGGCGCAGATCGTATTTCTTCTTTTGGAAGTAAACGCTGAACGCTTTCGCGCCGTACGTCGGTTCCAGGCGCAGCCCATGATCAGACGCGAGCCTCCGCGCTCGTTCACCCTCGGTGGTTGGGTATCCGTAGCCCGCGCCGAGCGCATTCACGACCTCTACGCGAATCGCCGAGCGAGGCACTCGCTCGATACCCGCCCGCTCGAGCAACACGGCAGCCTGACGCGCGAGCCGCAGTGTGCGCCAGCGATTCGCCGCAATCCATGGCGCCACCCGCACGGCAATCACCCGTGTCGACCAGCCGAGCGCAGCGACGCCGAGTGCGATCCCGGCGGCCGTACCGCCGGTGCCGAGTGGTACGACGATGGAGTCGGGTGGCGTCTCGAGCTGCGCACTGAGTTCGAGCGCCGCGAGACAATGCCCGAGCACCGCGCGGGGGTCGGCGCCGCCGCCTGGAATCCAGTGTGGCGTCCCTTTGCCAATACGACGCGCGGCGAGCCAGGTGCGTAGCACGGCCCACGGCAGCGTTGCGATGCTCGACGCGCGCATGACCAGGTGCGCCTCCGCCATGATCGCCGCGTCGACGGCGCGGGTCGCCTCCGTCGTCGGCTGCCTGAACAACGCGAGCGCGGTGCGGTGGCCCTCCGCCCTGGCGCAGCGCGCGGTCGTCAAACAGTGGCTCGAGCCGCTGCCACCGACGGTCACGAAGACCGAGCGCGGCGCGACATTCGCGAACAGAAACTCGAGTCCTCGGACCTTGTTGCCGCCGGCCAGATCTTCCCGTTTCAGCCACAACGCCTCGACGCCCAGCGCACGCGCGAGCGGCGGCTGCGGCTCGAGCGCCGTGGGCCACGCGCCGAGACTGCGCGGCGCGAAAGCCGCGCGTATCTTTGTGGTCAACACTGCGGAGCGATCCATGCAAGTAACCACCGATTACATACGTCATGCGGCGCGAGCCGCCCGCAAATGTGCCGGCGATCCGCTCGGAGGAGCCCCCCAGGCTCCCGATCCGGAATTCTACAAGACCTTAGCCAAGGCGCTGGAGCAAATCGCCGCGGGGATGGAGGCGCTAGGGAAACAGGAGTGACCTCGCCTCGCTACATCGATACTCCCAAGGAGCTGGCGGAGTTCATCGCCGCCGTGCAACGCGAGTCGCGCGTCGGCGTCGATACCGAGGCGGCGAGCTTCCATCGCTACCGCGATCGCATCTACCTGCTCCAGATCTCGAGCCCAACACAAACCGCGCTCATCGATCCCGTTGCCATCGCCGCCCAAGACCTCGGCCCGGTGGGCGCGCTGCTCGCGGACCCGCAGCTCGAAAAGATCTTTCACGACGCCGATTACGATCTCCGCGTCCTCGACCGCGACTACGGTTTCCATGCCGCGCGCCTGTTCGACACCCGAGTCGCCGCGCAGCTCGCCGGCGAGCCGGCCATAGGACTCGCCGCGTTGCTGGAGAAGTATGTGGGGGTGAAGCTCGACAAGGAGCACCAGAAGGCAGACTGGTCGATCCGGCCGCTGACGCCGTCGATGCTGGCCTACGCCGCCGCCGACACCCAGTACCTGCTCGCGCTGCGCGACGCGCTCGAGCAGCGGCTGACGGCGCTGGGCCGTCTCGCCTGGGCTGCGGAGGAATTCAAGCAGGTCGAGTCACTGCGGTGGACCGCTCCAGCCGGGTCGGGTGACGACAGTTACTTGCGGCTAAAAGGCGCCAAAGGACTGAGCCCGCGCAGTCTCGCCGCATTGCGACTGCTACATCGCTGGCGGGATACTGTCGCTGAGCGAGAAGACAAGGCGCCGTTCCGGATCATCGGAAATGAGTCGCTCATCGCGGTGAGTCGCGCCTTACCCGCGACGCGCGCCGATCTCGGCCACATTCGCGAGCTCCCGAGCTCGCTGGCGCGGCGTCACGGCGATGCGTTGTTCGACGCCATCGCGCGCGCGCGCGCGCTCCCCGACCCTGAGCTGCCGCGGGTCGAGCGCCAGCCGCGGCCACCCAAGGACCCGGGCTTCGATGCCCGGTTGGAGCGCGTCAAGGCAGTGCGCAATCGCGTCGCGACCGAGTTGGGACTCGAGGCGGGAGTGCTGTGCGGCAGAACGACGTTGGAAGCGGTGGTGCGGGCTCGACCGCTGGATCGCGCGGCGCTCGAGCGGATCCCCGAGCTGCGGCGTTGGCAAGTCGAGGTACTCGGCGACGCCCTGCTCGAAGCGATGCGCTAAAACCCCATCATCGCGCGGATCTTGGGATCGATCCGCTCGGGCGTCCAGTACGGCTCCCATACGATGTCGATGTCCACGTCTTTCACACCCTCAATCGCACGGACGACTTTGTAGATGTCGTTCGTGATCATCGGCCCCGCCGGACATCCGGGCGAGGTCAGCGTCATGTTGATACGTACCTGGCCGTCGTCCACCTCGACGTCGTAGACCAACCCGAGGTCGACGATGTTCATGTCGAGCTCGGGGTCCTTCACTTGGCGCAACGCCTGGCGGACGGTCTCAGCACTCAGTACTGCTGTGGTCACAATGATTGTTCTCCTACCTGCGAACCTAGCGACCCGGAATACCCCGCACCAGACAGTGTCGCCGGACCGCGATCCACGCATAGACCCGGCGGGCGAGTGGCAACACGCCGGGAACCCCGAAGAACGGCGCGAGCCAGCGCTTCCCGGGGAAGAGTCGCAGGAGTTGGGGAACGGCATCCGCTCCCGCGTACACACGACCGCCCGGGACAATCAGATGCATCGCGGCGGCGAGCGCCGGAAGCGCGATGCCGAACCGCGCCACGGCAACTTGGTCCTGGAACGGTACGAACCGCAGGACGTGTTCCCCGTCCCAGCGGCGGAGCAGCTCGACCGCCTTCCGACAAACACCGCACTCGCCGTCGTAGATCAGCGTAGGACCAGCGGCATCAACGGCCAAGACTGTCGGCGAGCCGGGCGGCAGCGTCGGCCACGCGCCCGCGCACTGCTTTCAGCTTGGTGAAAGAGCGACGGACTTTGGGGTCGAACGCGCGGTTGGTGAGCAGCAGGACGAACAGATCGCGGTCGGGATCGATCCACAGGGACGTGCCGGTCCACCCGGTGTGCCCGTAGCTGTGCGGCCCCAACAGTGTGCCTGCGCTGGACGTCTCCTCTCCGGTTGGCAGCGCCTCCCACCCTAATGTGCGCGCGCTGACGCCACGGCGTGCCGGCACGGCAATCTTGGTGAACTCCCGCACCGTTTCCCGCCGCAGCAGAGGAGCGCCCTCGTTCAACATGAATTGTGCGAAGCGCGCGAGCCCGCGGGCCGTCGCGAAGACACCGGCGTTGCCCGAGACGCCGCCGAGCATGCCGGCGCTCGGATCGTTGACGACGCCCGCAATGGGATGCCCGTGCCACAGGTTCGTTGGGGCGACCCTCGGCTCCAGGCGCTTGGGTGGCCGGAACAGCAGCTGCTGGTCGAGACTGAGCGGCGTGTAAAACGCGCGCGTCACGAACGCATCGAGCGGCAGGCCGCTCACGTGGCGCACGATCTCGCCGAGGAGAATGGCGTTGAGATCGGAATACACCATGCGCGTTCCCGGCGGGGCGACCGGCGTCGTCGTAAGCACCATGCGCAGCGCCGCGGCGCTGTCGGCGGCCTCGCGCAATGGCAGCGTCGCGCGCAGGCCCGACGTGTGGGTCAACAGCTGTCGGACGGTGATCGCCGCCGTCCCGTGACCGTTGAACTCGGGCACGTAGCGTGCGACGGGCGTGTCCAACGCGACCTGGCCACGTTCGACCAGCAGCATCAGCGCCGGTGTCGTCGCCACGACTTTGGTGAGTGAGGCGACGTCCCAGATGGTGCTGTCGACGCTCACCGCCCGGCTCGATGCGCTCCAGGTGAACCGGCCGTAGCCTCGCGCGAAAAGGATCGTGTCGTGACGCCCGACGATCAGCGCGGCGCCGGGGTAGACGCCCTGCCGGATGCCGGCAAGGACGACGCTGTCGAACGCGGCGGCTGGGCCCCCCCCCGCCCCGGCCCCCTGCGCCACGACAAGAAGGAGAGCTACGACCAAATGCCTGGGATCCGCCGGTTGCAGGAGGGACAGCGCCCGTCCGGTCCGATGCGCTGCTGCTTGATGACGTAGCCGTAGCGTTCGATCAGCAAGTCGCCGCAATCCGGGCAGTAGGTGTGCTCCCAGCGGCCAACCCGGCCCGGGAGATTTCCCGCGTAGACGAACCGAAGCCCTGCCCGCGCGCCGATTTCACAGGCGTGCAGTAGGGTCGTGGCGGGCGTGTTGTCGGGTTCGGTCATCTTGTAATCCTTGTGGAACGCCGTGACGTGCCACGGGATCTCGGGCGACACCGACGCGATCAGGTCGGCGGCGCGCTCGAGTTGCGTATCGTCGTCGTTGAAGCCGGGCACGATCAAGGTGACGATCTCGAGCCAGAAGCCGCGCTCGTGCACCATGCGAATCGCGTCGAGCACATGTTGCAGCACGCCGCCCAGCTCGCGGTAGCGCTTATCGTCCATCGCCTTGAGATCGATCTTGTAGCAGTCAGTCCAAGGCCGGATGTAGTCGAGGACCTCAGGGGTCGCGTTGCCGTTCGAGATGAACGCCGTCTTCAGGCCGGCGGGCCGGGCGGTCTTGAAGACTTGGACGGCCCACTCCGCGGTGATGAGCGGTTCGTTGTACGACGAGCCCACCATGCGCGCGCCCTGGCGGCGGGCGAGGGCGACGAGGGCGTCGGGCGTCACGTCGCTGGGCATCACGCCGGCTGTCTCGTCGCGCAGGGCCTGGGACGTGAGCCAGTTCTGGCAATAGCCGCAATGGAAGTCGCAGCCCAGCATCCCGAACGTCAGCGTGTCGCTGCCGGGGAGGCAGTGAAAGAACGGCTTCTTCTCCGTCGGGTCGCACTGCAGGGCCGCGACGTACCCGGCCGGGGTGAAGAGCGTCCCTTCCTTATTGAACCGGACCTTGCAGATGCCGCGCCGGCCGGGCTTCACCAGGCAGCGGTGCCCGCAGGCAAAGCAGCGCACCGCGCCCGCCTCGAGCTTTTCGATGAGCTCCGCTTCCTGGACACGCGTATCGAGGACCTGCGCCAGCGATGGAGGAAGTGCGACCGGGCTCAGCGCAAACTCCCCGGCGTCAATTGGTACAGCAGCAGCACCGTGCGAACGTCACGATCCGACAAGTCCCGGACCTTGGTGGTCGGGAACATGAGGTCTGTGGAGTCCTTCGAGTGCCCGAGGCCCAGCGCGTGGCCGATCTCGTGCGTCGCCACGACACGGATGTCCTCCAGCTCCATCGGCTCGCCCTTCGGATCGAAGGTGGCCAGCGTGATCACCGCGGTTTGAATGCGCCCGTTCTCGTCCCAGGTGACGTCGGTCTGCCCGGTGCGTTCGATTTCGAACTGAATGCGCCACTTCACCGTGACTTCCGCGTTCGTTGAATCCCCGTCGAACTGGAAGCGGACCGGGACGCCCGCAGCCGACCACACGCCAAATCCTGACTTGATCGCGTCGATAAACGCCGGCTTGAAGTTGGCGGCGTGCGTCGGGGCGAACCACACGCGGATCGGCTCCGTCATCCGATTCTCCCAGCGCCGCAGCATCGAATCGCCGCTCGCATCGATCATCTCGCCCAGGTACGTGGTGGAGCCGCTGGACCGGATCTGGCGACGCGTTGCGGAACGTGCCAGGAGCTCGATGTACGATGGCTCGCGGCCATCGGGTCCCGCCGGGATGGCGGTCCCCTGGGACGTCGTCGTGGGTGGCTGGGGTGGAGCCGGTGGCGGGGGCTGTGGCTCGGCAATGCGGAGCGGTCCGTCGGTTCCCGGGTCCGGCGCCCGGTGGGGCGCAGGCCGGAACATGTCCCAGAAGATGAACAGGACGATGAGTACCGCGGCGGCCGAGATCATTGCCGTGAGACGGCGTTCCATGCGCGCAATATGCGAAGAGTCGGCGTCGCGCCGCTAGCTTTGCACTTCGCACGTCCCTATGATTGTGGCCCGCATGTGCTTGGACCCTAAGTGATCGCGTTACCCGCGAGGCAGCTCGTCCGCTGGCGCGGCTGGGTCATCGGCGCGTGGGCGGTGCTCGCGCTGTTGTTCGTCCCCAAGGCCACTCACGTGCAGCGCGTCCTCGCTGTTCGCGGCATGAACGTGGAAGCGACCGAATCCGCTCGCGCCGCCCAGTTGATCCGCGAAACGTTTCCCAAGCCCATCGCGGAATATGTGGCGATCGTGGTGCACGGCCCCGTGCGCTACACCAATCCGCGGTACGCCGCCGTGCTCGATTCGGTATCGGCGGCACTCGCGCGCCAGCCCTACATCAGTCAGGTTATTTCCGTCCGCACCATCGGCGAATCGACGTTCGTCAGTCCCGACCGCCAGACGACCTTTTTGATCGCGGCCCTGACACCGGCGAGTACCAGCGACGTGAACCGGACCGTCGTCCCGGATCTGCGCGAGACGGTGCAGCGCACGCTGGAACGGCTGCCGCACGCCGACGGCTTCGACGTAAAGGTCACCGGCAACCCGGCGCTCGATTACGACGTCCGCACGATCAGCGCGGAGGACACGCGCCGCGCCGAGGAGCACGCGTTGCCGCTGACGCTCGCCGTGCTCGTGCTCGCGTTCGGCGCGCTCGTCGCCGCGACGCTGCCCATCATCGTCGGGGTGCTCGCGATCACGATTGCGCTCGGCATCGTCGCCGTCGCCGCCCAGTTCCAGACGATGTCGGTGTTCGTGCTCAACATCACGACGATGGTGGGACTGGGCGTCGGCATCGACTACTCGCTGCTCATTGTGACGCGCTTCCGCGAGGAGTTGAACCGCGGCCTGTCTCCAGTTGATGCCGCGGTACGCACGATCCAGACGGCGGGGTCGGCCGTGGTGACGTCGGGACTGACGGTCGTGGTGGGATTCGCGGCATTGATCCTGACGCCGCTGACCGAGACGCGCTCGGTCGGGGTCGGCGGACTCATCGTCGTCGCGGTCGCGGTGCTGCTCGCGACGACGTTCTTGCCGGCGGCGCTCGCGATCCTCGGCCGCGACATCGATCGGCCCAAGTGGCTCGCGCGGATGCTCGCGTGGATTCATACGCCGCAAGGGTGGGAGCGTTGGTCGCGCTATCTCGGCCACCGGCCGTGGCGCGCCATTCTCGGCGGCGGGCTGGCCGTCGCGATCCTCACCTTTCCGCTGACGCAAATCAGAATCGGGCTGCCCGCCCGGAACTGGTTCCCACCGGACGCCGAGTCGGGACAGGGGCTCGCAGCGCTGCGCGAGATGGGCGCGAGCGGCGTGATCCAGCCGCTGCGCGTGGTGGTGCAGCTTCCGCCCGACGAATCTGCATTGTCGGGCCGCCGGCTGCCGGGCCTGAAGGCCCTGAGCGACTCGATCGCGAAGGACCCGCGCGTGCGTGAAGTGCGCGGCGTGGCGACGCTGCGGCCGGGGATGTCCACTTTGCAGCTGGCGATTTTCTACGGCGAGCCGGAAGCGGTGCGCGAACGCTACCCAGAATTCTTCAACGCCTATCTCAGCCGCGACCAGCGTACGACGCTCATGGACGTGATCGCCGTCGACTCCGTGTCATTGACCGGAATGATGGACCTGGCGCGCCACGTCCGCGGCACGATTGCGCGGAGCACCCGGCTGCGCGGCGCGGAAATCGTCGTCGGGGGTTTCGCGGCGTCGAGTCTCGACCTGCAGGAGAATCTGCTCGCCCGCTTCCCCGGCATCGTCGGGATGATTCTTGGCGTCACCGCGATCATGTTGCTGATCGCATTCCGTTCGATCCTCGTGCCCGTCAAAGCCGTGGTGCTCAACTGCTTGTCGGTCGGCGCCGCCTTCGGGATTACGGTTCTCGTCTTCCAACATGGGTATGGCGCCGGTTTCTTTGGACTCGAGGGGCCGACGGAAGCCATTTTCGTCGTCGTGCCGGTCCTCGTGTTCGCGACGGTGTTCGGGCTCTCGATGGATTACGAAGTGTTCTTGCTGACGCGCGTCAAGGAAGTGTTCGACAAGACGGGCCGCAACGATCACGCGACCATGGAAGGGCTGTCGACGACGGCATCCACCATCACGTTCGCGGCGCTGATCATGATCATCGTCTTCGGCAACTTTGCGTTCACGCGCGTGCTCGCCGTGCAGTTCATCGGCTTCGGGCTCGCGGTCGCCGTGCTGCTCGATGCCACGCTGATTCGCATGGTGCTGGTACCCGCGATCATGCACATCGCGGGCCGGTGGAACTGGTGGCCGGGCGTCCGCGCGCCGCGGCGCGATGTCGAAGAGGTTACGGAGGATCGAGCAGGCGCAGCTTCTCTCCCCACACATCCCAGTGCCACGCCTCGACGCGGACCCCGGTATCCGGGTCCTTGAGCGGCTTGTACTGCAGCCAGCGCGCGTGAAATCCCAGCGTGCGGCCGAGGGCGAGCAACCGTTCCTTATCTGAGCTCACCAGGTGGACCATCGGCTCATCGTGGATTTTGTGCCGGTGTAGCCAAACGCCGCCGTGCAGGGCGAATCGCATCCCCTCACGGCGGCGTTGGAATTCCCGATACGGAGGCTCTACGTGCAGGTAATCCGGCCCTCGATAACGGCGGGCGCGATTGGAGGCGCGTTCCCCTGAAACAGCGCGCACTGCCGGGTAGTCTGGGCGTGAATGGCCTGGGCGGACCACCCGCCGGGCGTCGCCGAGGCGACCGTCAGCGTCACGCCGGTCGAGGCGCGAAAATTGTTGAGCGCCGCGAGACTGGTCGTGTAGAACGTGCTATCATAGAAGAAGGCCTCCTCCGCCGTCGCCAGATTCTTGAGGTCGGACTTCATCTGGGCGACGTAGGCCTTCTGCTTCGTGTTGGAGAGCTTCGGGATCGCGATGACCGCGAGCAACCCGATGATCACCACCACGATCAGTAGCTCGATCAAGGTGAAACCACGTGACTTCACAACGTTACCCTCCGGGCGCGAAAGGGCGTCGACCCGGAAAACCCCGGAACCGACGCCCCTATTGTGGGCCCTACCCCCCGTTCCTGCAAGAGGCGTGCTTAACCCTTGGCGTCGATCCAATTCTTTCCGGCACCGATAGTTACGACGAGCGGCACCCGGAGACTGATTACCCCCTCCATCTCGCGTTTTACCAGTGCTCCGGCATCCGCCTGCTCGCCCTCGGGGACCTCAAACACGAGCTCGTCGTGCACCTGGAGGAGCATCTTGGTGCGCAGGTTACCTGCCTTGAGCGCGGCGTGGATCCGGATCATCGCGATCTTGATCAGGTCCGCCGCCGAGCCCTGCAGCGGGGAGTTGGTCGCGGTGCGCTCTCCAAAGCTGCGGATGCTGAAGTTCCGGTCGCGTAGCTCGGGGATGTAGCGCCGCCGGCCAACCAGCGTTTCGACGAATCCGCGCTGCCGGGCTTCATCGACGGTCTTGTCGAGCCAGGCGCGCACCCCCGCGAAGCGCTCGAAGTAGTGTTTGATGAACGTCTTCGCTTCCTCGAGCGTGATTCCGAGCTGGCGAGACAGCGCCATCGCGCCTTGCCCGTAGATCGTCGCGAAGTTGATGGTTTTCGCACGGCTCCGCATCTCGCCTGTCACGCTGGATTCTGGAACGCCGAAGATCACCGCCGCGGTCTGGCGGTGGATGTCGCCACCGCGCTGAAATGCCGCCACGAATGCCGGATCGTCCGAGAAGTGCGCCAGGAGCCGGAGCTCCACCTGCGAGTAGTCGGCGATGAGCAGCAGCCGCCCGGGCGGCGCGACGAATGCCCGGCGGATCTCGCCGCCACGCTTGGTGCGCACGGGAATGTTCTGGAGATTGGGATCGGACGATGACAATCGACCGGTGGCCGCGCCCGTCTGATTGAAGCTCGTGTGGACCCGGCCCGTATCGGGGCGGATGTATCCCGGCAGGGCGTCCACATACGTGGACTTCAGCTTCGTCAGCTCACGGTACTCGATCAGCAGCCGGGGGACTTCAGCCCCCTGGGCCGCGAGCTGTTCGAGAACCTCGACATCGGTGGACGCGCCCGTCTTGGTACGCTTCTGGACCGGCAGCTTGAGCCGCTCGAACAGCACCGTTCGCAGTTGGGGCGTCGAGTTGATGTTGAACTCGCCGCCGGCCGCGCGGTAAATGTCGAGCTCAAGTGTCGTAAGCTCCTTGCTGAAACCGCGCGACATCTCTCCCAGCAGCACCCGGTCTACGAGGATGCCGGTGGTTTCCATATCGACCAACACCGGAATGAGCGGGATTTCGATTTCATCGAGCAAGCGCACGAGATGATGTGCTTCGATGTCGGCCCGGAACGCCTCCTCGAGCCGCAACACCATCTCGGCTTGTGCCGCCGACACGCGCGCCGCCTCGGCGGGCGGCACCTGGGCGAATGTCCGCTCGGTCCCTCCGCCCTTCCCTTTTCCCAGGAGCTGCGCCGTGATGGGCAGCTCCACCGAGAGATGCTCACGCGCGAGATCATTGATGGCGTGGGAGCGATTGCCGGGATCGAGCACGAAGCTCGCCACCATCGAGTCGTAGGCGACGCCATCGAGCGCGACACCGGCGCCGGCGAGCGCAACCCATGCCGCCTTGATATCGTGTCCCGCTTTGCGAACGGTGGGGTCGGCGAGCAGCGTGCGGAGCGGCGCGAGCGCCTCGCTCCCCAGCGGGGGCAGGTTGCGCGGCGGCGTGTCGTCGAACTCACCGTCGCGCGGCCGATGGCCGAAGGGGAGATACCACGACCGGCCCGGCGCCACCGCGAACGACATGCCTGCCAGTCCGGGCTCTGTTTGCAGCGCCACCAGGCGCGCGCCACGGAGCGCCTCGATCATTCGCGGCAGATCGGGCGGATCGTCGACGATCTGGGGATCGGCGAGCTGCGGCGCGCGCGGCCCGGCAGGAGCGGGCGGGGAGGCCGGTGCGCCTTGCGCCGCGCCCGCTTCGACGGGCGGCGAGGGAGCGACGCCCACCGCCACCAGATCGGCGAGCTTCGGAATCAGGGTGCGGAACTCGAGCTCCGTGAACAGCGTCGTCAGCACGTCGGTGTCGGGCGTGCGCACCCGCAGCTGCTCGAGGTCGAACGTGACCGGCACATCGCGCCGCAGCGTCACGAGCTCGCGAGACAGGCGGGCGTTGTCGGCCTGTGCGAGCAGCGCTTCGCGGGGGCGCTTGCCGGGGATGTCGGCGGCCTGCGCCAGGATCCGGTCGAGGTCGCCGTAGGTCTCGAGCAGCTGCACGGCGGTCTTCTCGCCGATCCCCCTCACGCCCGGAATGTTGTCGGAGCTGTCGCCGACCAGCGCGAGGTAGTCGACGACCCGTTCGGGCGGAACGCCGAGCCGTTCGCTGGCATTCGACTGATCGACCCACTGTTCCTCGACGGCCGCCTGGCCGCCGCGCCCCGGGTTGAGCAGCGCGATTCCCGCGCCGATCAACTGGTAAAAGTCTTTGTCGCCGGAGACGATGACGGCCTGCAGCCCATCGGCGACCGCGTGCTGCGCGAGTGTCGCCACGACATCATCGGCCTCGTAGCCGTTGATCGCGATGACCGGTATGTGGAACGCATCGAGGATCTGACAGACCCGTTCGAGCGAACGGTCGAAGTCCTGCTGCAGCTCCGCACTGAGCTTTTCGCGGGTCGCTTTGTACTCCGGATACTGCGCCGAGCGGAATGACACGCCGCGATCATGGACCCAACCGACGTATTCGGGATGGTAGTTCTCGTATAGCCGCAGCAGGAAGTTCGTGATGCCCCACACCGCCGAGGTGTTCTCCCCGCTCTTGGTCGTCAACGGCCGGGCGATCATGGCGAAGAAGGCGCGGTAGATGAGCGCGTAGCCGTCCACGAGGAAGACGTTCTTCTTGCCGGCGGACGTGGCGGGGATGGGTGGCGCTGGGCGCGCTGGCATGGAGGGAAAACTAAACCCCGCCCAAAGAATCGGGCGGGGCGGACGGTCGGGTGAAGGGCGCGGGTTAGGCGCGCACGACGTTCGTGGCGTGGAGCCCCTTGTCCCCCTGCTTCACTTCGAACTCCACCACCTGACCCTCGGCGAGCGTCTTGAAGCCATCCATCTGAATCGCCGAGAAATGCACGAACACGTCTTCGCCGCCTTCCTGTTCAATGAAGCCATACCCCTTGGCGTCATTGAACCACTTCACCTTTCCCTTGATCACGTTCCGCCTCCTGCAGAGTCTGTGCCGGGCCCAACGTGGACGCGCTAGAAAAGACCGATGGCTCGCGAGGCTGTCAAGCGGGGTTTCTACGGTTCGTACAGTGCCCGATACAACTCGCGATTGCGCATGAGGCTGCGGACGTAGCCCCGCGTCTCCGGGTAGGGAATCAGTTCGATGAAGCGATCGGCATCGGACGCGCCGGCACGGTCCAGCCAGCGGCTGACGGGCTGCGGCCCGGCGTTGTACGCCGCAATCGCGGCGTCGACCCGACCGAAGCGCTTGAGGAGCTCGGCGAGATGCGCGGCGCCGAGGTGGAGATTGAGATCCGGGACCGTAATCCACTCCGGAAAGAAGGCCACATCGAGCCCTCGCGCCATGAGCGAGGCGGTGCTCGGCAGGAGTTGCGCGAGCCCACGCGCGCCCGCGGGCGACAGCGCCTCGACGTCGAAGACACTCTCCTGACGCACCAGCGCGGCCAGGAGCAACGCGTCGACGCCGAATTCCTGCGCCTCCGCCTCGACCGCGGCACGATTCGGCCATGGGAAAATCGCCCGCAATACCCGCACATCGTTGGGAGCGAGCAGCGCGGCCTGCCAGCCCAGCCGGACCGCGGCCGATCCGTAGCCACGCACGCCCAATCCCTCACTCCACGCGAGCCGGCCTTCGAGATCCTGCGGGGGGTGACCCAGCACGACCCGTACCTCTGCCTGTGCTTCACTGTCGAGCCCGGCGAGGAGCAGCGTGTCGATGCGCGCGAGACCGGTGGTCACCGCTTCCGGTGGCGGCGCCGAGGCGCCGGGCGGAGCGAATGCCAGCGGTGGCAGACCGGTCGCGCGGCGAGCGCGCATGCCGTAGTAGCCAACCGAATCCTCGTGCGCCAGCGCCAACCAGATGCGCCTGGCCTGCTCCGCATCACCACGCGCTTCCGCCATCTTGCCGAGCCAGAATCGCGCCGCCGTGCGCTGCGGTCCGGACGCGTCGATCTCGGATTGATACTGCGCCGCGGCGCTGTCCGGATGACCCGCGCTCTCCGCGTGCGCGGCGAGGCGGAAGCGCGCGAGCGAGGCGCGCGGGTCGCCGGGATAGCGGGCGATCAGCTCCGCATACCAGCGGGCCGCCTGCCCCCAATCGTCTCGACCGTCCTGCATGTCGCCAAGGATGTAGAGCGCTCCGGGCGCCGCCGAGTCGGCGGCGTAGCTGTACGTGAACCCGGACAGGGCCGGGATCGCCGTCGAATCGCCGAGCCGCACCAGCACGCGCGCGCGACGGTAGATCGCGAGCGGCCGCGCAGCCGAGTCGCGCGCCGCGGCGGCGTACGCGCGCACCGCGTCGCGGAGCAGGCCGGACGAGACGAGCAGCTCGCCATAGAACAGGAGCGTCGCCGCACTCGAGTCACCCGCGCGGAGTGCGTGCTCCACATGAATGCGGGCATCCCGCACGGTCGTCCGCCGGTTCAGGGCGCGTGCCAGGGCGACGTGTTGGTCGGGGGCACGCGGCGGCAGCGGGCCGATCGCCAGGCTCACCGCGGCCGCGGCATCGTCGCTGAGCGGGTCGCGCGCCAGCAGCGCATAGAGCATCGTGCGCGCGCGCGCGGAATCGCCCGTCGCCAGGGCGAGGCGCGCCGCGTCGAGGGTCCCGCCCTTCCCCGCCGCCGCGAACGCCTCGATGGCGCGCGTCGTGTCGCCGCCGAGCAAGAGCGCGCGCGCCCGCGCGATCGGGACATCCCGGGCGGCGGGCGGCGGCAGGTCGGCGAGGAGCTGGCTGACCGCCGCGGTATCGCGGGTGACGCGAGCCTGACGGACCCGCAGCCACGTGTCGATGCTCGCCAACTTGCCGCCGGCGCGCGCGGCGGCGAATGCGGCCGCGGCACTGTCCGGCTGCCCCGCGGCATCAAACGCCACACCCGCCCGCACGGCGAGGAGTGGGAGACGCGCCGCCGGCGCCCGGCCACGGGCCAACTGGAAATGCGCGGCCGCCTCCGCGTAGCGGCCGACGCCGAACTCCGCCTGCGCCAGGACCGCGAGCGCCTCACCATCCAAGTAGTCGAGCAACCAGGGTTGCCCGACCAGCAGCGTTCGTGCGTGCTCGAACCGGTGGGCGTGGACCTCCGCCTTGGCGCCCTCGACGATCAGAAACGCGTTGGGATTGGGGTCGCGCCGGGCGGCGGCGAGCAAAGTCTCGGCGGCATGCCACGGCCGCCCCGACAACCGGAGCGAGTCGGCGCGGTAGGTGGCGGTGTGGTCGGGTGGAACGCCGGTCTGGGCGCAGCCCAGCGAGGCCAGCAGCAGCTCCCCCGCGAGCGCCGCAATCCAGATGGCGCCGGACCGTCTCATTGTCGTGATTGCCTCAGGCGCATCAGCGCGCGCTGATAATCGGCGCGCGAGGCCGGCGTCAGACGATAGCGGCTGAATCCCGTTTGATCCTGGAAGTACAGGACGAGCCGTGCCGCCGCATAAGTCCACCGCAACACACGGAGCCCGCCGCGGTCGAGGCCGCTGTTCGACAGATCGGCGATCTCGTCCGGCTCGCCGAGGGAGATGAGTACTTCGCCACGCTCTGTCAGCCATCCGGGCCCACCTTCATCCTGAAATCGCATGTTTGCCTGCTGCACCCGCCGAAAATAGTCGTCCAGCGCCTCATTTTCTGGGGTCAGCGTCACCGGATCGGTGGCCTTCCAGAACGCCCGCCAGACGTCGGGGCGATGCTCGGGCGTGGCGCGGCGCAGCGAATCCACCCAATCCTGGCGGTCGAAATAGCGCAGCAAGCCCATCATCTCCTCGAAATTCGTGATCACCCACTGATTCGAGAAGCTCACTAGAAAGCGGGTCCGCGTGGTATCCCCCTCGCCCTCCCCCTCCCCGCCACGGGCCGGGAGCGCCTCCAGCTCGGCTGCGCCCACGGGGAGTTGGGACGGCACCACGACAATCGTTGCCGACGATACGTCCGTGCCGGTGGTCAGCGCCACGGTGTCGCGCCAGAGCTCACGACCCGCGCCGTCGACGACCCGGGCCACGATTGGTGGCGCTCCCCGTCCGGGATGGGTGCCGTAGCGCTCGATGTAGAAGCGCATCGAATCGGGACCGAATGGCAAGGTCGCGCGCGGATTGGCGACCAGCTTCGGCACGGCGCCGCGCTCGGGCCGGCCCTCTGCGGTGTACACCGCGATCGGTCTCGTCATCCCCGAGCCGGCAAAGCGCGGCGCGGTGTCGGCCCGCTCGGCACGCGCAAACGCGGGGCCGTTGCGATCGCGCACCATCGCCATGACGTAGTAGACGCCCGGCGGCAAGGTGAGAAACTGCTGAAAGATCACGCTTTCGTCGGTGCGCAGCGTCTCCTGAAAATTGCGCACCCGCACCTGCTCGTCGCTGCCGATCTGCCGCACCGCGGTCAAGCTCGTGCTGTCGGCGCGGAACGACGCCTCTACGTGATACTCCGCCACGAATTCCGAGCCGCGACGCTGGAAGGTGAGCGTCTGGTTCGTGAGCGACACCGAGAACAACGCAAGCGTCGAGTCGGGGGTTGGTCCGGCGAGATAGCGCACGGATGCGATGAACGGCAATGCGCCGCCTCCGACCAGCGCCCCCATCGAGCGGTACACGCCTGACGCGTCGAACAGGCGGGGCGACGCGGGACCCGGGCGCGGTGCGGTCTCGGCACTCCCGGCGCGCTGCGGTGGTCCGCAGCCGCCAGCCGTGAGAATGGCCGTTGCAACCAGTGCCACGCGTCGCATCACTTGCCGAGCCTCAAATCGGGACGTTAGTTTCGCGCACAACCCCCATGGCTCTCGAAAACCTGGCCGGCAGGTCGATTGCCGGCTACCGCCTCCTCGAGCGGGTCGGCGAAGGAGGGACGGCGGAGGTGTACCGCGCCGAGCACGCGGAGCGCGGGGCGTGTGCGTTCAAGGTATTGCGGGAGCGTCTCAGGGGCGACCCCATCGTCGTCAAACGCTTCCTGCGGGAAGCGGGATATGGGTCGCGCGTCGTGCATCCAGGTGTGGTCCGCACCTACGACTTCGGCGAAGCGGACGGCCTCTACTATCTCGCGCTCGAGTGGGCCACCGGCGAGCCGCTCGCCGACTTCCTACACCGCGACGGACCGCTCGCTCCCGGGGACGCGGTCGCGCTGGTCCGCCAACTCGCCGACGCGCTGGCCGCAGCGCACGCGGCTGGCATCGTCCATCGCGATCTGAAACCCGAGAACATCATGTACGACCCGGGCGCGCACCGCGTGAAGCTGCTCGACTTCGGCATCGCGCGCGACGCGGAGCTCCCACCCGAGGAGCGGCTGACCCGCACGGGCTTCTTCGTCGGCACACTGCAGTACGTCGCGCCCGAAGCGCTGTCGGGTGAGCTGGTGGACGGGCGCGCCGACATCTATAGCCTCGCGAAAATCGCGTACTACATGCTGACGGGGCAGCATCCGCACAACGGGCGCAGCCCGCGCGAGTTGTTCCAACAGCTCCTCAGCGGGAAGGCGACGCCGTTGTCGGAGGCGAGCAGCCGCAAGTTCCCGCCTGCGCTCGAGGCGGCGGTGATGAAGGGTCTGTCCCGGCAGCCTGGAGACCGGCAGCCGACGGTCACCGCGTTTGCGGACGAGCTGGAGGCGGCCCTCGTCGAGACCAAGGGTTCGTCGAAGTCGCGCGGCCTCCTGGGGACACTCAAAAACATCGTCGGCAAGCGGAACAGTGAATAGTAGTAGCGACTACTACTACCTACGAAACACGCTCAAGGATCTGCTCCTCGCGCGCTCGGTGCGGCGCGGCGAATTCGTCCTCGCGTCCGGTCGCCGGTCGTCCTTCTATGTCGATGCGCGGCTCACCACGATGTCCGGTGATGGCCTCGCCGTCGTCGGGGGCCTCGGGCTCGACCGCATGGGCGTACGCGGCTGGACTCCCCGCGCCGTCGGCGGTCTGACGCTCGGGGCCGATCCGATCGCCTACGCCCTGGCGCTCACCGCGCGCCGCCGCGGCCAGTCGCTGGACGCGTTCACCGTGCGCAAGCAACCCAAGGACCACGGCACCGGACGGCGCATCGAGGGTTGCTTCGCGTCCGGATACGCCGTCGTCATTGTCGAGGACGTGCTCACCACCGGGAGCTCGGCGCGTGAGGCGATCAGCGCCGTGACGAGCGAAGGGGGAAGCGTGCTCGGCGTGATGGTGGTGCTCGATCGGGAGGAAGGCGGCCGGGAGGCGCTCGAGCGGGAAGGATATGTCGTCGAAGCGTTTCTCACCGCATCCGATTTGGGGTTGGGACCGCCGCAGTGACCGAGCCCATCCGCCGCCTGTCGTTCGCCGCCCGCGCGCGTGGCTGGCACGACGACGCCACCGCGCTCGAGCAGCGCCTCAAGGACCTCGAAACATTCGACCGCAGCCACCGGCGCCGCTGGGCCATCGCCGCCGCGCTGCTCGTTCTCGGTGTGCTCGGCAAATTGGGCGGCGTCACCGACACGCGCCTCGGCACGATCGTGCTCGTCGCCGGCGGCGCCGCGGTGCTCAACGCGATCGTCGGGCTCATCAACGAGCGCGGGTGGTATCGCTGGTGGTTCATTTATATGCTGCCGCTGCTCGACGTCGCGCTCGTCAACATGCTCGTCATCTGGTTCGGCCACGGCGGCGTGGTCGCGGCACTCTTTATCGCCGTGCTGCCGTACGCGTTCGATCAGGGCCAGGCGGTCGGTGACTTCCTCGTACTCGTCGCGTCGATCGCGTATTTGATCGCGACCTGGGCGCACGGCGAGCTGTATCCGGGCGGATCGGGGCTCGACACCAGCGCCTATCTCGAGACCGGCGTGTTCATCGTCGTCGCGATGGCGCTGAAACGCATCCCCGCGACGCTGATTCGACGGATTCGCCATGCGCGCAGCGTCATGGGCGAAGCGGAGCAGGGGTACCTCGCGGTGCGCGCGGCGGCGGCCGAAGCCGACGAGCTCGGCTTCCTCGAGAAGAGCTTCAACCGCATGCTCGAGGAAATCGGCACGACGATCTCGTCGGTGCAGCGCGAAGCCGATGAAGTCGCCGCGTTCGCCGAGGAGCTGGCCGCGGCCGCACAGGAGCTGCATGCCACGACGGAGTCATTGACCCAAACCTCGCAGCGCCTCGCCGGCGACCTCGGCAACCAGCGGGGCCTGGCCGATGGCGCTCGCGGCGAGAGCGCCAAGGCCGCCGATCAAGCGGAGTCGCTCCGCGTGCGTGCCGAGCTGATGCAGGTCGATGCCTCGCGGCTCGTCAGCACAGCGGAGCGGGGACGCGAGCGCGTGGCACGCGCGAGCGCGACGCTCCGCGCGGTGGGGGAAGAGGTGCGCGCAACGGCTTCCACGGTCGCCGGGCTATCGGGCATGTCGGAGCGGATCGGCGTGTTCGCGCAGACGATTGCCCGGATCGCGCGGCAAACCCATCTGCTCGCCCTCAACGCGGCGATCGAAGCGGCGCGAGCCGAGGAGCACGGCGAAGGCTTCGCGGTCGTCGCCGACGAGGTGCGCTCCCTCGCGGCCGAGGCAGGGAAGTCCGCGCGCGAGGTCGCGGAGCTGGTGAGCGATCTGCGCACGGGGATCGAGGCGGCCGCGCGCGCGATGCAGTCGGGCGAGGTCAAAGTCCGCGACATCGGCGCCGTCGCCGCCGAAGCGGACGGCGCGCTCCAGGAGCTGCATCAGGGCGTGCAGTTGATGGGCGATCTCGTGAACGCCACGGCCGAAGTCTCGCGGAGCCAGGCACGCCGCCTCGCCGAGCTGGCACAATCGTTACAGCAAGTCGCCAGTATCTCGACAGCTTCGTCCGACAGCGCCAACAACACCGCCGCGGCGACGGAAGCGCAGATCACATCCATGGGCGAGTTGACGGCAACATCTCAACAGCTGGCCCAGCTCGCCGAGCGGTTGCGCGGCGGCATCGCGAGATTCTCAGTCCTGCGTCGTGATCAAACGACGACGGAGCAGCAGATCCGCCCGGCCGCCGACTGACCAACCTCACCCCGCCCGGGAGACCGCTACGGCGCTCGGGCCTTGGTCCCATGACCCCGCGTTGAAGGGGCGAAACGCCCGCAGGGCCTCCCGGTACGGGGTGATGAGTAGGTCGATATAGCGCGCCAGCGCCACCTCGAACGGAAAGCGGCGCCGAAACTCTCCCGCCGTGACGCCCAGGACGGCTCGCAAATGACGCCCGAAGCTCTGCGGCGAGGAGTAGTCCATGCGGTAGGCGACATCGGCCACCGACAGTCCGGGGTTCTGGAACAGGAAGGCGGCGTGGAGCAGCCGCATGCCCGCGAGATAGGTCTTGGGCGACGGAATCCCGGCGCGATGAAACCGCGACATCAGGGTGCTGGGCCGGATGCGGAGGTGCCGCGCCAACCCGCGCACGGTGCTGAGCGCCGGAGCCAGCCGCGTCACGGCTTCGAAGAAGAGGCGCGTCTCCTCCGGCGGGGCCGGGTCGGGAGGGGCGCCAAGCGCGGGAACGAGCCGGGCGAGAATGCGCGCCGCGACCGGGGAGGCCGGATGTCCCACGAGGTCCCGTAGTCGCCGCCACCCATCGGGCTCCGTGCAGTCGACCGCGTTCCGGACGCCCGTGGCGCCGAGGCGGAGCAGTGTTTCCGTCGCCTCCCGGTCGTGCCGCGAGACGAGCGCAACGGCGGGAATGGCAGGGAACTCGCGGACAAACCGTGCGACGCCAGGCAGCGCTTCGCCTTGACAGCGATGGACCGAAATGACCACCGCGTCGACGCGCCGGCGCCGCACCACGTAGAGCGCTTCCCGCAGGGAGTCGGCGTGCAGCGTGTCGAAACAGCCTTGTCCCGCGGCGTCGATGCGCGGGCGTTCCGGAGCGGGAAGAACCGTGCACACGGTGACCATGCGCCACCATGGTAGCTGGGCCATTTCAACCGGTGGTCACCCGTCCCGCATTGCGCGACATCGCCCGGCGGGTCAATTTGCGAACGGAGCCTACGCAAAAAAATGCTCGACCGGACCCGCCTCCAGCTGCTGGGCCTCTGCGCGCTCGCGCTGGGCTGCGATGCGCTTCCGAAATTCCAGTTCACGCTGCAGTCAGAGATCCAGCGGGAGTTTCGCGTTACGAGCGCGATGGTCATGGTCATCGATACTACGAACATGGTGGTGATGGTCTTCGACGACGCCCACGCCGCGTTCGAGCCCAAGGAGCTGGCGGGCTTCGAAGCGCAGGTGGCCCAGTACGCCGTCACGCATTATCAGCGGGGAAAACTCAAGAGCGTGGGTGTCATGGTCGGTCGGGCGAGCCGGAAGGGGTCCGAGCGCCCACCCGAACCGGTAGTCTTCCTGCCCGAGTATCACTCCGACGGCAGTGTGCGGCTCGCGCTCATGCCGTCGGGACGGATGAGGGCGGCACCGGCACTACCCGAACACCAATGACCTCGAAGCGCTGGCTCATCGGGTTGTCGTCGCTCGTGGTCATGCTGACCATCGCCGGCGCCGTCAGCTTCGCGCGGTACGCCCGCCTCCACGCCCCCCAGCCGACGCTGGTGGCGGTTGCGCCCTTCGACATCCTCGTGCCCGGCCTCGAGCCATGGCGGGTCCGCCTGGCACAAGAACTCACCACGGGCCTCGACAGCATGGCGCCCCTTACCGCAGTGTCTCAGGACGTCGTGCGCGAGCGTTGGCGGGCACAGCAGCGGCCGGAGATCGCGGCGCTCGACCTCGCGCGCCGCACCAGCGCCGGCATCGCCGTCTACGGGCGGCTCGATCCGCTCGCCAGCAAGAGCGATTCCGTGCTCGTGAGATTGATCGTGATCGACGCGGGGACGGGCGAGGTGCGTTCCGTCATGAACTCCCCCTGGCCTCAGGCGCTGCTGCCCACACTCGCCAGGGCGCTCGCTGATGACGTGCGTCAGAACTATCGTTAAGCACGAGTGACTGATCCCTTTGCAGCGCTGAACGCCGCCCTCCCCGACAACTACGTCATCGATCGGGAGTTGGGACGCGGCGGCATGGCGCTCGTGTACCTGGCGCGCGATACCCGCCACGAACGGTTCGTCGCGCTGAAAACGTTGCGCCCCGAGATCGCGATGGCCCTCGGCCGCGAGCGGTTTTTGCGCGAGATCAAGCTGGCGGCGGGGCTCCAGCATCCGAACATCCTGCCGGTCTACGATTCCGGCGACGCCGGCGGCACGCTGTACTACGTCATGCCGTTCGTCGAAGGCGAATCCCTACGGGACCGGCTGGACCGCGAGCCACAGCTGCCGGTGGACGACGCGCTCCAGATCGCAAAGGAAGTCGCCGAAGCGCTCGCCTACGCGCACGACCACGACGTTGTGCACCGTGACATCAAACCGGAAAACATCATGATGTCGGGCGGGCACGCGATCGTCACCGACTTCGGCATCGCGCGCGCGGTCAGTGCCGCGGGCGGCGACAAGCTGACCCAGACGGGGCTCGCGATCGGGACGCCGGCATACATGCCGCCCGAGCAAGCCTCGGGCTCTGGCCTCGTGGACCGGCGCAGCGACATCTACAGCCTCGCGTGCGTGCTCTACGAGACGCTCGCCGGCCAGCCGCCGTTCACGGGGCCGACGGCGCAGGCGATCATGGCGCGCCATTCACTCGACGCCGTGCCGCGGCTCAAGATCGTGCGCGACGCGATTCCCGACGAGCTCGAGGTCGTGATCGAGCGCGCGCTCGAGAAGGTGCCGGCCGATCGTTATCAAACGTCGGGAGAGTTCGCCAAGGCGCTCGCGACCGCGAGCACGGGTGCGGTTTCGCGCGTCACCGCAGCGCGACGGCCGACGCGCGCGCAGCTCATGTGGCGACGGCGCATGAACGTCGGGATCGGCGTCGGGGTGATCGTGCTCGCCGCAGGAGCGTGGATGTTGTTCGGTCGTCACCGGAACGGCGGCGGCGGCGGGTCGAGCCTCGCACAGAATCGCGTCGCCGTGCTCTACTTTAAGGACGAGAGCTCCGACAGTTCGATGGGCTACCTCGCGGACGGCCTCACCGAGGCGTTGATCGACCAGCTGAGCGGATTCCAGGGGCTGGATGTCGTATCGCGGGGCGGCGTGGCTCCATTCCGAGGACGCGATGTGGTGCGCGACTCGGTGGCACGCGCCCTGAAAGCAGCGAATCTCGTCGACGGCGAAGTCGAGAATCTCGGCACCCGCGTGCGCGTGACGGTGCGGCTCGTTGATGGTTCAAGCGGTGCCGACGTGCGACGCCAAACGTTCGAGCTACCTGCCGGGAATCAGCTCGCAATGCGCGACTCGGTGGCACGGCAAGCCGCGCTGTTCCTCCGCGAGCGGCTCGGCGAGGAGCTCCGCGTGCGGGAGGAGCAGGCGGCGACGCGGAGCGTCGAAGCGTGGACGCTCCTCCAACGTGCCGAGCGGGCGCGCAAAGACCAAGAGACGGCGCTGATCCGTGTGCCGCTCGACACGACCTACGCCGGTTTTGCGCAGGCAGACTCGCTCCTGAACGCGGCGCAGTTGACGGACCCGCAATGGCTCGAGCCGACGCTAGAGCGGGGCGAGTTAGCGCTCCGGCGCGCCCAGCTGGCGCAGCGCGCGCCTGCCGTCGCCGCACGGTGGATCGCTCTCGCCGCCGGTCATGCCGCCGAGGTGCTCAGACGTGAGCCGAGCAATCCCCACGGTCTGCAGTTGCGCGGGGCACTGCGGTACGCGCGCTGGGTTCTAAACGTCGACACGGACCCTGCGAAACGGACGGCGCTCCTGGACAGCGCGCAGGCCGATCTCGAGGCCGCCGTGCGCGCCGATCCGCACCTTGCGGCGGCCTATGCGACCCTCAGCAGGCTCTTGTATGCACGAAAAGACGTGGTGTCGGCTGTGTTGGCGGCGCGCTCCGCGTACGAAGCCGACGCGTACCTGCGCGATGCGGAACAGATCCTGGATCGCCTGTTCTTCGGCACGTACGACATCGCACAATTCGCGGAGGCGCAGCGCTGGTGCGACGAAGGGAGCCGGCGCTTCCCGCAGAATTACCGGTTCACCGATTGCCAACTGTGGATGCTCACGACGCCGAGCGCCGATCTCGATGTGCGGCGCGCGTGGCAGCTGCAGACCCGCGCCGACAGCCTGACTCCCGCGCGCCTGCTTCCCTACTCGACGCGAGTGCGCCAGGTCTTGGTGGCCAGTGTGATTGGCCGCTCCGGGCATCCCGACAGTGCCGAGCACGTTCTCGCCCGCGCGCGCACCGATGACCCCACGATCGATCCATCTCAGGAGCTGCTGGGCTACGAGGCGGTCGCGCGTGAGTTGATGGGGCAGGACGATGCCGCGATGGACATCCTCAAGCGCTACGTCGCGACCCATCCGGAGCATTCCTTCAGGCGCAACGGCATGGTCCATTGGTGGTGGAGACGTCTGGTGAGTCGCCCCGATTTTCAGGGGGTGCTCGCGAACGAGCACTGAGGCTATCCGCTTGCTGCAACGCTATGTAGCAGCAGTGGCCTCGCGCGACCAAATTGGTGATTTAGCTCACAAAACCCGTGACCTATCTCACTGCTTGACGGGTCGCCCTTTTTGACCGCAATTTCTACTTCGCGTTCCGACAATCGTCTGTAGTCAAGCAGGCCGCCGCAACCGTCCCAGATTCGCGCCCAGCTGGGGGTTGTACTAGGCCCCAACTGGGAGTTGCCCTATGAAGCGCATCGGCTTTACTGTCATCGCTGTTGCTTTAATCGCCGCGTGTCAAAGCGATCGACCGTTCCCACCCGGACCCAACGCTTTGATTCAGGACGCCAATCATAACAGCGGCAACGCGTTCTTCTTCTGGTTGTCGCCAGTCATGAACCAACACGCCCCCGCGACCCAAGCCTTCTCCGGCACGCTGAGTCCTCTCGTCACCATCACGAACCTGTGCGGCAACGCCTTCGTGCGGTCGTTTTCCGGCGCGGACATCTCGGTCAGTAATGCCGCCTATCACGTGAACTGGCGCACGGCGCAGGACAACCTGGACCCGGCGTGCACGTACCGTGTCACCGTCACCGTCGGCTCAAAACTGATGGGATTCGCGGACGTGGATGTCGTCAGCAGCGGCCGTGAATTGAAGAACGTCAACACGAACGAGTTCATCCCGCTGCTCGATGACCAGACGCTGCCGCTCCAGTTTTTCCTCGGCGTCGGCTCACAGTGCGCTCGCTTGAATTCGGACTGCGGCGAGGGCACGGCACGAGGCGGCACAAACACGGTCATCGTGACCACCAGCGGACGCGCAGGTGTGTTCATTCCGGCCAACGCGCTTGCCGATGGTAAAGAGGTCACGATCTCCGTCGAATCCGTCGACGAGCGAACCGAGTCTGGGGAATGCATTCCCCGTCTGCTTGACCAGTTCCCGGGCACAACCGGCGTGGCGGACAACGCCTGCTATGACTACCATGCCGACCCCGGCTTGCAGACCGACCAGAGTGGCCGATTCCGGTTCAATAACCCCGTGACGGTTGGAATCTGTCCCGACGTAGAAGCACTTGCCTTGGATCATGAGCTGTTGGATCAGCTTCAGATCTTCCAGTTCGACGCGGGCGAGGAGTCGCCGATCCAGGCGCTGGCCAACGAGCAGGCGCCGTTCCTGCGGTGCGACGCACATTTCAATCCTTCGTTCGGGTCGCGACGCTCGATCTTCACCGACCTCGCGAACGCGTTCGCCGCGCTCCTCGGTCCGCGCCCGCTGTACGCGCGCACCAGCAGCGCGATGTTCGATGTGGGCGCCGGCGGCAGCACGGACGGGTTCAGCCGGTTTACGTGGGCGCTGCCCCACGTGATTCCCTAAGCACCGGAGCGTCCGGAGCGACCTCGGAGGGGCGGCTCTGCGGAGCCGCCCCCTCCTTTTGACCTAATTCCTTGGATGTAGCTCCAACGTCCTGCCCTCAATCCATCCCTTGTCTGATGGTTTTTCCCCGCGATGAAATTCACTTTATGTATCTCCATGTTGCGACTGAGCCCTTTCTCGACGCGGACATGAAGCATCCAGGATTCGTAGTCGTCGTCTTGCTTGGAGCCGTGGCGTGTCACGGCGACCGCAGCTATTCGGCAGGCCCGTCACATCTGATCCAAGACGGCGGCCACGCGAGTGGCAATGCGTTTTTCTTCTGGCTCCCGCCGGTCATGAACCAGGAGCAGCCAGCCGGGCAGGTGTTCTCCCGGCAGCTCACTCCTACCATCACGATCAGTAATCTTTGCACCGGCGACGTTATCCGCACTCTCGCGGGCTCCGACGTGCTGGTCGAGGACGGTCAATATCACGCCAACTGGCATACCCCCGACGACAACCTCGACTCCACCTGCACGTACCGCATCGCCATTCAGGCCGGTGCTCGACAGCTCGGTGTGGCGGATGTGGACGTCGTCGATGATGGCTCGGAACTGAAGAACGTCGACACGGACGAGTTCATTGCGTTGCTCGACGATCGCACACTCCCGATCAAGTTCTTCATCGGGGTCGGCTCACAATGTGAGCGCTCGGACTCTGATTGCGGCGAAGGCACGGCCGAACCGGGGACCAGTACAACCATCGTCACGGAGCATGGCCAGGCCGGCGTCGTCATCCCGGCAGGCGCGGTGGACCAACCGGTTACGATCATCATCGAGTCCTCCGACGATCGCCCCTGCATTGCAAGCTTGCTTGAGCCGGTGTACTCGGGAAGCATCGGGCCGATCGGCAATTCGTGCTACGATTTCCATACGGAGCCGCCGCTGGCCGAAATCAACGCGAGCGGGAAGTTCAACACCAACGTCACGGTCGGGATCTGCGCGGACGTCGGTGCTCTCGATCATGCGACGCGGGACTTGCTCCAGATTTTCCAGCTCCACGCCGGAACACAGCTCTTTTCACTGAATAACGTGCCCGCTCCGTTCCTGCAGTGCGACCCGGCGTATCAGCTCCTGGGCTCGCGTCCCTCCGGGTTGGGGAACTTGATGGCACGACTCGGCTCCTTCTTCATGCCGCGACCGCTCTACGCCAAGACCACCGCGGTGTTTGATGTCGGCGCCGGCGGGAGTACGGACATGTTCAGCCGGTTCACGTGGGCACTGCCGAGCCAGCTCGACCTGAATTTCGATCAGGCGCCGGATCTGAGCGCCATCCTCCCCGGGGCCGCGGTCAACTCGATCTACTCCCGCCTCGGGGTCACGTTCAGCCGCTCGAATCCCCTCAGCCTCTGTCCGGGGACCGCTGTCTATGCAAATAACTACGGCTCGGGCCAGAACAACATCAGCGTCTGCCCGCTGGGAATCGCGTCGGACTTCAGTCAGTATGGGTTTGGCACCATCAAAGCCAGCTTTGCCGTGCCCGCAGTCCTCGCCTGCATCAACGCGACCCCGACGGGATTCCACAACCTCCTGCCCGGTGGCGTGGCGTTCATCGAGGCCCTCGATGCGAATGGCTACGTCCTCGGCCGTACCGAATCGACGACGTCGCGAACGTCCCAACAGCTCTGTGTCAGTGCGAGCGGCATCACCGCGGTGCGGTTCGCCGGCAAGGGCTCCGCATTCGCCATGTTCGACAACCTCAGCTGGACCCGGGCACTGCCGGGCAGCTAGCAGGGGACTGCAGAGACGGTGGAAAAGGGCGGCTCGCTGGAGCCGCCCTTCCTTTTTGCGTGCCCGGGCCGCCTATTCTGCCGCGATGGCTCGCGAACTCATCGGGCGGTTGCGCCAGGCGCTCGGCGACCGCTACACCGTCATCACCGAGGTGGGGCGTGGCGGGAACGCCACCCTGTATGGCGCCTACGACCGTGATGGACGCAAGGTCGCGATCAAGGTGCTGCATCCCGAGCTCGCGGTTTCGGTCGCCGCCGACCGTTTCCTGCGCGAGATGCGCTACGCGGCGGCATTCGATCATCCGCACATCGCGCCGCTGCTCGATTCCGGCGAAACCGATTACCTCCTCTGGTTCGTGATGCCGTTCGTGGCCGGTGAGACGCTGCGGAAGGTGCTGCGCCGCGAGCGGATGCTGCCGATCGACCGCGCGGTCCAGGTCGCCACCGAGGTGCTGGACGCGCTGGGCCATGCCCATCAGCATGGCTTTGCCCATCGCGACATCAAACCGGACAACATCGTGCTCTCCTCCGAGGGCGACGGGGCGATCCTTGTGGACTTTGGGATCGCGCGTGCGATCGCCAGCTCGGGAGAAGATCGCGTCACGCGGAGCGGCTTCGTGGTCGGAACGGAGGAGTACATGAGCCCCGAGCAGGCGGGTGGCTCTCCCGACATCGACGGACGCACCGACCTGTATTCGCTCGGCGTAGTGCTGTTCGAGACCCTCACGGGCCGGCCGCCGTTCGCCGCCGCGAGTGCCGCCGCCGTGCTCGACATGCAGCAGCACGCGCCCGCCCCCGACCTCCGGAAATTGCGGCGCGACGTGCCTCGCGTCCTGAGCGATGCCGTGATGAAGGCTCTCTCCAAGGCGCGCGAAGCGCGGTGGCAAACGGCTGCCGAGATGCGGCAGGCGTTGCTGCCCTACGCCCTGGTGACCTGACATGCGACTGCTTGCCGCCTTGCTGCTGCTCACGTCCCCGGGGTTCGCGCAAAGCCGGCCGCGCGCGCGCGACCTCGGCGTTCCCTTCGACGGCACGCCCGGGCCTCTCAATGCCATCACCGACGTCGCCGGCGTGACTGTCGGGCACAGCACGATCATCGCGGGGCAGGGCAAGCTCGTCGTGGGCCAGGGTCCCGTGCGCACCGGCGTCACCGCGATCTTCCCGCGCGGCGCCACCAACGGTGATCCCGTCTTCGGCGGCTGGTTCACGCTCAACGGCAACGGCGAAATGACCGGGACGACCTGGCTCGAAGAGTCGGGATTCCTCGCCGGGCCCGTGATGATCACCAACACGCACAGTGTAGGCATCGTGCGCGACGCCGTCATCGAGTGGCTCGTGCGCAAAGGCTTTGAATTCGATTGGTCGTTGCCGATCGTCGCCGAGACGTGGGACGGATCGCTCAACGACATCAACGGCTTTCACGTCACGAAGGAGCATGCGTTTGCGGCACTCGATAGCGCGCGCGGCGGGCCGGTCGCCGAAGGGAGCGTCGGCGGCGGGACGGGAATGATCTGCAATCAGTTCAAGGGCGGGATCGGTACCGCGTCGCGACGGCTCCCTGCCGATCGTGGGGGGTACACCGTCGGTGTGCTCGTCCAATGCAACTACGGTTCGCGCGGCCGTCTCTCGATCGCCGGCGTCCCCATCGGACAGGAGATTCCGGATCTCCTGCCATGCCGGGATTCGATCCCCGGAGCGCCGCGCGTTGGTGGAGGCCGTCGCTGTGAGGACGCGGAGAAAGGCTCGATCATCATCGTTATCGCGACCGATGCGCCATTGCTGCCGCATCAGCTCAAGCGGATCGCCAAACGCGCCGCGCTCGGCGTCGGCCGGCTGGGCGGGACGGGCGGCAATCCGTCCGGCGACATTTTCGTCGCGTTCTCGACCGCCAACCCGGGCGCCGCGAAGCCCGACGCAAACGTCACCGTCACGATGCTCCCCAATGAGCGCATCTCCCCGCTGTTCGAGGCCACGATCCAGGCGACCGAAGAAGCGATCGTCAACGCGATGGTGGCGGCCGAAACGATGACGGGAATCAACGGGATGCGCGTCTACGCCCTCCCGCACGACCGGCTCCGGGCCGCCCTGCGCAAGTACAACCGACTCGTCGAGCCGCGGCGGTGAGGTGGCTGTCGTTCTGCCTCTTGATGGTCGTCGCGGCATGCCAACCGGAGGCGCGCCGGCTCCTCGTCGTTGATCTGACGCTCGCCGACCCGCTGACACTCGAAACGACGGCCGCGCCCTGGCATGCCGCCGGCTACCGCGTGGAGTACCGCCGCTACTATCCCCACCTCACGCGGTCCGATCTGGCGCGCTACCGCACCGTGCTCGTCCTCGGTGGGCGCGAGCCACAGGGCCTCTCCGATGCGTTGACGATCGGCGACCTCGCGATTCTCGGTGAGTGGATTCGCGGCGAGGGCGTCGTCGTCCTGGGATACGCCGAGGGCGATGGCACGCTCGACCGCTGGATCATGAACCGCTGGCTGCTCGCGCAGGGTGCCGGGATCGCGGTCGGCGCGCAGCCACTCGATGCGCCGGCCACACCCCTGCTGCACTCGGCGCTCGACAACGCCGGCTTCGAACCGTTCCCCGCCGGGCGCAACCACGCACTCGTGGTACACGATCGGAGCCAGACGCTGGCACACACCGGCGGCACGGCGCTGGTCGCCGCAAGCCGGGTTGGCGACGGGCTGATCCTCGTCGCGAGTCGCGGTCTCTTGGCCTCGACCAACGCCGATCCCAAGACCCGTGATTTCCTGGAGGCGCTCGCGCGCTGGACGCGCCGGCCCGCGGAGTGGGCGAGTATCGGGGCCGCGAGGCGCGCGTCCCCACTCCGGCTCGCGAACGGGCCGGAGCGCGTGGCCGTGCATCCACCGCCGCTCGCCCCGCCCGCCGGATCCGAAGCAACCGTGCTGCCGGAGGCCGCGGCCCCGCGCCGGGAGGAGCACAGTAGTGTCTCCGCCCCCGCCTGGATTACCCGGCAGGGGATGCGAGTGCTGTGGAGCCGCTTCGCGCTCTACTCGCTCGATTCCTTGATCGGATTCGTGGACGTCGCGGCGCTCAACGCGCTCGCGACGACCATTCCCGAGGCAGCCATCGTCGACACGCTGAGCACGCGCAACCTTTGGAAAATCACCGGCGAGCGGTTGCAGGCGACGAGCATTCGCTGGTTCCCGGCTGTCCGGCTGGCCGCGATCCGTTCGCAGGGCCCGAATGAAGTGAACCGCCACGGCGACCCCACACCCATCGCCTGCGGTCTCGATTCGTTGTTCTGGCGGGAAGCGCTCCGGCCCACCTACCGCACGCTGGCGCGGCTGGGCGGCACCCGCCCCGAGGTCATTGCCGGCGTCGCGCTGGATCTCGACAGCGCGATGGCGCACTACATGGGCAGCGGGTTCTGTGACGCGGACTACCGCGCGGGACTGGCGGCACTCGGTGTGGACAGCGCCGACCTGGAACGCCTCGCGGCAATTCCGGCGGGGGATCGCTATGACACATTGCTCGAGCGTGGCTGGCTGCGCAGTTACTTCGATGGCCTCGAGGCAGCAGTCGCCGCCCGGGCGACCGTGCTGCGCGACGAGCTGCGCCGGCTGCATCCAGATCTGCGCTTCGCATTCCACGCGGGGACTGTTCCCGCGGATTGGTTTACGCTCGGTTTACTGCGCGGTTTCTCCAGTCCCGAGGCGCCCGTCTTGCTGTGGCTGAGAGAGCGCCGTGCGCGCGCCCTGCTGCAGCGCTACGAGGAGCGCGACATCTTCGCGCTCTCCGCGCTGGGCCTCGAGCCTGAGCGCGCCACGTTCCTGCCCAGCGAATGGTCGCGGTTGCGATACGCCACGTTCAGTGATCAGGCGGGCTTTTGGCTCGATGGCGCCGCGACCGACAGTTTGGGTCGCGTGATCCGGCGCTTCACGAAGTAAAGGCTTGCCGGGGGGGCGGGGCGCCCGGTAATTTTGTGCGTTGGAAGTGGTGGGGCCGATGGTCGCGGATGGCCGGCTTGAGGGTCATTCGAGGAAAGTCCGAGCTCCACAGGGCAGACCGCCAGGTAACGCCTGGGCGCCGAGAGGCGACGGAACAGGGCCACAGAGAACAGACCGCCCTTGTATCCAAAGGGTAAGGGTGAAACGGCGGGGTAAGAGCCCACCGCGCGTCCGGCAACGGGCGTGGCACGGCAACCCCCGGTCGGAGCAAGGCCAAATAAGCAGCGAGACCCGGCCCGGGTCGTTTGAGCTGCGGGTAGGCCGCACGAGGTGGCTGGCGACAGCCATCCCAGAGAGATGACCATCTGCTCGTACCAACGAGTAAACAGAACTCGGCTTACGGTCTCACCACTTCCTCCTCTGTGACCACACAGGCGCCTAGGGCCTCCAAATCCACACCCTATCCTCCCCACTGGGAGAATGTCGCCGACCTCCGGGTCTTTCGAACGACCGCCCCAGAATGGGAGAAGCTCATCACCTGGCGGAACGACATGCTCAAGCGGGGGTGGAAACTGCTCAAGGTGACGAGCGAAGAGACCGAGGTGGTCGCGATCTTCGGCCGCACCAAGAGTAAGGAATAGCCGATGCGTCGCCTCGTTTTTCTGGCAGCCACAGCCGGCGCGCTGAGCTGCACGCCCAAGAACCCCCCATCCAATCCGATACCAGCGAACCTCCCGGTGGCTCCTCCGGCCGTGCCACCGGTAGCGCCACCGGTAGCGCCTTCGCCGACCCCCGGCCTGCACATTGGACCGAGCATCCTCCATTACGTAGCGCACCAGGCACTCCACGCCGAGCAACAACTCCCCGGTCAGGCCACGCAGATCATCGATCGCGGGACGAAGCTGTTTTTCACGGCCACGATTGTCGGTCCCGCAGACAGCCTGGGCTATCGGTTGACGTTTACGGTTGATTCGATCGCGCTCGACTCCGGGACGACATTGCCGCTGAGCATCGACCTCCACGCCGCTCACGGCCTCGTGTACGACGGCCGCCTGACGACGTCCGGGGCCTCGAGCCTGACGCTCGTGTCCGACTCGACCCGTGCAGCGGCCTTCGTGCAGCTGCTTGGTTTGTTGCGAACGTTTTACCCGCGCCTCCCTCGCACCGGATTGGTACCCGGTGCGGAGTGGACCGACACGACCTCGGCGGACGATCGCGTGGTCATCGATGTGATGCGGCGCGCAGTCAACAATTCCCATGTGGCGACGTGGGAGGATCGTGCGGGAGTCCGAGCACTGCGCCTCGACGTGGCATCCACGTACGCTGTTTCGGGAAAAGGCACGCAATCCAATCAGCCGGTCGAGGTCACAGGTTCGGGGACAGAGACGACGCGCCACTTCATCGCGGCCGACGGTCGCTATCTCGGCGCCGAAGGCACCGATAGCTCGACGATTACGGTTGCGTTTCCGTATCAAACGGTCTCGATTCCCGCCGTCCGGGTGCTGCGCTCGACGATCGTCGCGCAACCGTGAGGCTTGCCACCGCAGGCCTGCTCTGCGTAGCAGCCCTCTCCACGAACCGCATCGGCGCCCAGCAAGTCCCCAACCGCGCCACCGCCTACCTCTTTCCTACCGACGTGCGCGATCCCCGCGCCGTCTGGGTCAATCCCGCGGGGCTGGGCGTGCTCCGCGACGCGTCGATCTACGCGGAGCTATCGGTCGGGGATCCCGGCGCGAGCGGGCGGCTGCGCCAGATCAACGCCGGCTTCAATTCGCGCGGACTCTCCCTTGCTTACCAACGCGACATCTTCGATGCGGGCATCCGCGGCAGCACCCTGCGCCTGGGAATCGCGGGCGGGTCGCAGGGCCTGGCGGCGGGAGTTGCTGTGGCGCGCTACGGGGGCACGGGGATCAACTCGACCGGGTGGGACATCGGCATGACGTACGTCGCGCGCCCCGGGGTCACGGTGGGCGCGGTCGCCGCGAACCTCGGGCAGCCGCGCGTCGGAGGGCAGCGGCAGCGGATCGCGCTCGCCCCCGGCCTGACCTGGCATCCGGCTCCAATTCGCGCCCTCGCGGTGTCGACCGTCGCGCACGTCACGGCCCACGCGGAGCCCTCGTATGCGTTTGGGGTGGCCTGGCGGACGCCCGGCACGTCGTCGCGCTGGCCGATCGAGATCATCGCCCGGCTCGATACCGATGGCGGCCTCCGCCGCAGTGCCTTCGCCCTGGCATTGTCGATCGGCGGGCAGAATCGCTTCGGCGCCGTCATCACGACACCGGGCGACGCGTCCCACATCGACGCCGCGAGCGTGTACGGACTGGTCACGCGGCAGCCCGCGGCCGGCCGTTAAGAGGGGCGGCGCGCTCCGGTTCTGGTGCGGCGGCGCGGAGCCGGCGGTGGCGGCTTCTTGGGCGCGGCCGGGGGCGGCGCCGGGGCCGGGACGACGCGACGCCTCGCAGGCAGGACTTTCTCGGACCGGTTGAGCTGGGAGCGCAGCAGCATCATGTCGCGGAACGACAGGCTCCGGTAGACGGTGTCCGCGACTGGTGCGGAGTTCTTTCCGTAGATCACCAACCGAAACGCCAGGCCGCCGTGGAGAATCAGGTCCATGTCGCGCCGCACACTGTCGCGCGCATAGGAGCGCACCTGATTGGGTGTCACGACCACGGTACGGCGGCGCGTCAGGAGCAAGAGTGTCGTGTCTTCCTGACCGGCGGGACGATAGGCGTATCGGGCGATGTCACCAGGCAGGAGCGCGCGCCGCGCCCGCAGCACGCGCGTCAGGCTGTCCGGCAGGGGCGCATGCGCAGCGACGCGCGGCGGCTTGCTGAACACGTAGTACGCCACGGCTGCGGCCCCACCCGCGAAGGCGATGAACAGGAGACAACCCGCGATGCTCAGGCCCACGAGGGACTTGTAGAACATCAACCGCAGCCGGCGGCGGAGCGGCACGCGCACGCGGTCACGCGCCGCCGTGGGCATCACACCCACGAGTGCACGACTGACCTCGCTGGCCATCTGAAACCGCTTGGCGCGATTCTTTTCCATCATCCGCTCCAGCACCACGGCCATTTCTTCCGGCACGTCCGGCCGGTGGCGGCGGATGGGCTCGGGCGGCTCCGTGATCTGCTGGGCGAGGACCGACGCCGCAGACAGACCTTCGAACGGCGGGGACCCGGCGAGCATGTGATACAGCACGACGCCGAGGGAGTAGATGTCGGAGCGGCCGTCGAGCGGGTCACCGGATGCCTGCTCGGGACTCATGTACTCCGGTGTCCCGACGATCATCCCTTCGCTCGTGAGGTGCGTCGATCCGGCGGTCTTGGCCTGTGCCGCCTGAGCGGCCTTGGCAATTCCGAAGTCGGTCACGAGGACGTGGCCGCTCTTGTCGAGCAGGATGTTGTCCGGCTTGATGTCGCGGTGCACGATGTCGTGGCTATGCGCGTAGGCGAGCGCGTCAGCCACCTGCCGCGCGATGCGGGCCGCGTCGCCGAGCGACAGCTTGTGCTGCGTCTCCAGGAGCTGCCCCAGCGGCGGGCCGTCGATGTACCGCATGATGATGTAGAAGATTTCTTGCTGCCGGCCGACTTTGTAGATCGGCACGATGTGCGGATGCTCGAGGCGCGCGACGGTCTGTGCTTCGTGCATGAAGCGTTGGGCGGCCGTCGCAGTCGGCGCGAGCTCGACATCGAGGACCTTCACGGCGACATCGCGATTCAGCACGGTATCGCGCGCGCGAAACACAGCGGCGAAGCCCCCCTGACCCAGCAGTGGGCCAACGGTAAATTCCTGCCCAAGCGCTTGTTGCAGGCGCTGCTGGAGGGTTGCGACGTCCATGGCGGTGCAAAAAGCTAGGATTGCAGCACGGGTTCTGCTAGGGACAGGCGTGCTGTTCGTCCTGTGGCTGTTCGCGGTCTGGCCGCCGCCCGTGTGGTGGCGTGATCACGAGCCGCGCTGTACCGCGATGATGCGGTTGCGGGCGGACTGTCGGACGGGCGGACGGTCGGACGGCCGCGCGGTGAATCGCAGCTCGTCGCCGCTCCTCGAGCGCATGATCATCATCGCCGAGGACTCGCGATTCAAAACGCACCACGGGATCGACTTCATCGAGTTGCGCGACGCATGGGCAGCGGGCGGGCACCGCGGCGCCAGCACGATCACCCAACAGCTGGCGAAGAACCTGTATCTCTCGCCGTCCCGCTCGATCTTCCGGAAGCTCAAAGAGGCGGTGACCGCGGTGCGGCTCGAGCTCGCCTTGAGCAAGGACCGCATCATGCAGTTGTACCTCAACACCGCCGAGTGGGGACCAGGCGTGTGGGGCGCCAGCGCGGCGAGTGACGCGTACTTCGGTGTGACGCCGGCACAGCTCAGTGAGGCGCAGGCCGCGGCGCTCGCCGCGACGCTGCCGCAGCCTCGGACCTCGAATCCCGCGTTCCGTCCGGCGCGCATGCTCGAGCGCCGCGATCTGATTTTGGCGCGCTACTACGGCGGCAAGACGCCAGTCCCGCCCGCCTTGGAAGACTCGATCCCAGAGATTCCCCCCATCGAGCCGCCGGTTCTGCCGGTGATACCCGATTCGATCGCCATTCCCGACACGCTCTCGGTTCCAGATACGACAAAGGACCACCCAGACTCGGGTGGTCCCGTCGACACGGTGCGTCGTTTAGTCTACAAGCCGTAGTGGCATCACGAGCGCCATGTAGGACGCGGGATCGTTCCAGCCCACCGGCTCAATCGTGCCGGCGCGCTCGGGTGCTTTGAACGTGAAGCGCACCTCGTCGGTCGGCATGTACTTGAGAATCTCGAGCAGGTACATCGCGTTGAACCCGATCTCCAGCGGCTCACCCTCGTAGGTCACCGCCAGCTCGTCCTGCGCTTCGCCCAGGTCCGGGGTCTGCACCGAGAACTTTACGCTCCCGCCCGAGAAGGCCAGGCGAATCCGATGGGTCTGATCGCTGGCGACCACACTCATGCGACGCAGGGCCGCGGCCATGGCCATCTTGTCGACGGTCGCCTGTTTGTCGTTCTCGCGCGGAATCACCTGCTCGTAATTGGGATACGGGCCCTCGATCAAACGCGAGAACACGAGCGTGCCACCGGCGCGGAAGCCGATGTGGTTGTCGCTCTTCGCAAGCTCGATTTCGGCGTCGCCGGCGTAGAGCCGGCGAATCTGCTCCAACGCCTTGGGGGGCACGATGAGATCGGCAGTGGAGCCGCCGGTCGCCGGCACGTCCATCTTGGCGAGGCGATGGCCGTTGGTCGCTACCATCCGCATCCGATCGGGTCGCAGCTCCCACAGCACGCCATTCAGGATCGGCCGGCTTTCCTCCGTCGACGCGGCAAACGCCACGTGACCCACCAGCTTTTGCACCACGCCGGCCGCCGCCTTCCAGGCTTTGTCGAATTTCACGGCGGGGAACGAGGGAAACTCCTCGCGGGGCAGGCCCAGCAGCTTGAACTTGGAGCGACCCGACTCGATCGAGACGCGCGCTTCGCCGGCGGCTGTCACCCGCACCGGACCGGAGGGCAGCTCGCGCGCGATGTCCACCAGCTTCTTGGCGGGCAGGGTCACCGCACCGTCGGCATCGACCTCAGCCGGGACGGTCGTGCTCACCGCGATGTCGAGGTCTGTTCCGGACAGACGCAGACCACCGCTCTGCTTCGAGGCTTCGACCAGGACGTTGGCCAGCACGGGGAGCGTCGTTTTGACGGGGATGGCTGCCGCCACCGCCGCCAGGCCTTCCTGCAGTTGTTCGCGCGTGATCGTGAACTTCATACTGGGCGCGTCGTCTCCAAAATGAGGAAAGTCTTTAGTACTACTTCTCTATATAGAAATACTAGTAGTAGTAGTAGACATCGGGGATATGTGGGCGATGTCCCTAAACCGCAACCACTGCATCACCTGTATACCGTCACCTGATGTGGGTGCACTGTTGGGACTGTTGGCGCTTTCTGGAAAGCTATTCCCCTTTCCCCATTCCCCACAGCGTCGGCGTTTTCCCACACCACCGTTGTTGGCTACAATGCGGACAATTCCTGCCGCGCCATCTCGACGCGCTCTTTGAACGTACGGTCGCGCATCATCTGCCGCTCTACCTTGTCGACGCTGTGAATCACCGTGGAGTGATCTCGGCCGCCGAACGCCTGCCCGATCTCCACGAGCTGCATGCCCAACATGTCGCGCGCGAGGTACATCGCGACCTGGCGCGGAACGGTGAGCGTCTTGGTCCTGGCTTTGGAGCGGAGTCCCTCCGGCGTCACGCCCCAGCGCCGGGCCACGACCTCCTGAACGCGGTCGATGCTCGGCGCCGACTGGGTGCCGCCGCCATACCCGGCCCCCTCGTCGCCCTGGCGGATCTTGTCCGAGAGCGCCTCGCGCGCCAGCTCGATCGTGACTTCGCGGTTCTTGAGCGAGGCAAACAGCAGCAGCTTGATGATGCACCCCTCGAGCTCGCGGACGCTGGAGCGGATATGCTCCGCGATGAAGCGCAGCACGTCGTCCGGGATCGTGAGCTCGAGGTGGTCCTGCTCCGCCTTTTTCCGCAAGATCGCGATGCGGTGCTCGAGATCGGGATGCCCGATGTCGGCCACCATCCCCCACTCGAAGCGCGAGATGAGCCGGTCTTCCAGCCCCGGGATCTCCTTGGGCGGCCGGTCCGAGGTCAGCACGATCTGCTTGTGCGCCTCGAACAGCGCGTTGAAGGTGTGGAAGAACTCCTCCTGCGTCATTTCCTTGCCTTCGAGGAAATGCACGTCGTCGACGAGGAGCAGATCCACGTCGTTGCGGTAGCGGCGGCGGAACTCGGACATCGTGCGGGCGTGAATCGATTCGATCACGTCGTTGATGAACTGCTCGGCGCCGAAGTACTGCAACCGCGTCTCGGGGTGCTTTTCGAGCACGGCGTGCGCGATGGCCTGCATCAGGTGCGTCTTGCCGAGCCCCGTCGCGCCGTAGATGAAGAGCGGGTTGTAGGTCTTGCCCGGCGCTTCGGCGACGGCGTGCGCCGCGGCCGCGGCGAGCTCGTTCGATTTACCGATGACGAACGTCTGGAAGGTGTAGCGTTCGTTGAGCGGCGTGGTCGCGGCGTTGGAGGCGGTGGCGACGCCCGCGCTCTCGCGCGGCGCGACGAAGAAATCCATCTGCGGCCGCCGCTGCCGGTCTTCCTGCACGCGAAACACCACGGTCGTCGGCCGGCCGAGCACGCGCTCGGCGGCGCGTGCCAGCAGCGACGCGTGCTTCGACTCGTTCCACTCCGCGGCGAATTGATCGGGCGCGCCGAGAATCAGGCGGCCGTCGTCCAGTGCGATGGGCTCGGATGGCTCGAGCCACGTGCGCACCGTCGCCTCGGGAAGTTCACGTCGAGCTTCGTCGAGGAGGCGCTTCCAAGCTTCGTTTACCGATTGCTCCATTACGATTTTCTGATTTTAGGTAGGACGTCCAGCAAGGGCGGCCCGAAAGTACGGGCCCCATGTGGAAAAGTCAACCTTGACCGTCGCGTCTCGCGCCGGGTAACTTTCCCGGCCTTACTCGAGGGAAATATGGGTCCGACATATCGGCCGCGGAATCGGCGGCGCATCAATAAGCATGGATTTCGCGCGCGGATGAAAACGGTTTGGGGCCGCGCCACACTATCCCGCCGGCGCAAGAAGGGCCGCAAGCAGCTCGTCGTCCGCATTCCATCCAAACACCGGAGCCGGTAAACGCGCGAGCGGTACCCGCGCCGCGTGCGCATCACGCGCGGCGCGGAGCTCACCGCCTGCTGGGAAGCAGGTGGGAGTCGGGGTGGTCATCGTCGCCGCACCCCGCATCTCGATTTGGCCTGGCGTCACACCACTTTGGGTCATGCGAGACTCGGTCTCATCGTTCCGCTCCATCAGTCGACCGCCGTGGCGCGGAATCGCCTGAGGCGGCGGCTGCGTGAGATCCTGCGACGCGACGTGCTGCACACGCTTCCCGCCGTCGATCTCGTGATTCGCGCCAAGCGGTCCGCGTATACCGCCTCCTTTGCAGCGCTGCGCGCCGAATTGACGGGGGCTGTGGAGACGCTGCCATGACGCTGCAACGACTGCCGCGTTTGGCCGTAATGAAACTCATCCGTGGATACCAGCTCACACTGTCACACCTCGTGTTCACACAGTGCCGGTTCGAACCGTCGTGCTCGCGCTATACCTACGAAGCGGTCGAGCGCTATGGCGCGCTGCGAGGTTCGTGGCTTGGCATCCGACGCATCCTCAGGTGTCACCCGTTTCACGCAGGCGGTTATGACCCGGTTCCCTAGGACTGTACGTGGATAAGCGCAACCTGCTGATCGCGTTCGTGCTCATGATGATCGTGGCCGTCGCGCCGTCGCTCATCTGGCCGACGAAGAAACCTGCGGATCGCCGGATCGCCGGATCGGCGGATAGCGTTACGGCCCGCGATTCAACTCGACCGGCTGAGCAGGAGGCGACGCGCCCATCCGCCCATCCGCTCATCCGCCCATCCGCCGACACAGGCCGCATCGTCTGGATCACCTCGCCCCTGTACCGCCTGGGGTTCAGCACGCGAGGTGGCCGTCTCGAGTCCGCAGAACTCCTGCAATACCAATCTTTTGCCCCCGGCGACTCGGTGCAGCCCGTCCAGCTCGTCCCCCCGGGCGATGCGTTCCTGCGTCATCGTCTGGTTTTGGCGAGCGGCGACACGGTGTCGCTCGACGATTGGGACTTCCAGCCGAGTCCGGACGGGAATGTGGCGCTTCGCTTCGACGCCGAACGCGCGGGCTCGCATGTGAGGCTCGAGTACCGCTTCGTCCCGGACCAGTACCGGTTCGACGTGCAGGGCTCCGTGAGCGGACTCGGGGGCAATGGGGCTGTGCTGCTGCTCGACCTGTCGCACGGCCTGCGCTCGGTCGAAAAAGACTCCCTCGACGACTACCGGCACTACTCAGTGGTCACGAAGGCGTCCAAAACCGAGCGGACCGATTTTTCCAGAATTCGTCCCGGCGAGCGGACGCTGCTCAACGGCCCGTTCGAGTGGGTGGGCGTCAAATCGAAGTATTTCTTCACCGCCGCGCTCGCGCTGGAGGACGGGCAGCCCACGTTCGGCGGCGCGATCGCCGTTGGCGGCCCCCGCGCCGGCAGGGCCGCGTCGCGCGCCGACGTCATGATTACGATGCCCGTGCCCCCCGCGGGCACATTCCGCTACTCGGTGTACACGGGGCCCCTCGACTACCATCAGCTGTCGCCGATGGGGCACGACCTGGACGACGCCAATCCCTATGGCTGGAGCGTGTTTCGCCCGATCATTCGGCCCGTCTCGCTGTTCGTCACGAACATCCTGCTGTGGATGCACGGGCGACTGCACCTCGCGTATGGATGGGCGCTGATCCTGTTCGGCATCGTCATCCGCCTCGTGCTCTGGCCCTTGAACCAAAAGGCCATGGAATCGGGGATCCGGATGCAGGCGGTCGCGCCGCTGCTCAAAGAGACGCAGGACAAATACAAGAATGATCCGGAGCGGCTGCAGCGCGAAATGCTGCGCATCTACAAGGAGCACAAGGTCAACCCCTTCGGGGGGTGCCTGCCGATGCTGCTGCCGTGGCCGGTGCTGCTCGCTCTGTTCTTCGTCTTCGCGAACACGATCATCTTCCGCGGCGTGCCATTCCTGTGGCTACCCGACCTGTCGCGGCCCGATCCGTTCCGGATCATTCCCATCCTCCTCGGCCTGTCGATGTTCGGGCTGTCGAAGGTCGGCCAGATCGGCGTGCCGCCGAATCCGCAGACCAAGATGATGGTCTATTTCATGCCGCTGTTCATGACGGTGCTGTTCCTGAACTTCGCCTCGGGGCTCAACCTCTATTACGCCGCGCAGAACATCTTCAGCATTCCGCAGCAATACCTGATCGCCAAGCGCCGGTTGCGCGAAGCGCCGGTCGCGGGCGCGCGGGCGGGGGGTGGGGCGCCGGTGCCGGCCAAGACCTAGACTGCTCACTGACGTCATTGCCGCACTCGCGACGCCTCCCGGCCGCGCAGCCCTCGCGCTAATCCGCCTCTCGGGCCGCGGCGCCTTTGGGGCCGCCAACCGCTGCCTCGAGCCCTTCCACCCCACGCCGGCCCGCACAGTCTTCCGGTCGCGCCTCTCGCATCCCGATTCGCGCGAGGCGATAGACGATTGTCTCGCCGCCTGCTTCCCCGCGCCGCATTCCTACACCGGCGAGGACCTCGTCGAGATCTCCACGCATGGCGGCCTGGTCGTGCCGGCGGCTGCCCTGGCGGCGCTGGCCGCGGCGGGCGCGCGCCCCGCCGCGCCGGGCGAGTTCACGCGCCGCGCGGTCCTGAACGGCAAGATGGATTTGCTGCAGGCCGAGGCGACCGCCGATCTCATCGATGCGGGCTCGCCCGCGCAGCGGCGGCGCGCCCTGCAGCAGCTCGAGCGCGGCTTGTCCGATCGTCTCGCCGCGTTGCGCCGCGATATCCTCGAGCTCGAGGCCCTGATCGCCTACGACATCGATTTCCCGGAGGAGGATGAGGGACCGGTAAGTGAAACGGCCGTGCGTCGTGCGTGGTGCGTCGTGCGTGATGGTGTGGCGGATCTGTTGAAGACCGCACCGGAGGGCGAGCGGCTGCGCGAAGGCGCATTGCTCGTCATTGCGGGCCGGCCCAACGCGGGCAAGTCGTCGCTCTTCAACGCGCTGCTCGGCACCGACCGCGCCATCGTCACGGAGATCCCGGGCACGACGCGCGACGCCATCGAGGCCCACACGGTGATCGAGGGCTTCCCATTCCGTCTGGTGGACACCGCCGGGCTGCGTGAGAGTGACGAGCGTATCGAGCGGCTGGGGATCGAGGTCAGCAAGAAGTATCTCGCCGCGGCCGACCTGGTGCTGTTCTGCGAGGAGCGGGACGAGCCGGCGCGGGCTGCGTTCCTCGCGGAGATCACGGCGCCGATCGTCGTCGTGCGGACCAAGGCAGATCTGGGAGGGGAAGGCGTGTCCGTGGTGAGCGGCACAGGCCTCCCCGAGCTAAAGCGCCGCCTGGCGGAAGTCGCCTTCGGCCGCCTGCTCGCGCTCGGCGACGTCGAGCCCGTGGTGACCCGAGCACGGCATCGCGTCGCGCTGGATCGGGCACTCGCCGAGGTGGAGGCCTTCTGGGCCGCGCGCACCAGCGGCGTCGATGCGGCCGCGGCGGCCACCCATCTGCGCACGGCGGTGCTGGCGCTCGACGATTTGATCGGCGCCGTTACGCCGGACGACGTGCTCGACCGCGTGTTCGCGGCGTTCTGCGTGGGGAAGTGAGCGCGTCGAGGGGACGAGTGGGAGGGCCCGCGTCACGATCCCACGAACTTCTTCGTCGTGCCGCGCAGCGCACTCGCGCCGGCCTTCGGGCGCCACAGTGCCGTTTGCTCGATCAGGGCCGCGAGCTCCATGTCGCTCGCGGTGATGCCGCCGGCGCTATGCGTCCAGAGCTTCACCTGCACTTTCCCCCAGCTCACGGCGAGGTCGGGATGATGGTCCGCGGCCTCCGCGAAAAACCCGATCGCGTTCACGAGCATCAGCGTGGTGGGCCAGCCATCGGTCGGATAGTCGCGCACGATCGCCCCGTTCTCGAGCCGCCAGCCGGGCAGGCGCTTCAGGCGGTCGGCGATTTCTGCGTCTGAAAGCTTAGTCGAGGGTTTCACGGTAGCTCGCTGATTGGCCGAAGTTTTCCTCTACTTCGATCTCGATGGTCTTGAGGCGGACTGACCCCGCCGCCAGCTCGGAACGGACGCGGCCGGCGAGGTATTGCGACAGCATCTCGACGGTCGTGTTGGGGATCGGCAGGATCACGCAATCACGCGCCGGGAAGACGTAGCGGGGCTGGCCGTCGAATGCCACGCGCACGCTGCCGTTGTCCTGGGCGATCGTGAGTTTGGGGTTGTCGCGTGGCAACAGCACCTTGTGGTCCAGCTCGGCGGTCAGACCGCGCATGAGCTTCTTCACGGCGGAAAAATCGACGACGAACCAGCTGTCAGGCTCGAGCCCGCCCTCGATGAAAATGGCCGCGCGGTAGTTGTGCCCGTGCAGCGTCTCGCAGCGATGGCCGGCGAACGTGATGAAATGCGCGGCCGCGAAGACCAGGTCTTCTTTGGTGATTGCGACTTTGAATTCGCCACGGGTCCCCATGCGACCGTAATCTACTCGGGGGGCGTAGCCTCGCCCGTCGCCACCCGCCAGACCTCGTCGGCCAGCCATTCCAGCCGTTGCTGCGCATAGTCGACCTCCGCTGGCGTCATCGTCTTGGCCCGGCGGGCGATGTCCCGCGTATGGCTCAGCAACTCGTCCAACACCTCACGCAACGGCCGGTTGCGGCGCCGCTCCCCCTGGACGGGGGTGGTGGGGGTGGGGGTGGGGGCCGACGGCGCCGTACGCGCGCGGGGCGGGGATTTCCTATCGCGCGTGCTCATGCGGTCTGGATCCCCGACGCGCGGTCATCGGCCTGCCGCAGCTCTTCGGTCGCCGCTCGTACCGTCGATGCGGCGCCATGCTCGGCGAAGTAATTCTCGACCAGCCGCAGGCCCAGGTAGTAGCCGGAGCGTTCAGGAAGGACCTTCCCGGCGAGCAGCCGCGCGGCGGGACTCATTCCCCCCGACAAGTAGCGGAGCCGCAGTCCCAGGCCGGTCGACTCGAGGTCGTTCGTGGAAGCACGGCGCAGGAAGGCGTCGAGTTCCCGCAGCCGGCGATACTGCCGCCGGTTGTACCCGAAATACTCCCAGGGCTCGGATCCCGGCGCGACGGCCTGGGACGCAGCGATCGCCACGCCTTCGTTGACGACCAGCTCGCGCAGCGTGGCGCGGGAGCCGATCTCCCAGGCGTCGTAGTAGCCGCCCCCCCCAAGATCGCCGACGAGCCGCCGCATCGCGGCGCGGCTGGTGGGTGAGGTGTAGCGCAGCGCGTGCGCGACCTCGTGGGCGATCCACAGCGGCAGCAGCTCGGGCGCGAGTCCCATGCCGTACGTCTGCGCGTTGGCACGCCCGGTGAAGTGCTCGAGACACACGAACGCGATGCCGCGCCCGCCCACGACCAGCTCGCCCGCGTTGGCCGCGCCCACACCGACCATCAGATAGAGATCGACCGGACAGTCGGCCTCGAGCAATTCGAGGGAGCGTCGCAGCGCGTCTTCGGCGCTGGCGACGACATCCACGTCCTCGAGCAGGCGCCGGAGATCGGAGCGATCGGCATGCAGCGCCGTCTCGATGATCGGCTCGGCGTGCGGCGAGGCCGGATCGAGGACGTAGTTCTGCCAGTAGGCGCTCAACAGGGGACGATGACGATCGAGATACTCGTGGTACGCCGCGGAGGGACTGGGCGCGGCCAGCGTCGCGAGGAACTCAGGAACGAGATTGACGAGCATTGCGCTGGTTGCCGCCCAATTTGGGAAGGCTCCCAGCGGATATCAATCTCGCGGGCTAAGAGGTCCGACTTGACACTACGGCTTCGGCGGCGTACGCAAGCGGCGGCTGATTTCGGTGAGGAACTTGCGCTCGGCCGGCGTGAGACTCTCGACGCCGCTCGCAATGATCTTGTCGAGCACGCGGTCGATCTCGGCGTTCGCGCGCGCGTCCGACCCGCTGCGCGGCTTGGGCGCTCGCGTGGAGGGGGGAATGGCGCCGCTGCGGCTCACGCGCGGTGGCTGCGACACCAGCACGCTGGATTCTGCGGGCTGCCGTGCCCGCCGCTCCCCGCGCGTCGCGCGCCAATCCTGGCCCTTGAGCCAGAGCAGCGCGGTGCCGATGCCGCCGAGGTGCGCGATGTGGGCGATGCCGTCGCTCACCTTGAGCAGCGCCAGCACGAGATCCACGCCCACGAGGAAGGTGACGAGCCACTTCGCGGGAACCGGATCGGGCAGTGGGAAGAGCGACACCGGATGGTCGGGCCAGTACCACGCGAACGCGACCGCCACGCCGAATATTGCGCCCGAGGCGCCGACCATCGGTGTCGGTGGCATCCGCAGGAGTTGCTGCAGCAAGAACGACGACGCGGCGCCGCCGATCCCGCAGAGCAGATAGAAGAGCACGAACGTCCGGCCGCCCATGCGCTCTTCGACCGATGACCCGAACACCCACAGCACGAGCAGGTTGAGCGCGAGGTGCAGGATCCCCGCGTGCAGGAACATGTAGGTGACGAATGTCCACGGGCGCTCCCAGGCGTGCGCCGGGGCAAACCCGAAGGCGTCGGCAAAGCTCGGGGACGTCAACAACGTGCTCTGGATCAGGAATACGAGCAGGTTGGCGACAAGCAGTCGTCGTACCCAGACGGTCAAACCGTACAGCCGCTGCGGGCCCATCTGATCTCCTACGTGTCCTTTGATGCGTCTAGTTTTTATCCCCCTTGCCCGGCCCGGTTGTTCCGGGCCAGGCTTGCAATACGCTCACACAGCTCGGGAAAGGGGATGCCCGACGCCTGCGCCGCCTGAGGGAACAAACTGGTGCGGGTCATTCCCGGCAGGGAGTTCGCTTCCAGACAGAAGATGTCTCCTTCGGGGCTCACCCGGAAGTCGACGCGCGAGTAGCCACTCAGCTTCAAGGCGCGATGCGCCATCAACGCGTACTCCTGCAGCTGCCGGGCGAGCAGCGTGTCGATCTTGGCCGGGAACGTCTCGTCCGACATGCCCGGCGTGTACTTGGTCTCATAGTCGAACAACTCGTGCTTGGACTCGATTTGCCCCACCGGCAGGGGTAGGTCGCCGAGTACGCCCACGGTCAGCTCGATTCCCGGAATGAATTGTTCGGTCATCACCTCGTCGTCATAGCGTGACGCGAGCTTTAGCGCGACGCCCAAGTCCTGAGCCTTCTTCACAAGCGTCAGCCCGACGGACGAGCCCTGCTTGGACGGCTTCACGATGACCGGCCATCCCAAGGCGGTGGCGACATCCTCAGGTGCCACGGGGGGAGGCGTCATGAACCACGCGGGCACCGGCACACCGGCCGCACGAAACAGCCGCTTGGACAGGTCTTTGTCCATCGCCAACGCACTCGCGAGCGGGCCGCTCCCCGTGTATGGCACGCCGATGAGCTCAAGCACCGCCTGCAGCGTGCCGCCTTCGAGAGCGCCGCCGTGCACGGCGAGAAACAGCACGTCCGCGCTCCGCACAGCCTCGAGCTCGGCCAGCCCTTCCGACAACATCTGCCGTTCACGCTCGGCGAGCGTATCCACGGTTGGTGGTGCGAGGCCCACGGCCCCTCCCAGGAGCTCGCGCTCGGCCTGCTCGTCGAGCGGCGTCCCCCCACCGGCGAGATCGACCACGCGCACATCGTGCTGCCGGCTTCGCAGCGCCGTGACGATTTGCGACGCGCTCGCGAACGCCACCGCGCGCTCCGCCGTCGCGCCCCCGGTGAGCACGGTCACCCGCATCAGCGGATTCCCGCCAGCTGGTGGAGCAGATCGTAGCGCGTGACGATGCCGACGAACTTGCCGTTGCGTCGCACCAGTGCCGCCGGTGTGGTGCGCGACAGCAGCGTCGTGAGCAGCGCGACCGGTGACTCCCCGTCGACGACCGGGAAGGGAGAGTCCATCACGTCGCGCACGGGGCTGTCCAGGATTTTGGGCTGCCCGATGGCGCGGGCCATCAGCGCCTGTTCCGAGATCGCGCCCACGCCGTCGTCACCGTCCAGAACCGGCAGCTGCGAGACGTTGTAGGTCGACATCAGGTTCAGCGCCTGCCGGACGGAAGCCTCGGGCGCAACGTGAATCAGCGGCGGCGCGTCGCTGGTCTTGGCGGCAATGAGGCGCCCAACGGTGGGCCGCTCGTCGTCGATCAGCTGATTCTCGCGCAACCATTCCTCGTTGTAGACCTTGCTGAGGTAGCGCTCGCCCGTATCGGCGAGGACGGTCACGACCAGGGCCTGGGGATCATCGCTGCGGCGCGCCACATCCAGCGCCGCGACAACGTTGACGCCTGTCGACCCGCCGACGAAGAGTCCTTCTTCTTTCGAGAGCCGGCGCGCCATCTGCATGGCGTCCTTGTCGCTGACCAGCACCCATTCGTCGATCACATCCCAATGCAGCGACGTGGGGATCTTATCACCACCAATGCCCTCGACCTTGTATGGCTGGCCGTCGCCCTGTTGGCGCGTCCTGGCGAAGTCGGTGTAGATCGACCCCACCGGGTCGCCGGCGATCACACGAATCTTGGGGTTTTTCTCCTTCAGATACTTACCGGCGCCGCTCACGGTGCCGCCCGTGCCGGGTGCGCACACGAAATGCGTCACCTTGCCGCCCGTCTGCTCCCAGATCTCCGGCCCCGTGGTGTGATAGTGTACATCGGGGTTCACGGGGTTGTAGTGCTGGTCGGCAAAGATCGCGTTGTCGTGCGCCGCCGCGATGGCGCGGCCTTTCATGATGTAGTTGTCGGGATGATCGGGCGGGACGGCGGTGGGCGTGATGATGACTTCGGCGCCGAGGGCGCGCAGCAGCCGCGCCTTCTCCTGTGACATCTTGTCCGGCATCGTGAAAATGCAGCGATAGCCCTTGACCGCCGCCGCGATCGCCAAACCCACACCGGTATTCCCTGATGTCGCTTCGACGATCAGGCCACCCGGCCGCAGTTTCCCGGCGCGTTCCGCCGCCTCGATCATCGCCAACCCGATCCGGTCCTTCACCGAGCCGCCGGGATTGAAGAACTCCGCTTTCGCATACACCGGCGTGCGAATCCCGTGCGTGACCTTGTTGATCCGGATCAGCGGCGTCCAGCCGATCGTCTCGAGGACGTTGGCGTACGGCTTAGTGTGCTGAGGCACTCGTGTCCGGGCGCACCTTCGTCGTGTCAGGCGGGTGCGTCGTGTCCGCGGGGAGCGGA